>JAXEOR010000153.1:0-10232 GCA_034117945.1 Clostridia bacterium | reverse complement strand
TGCGTCCGGAGGTGACAGCGGCGGCAGTGAGGTCCTATCTGGAGCATCACTTGTATGCAGGGCCTCAGCCTGTGAAGCTGTATTATTTACAAGCTTGCTATCGGTATGAAAAGCCTCAGGCAGGCCGGTTAAGAGAATTTCATCAGTTTGGGGTGGAGGTATTCGGTTCTCAGGAGCCATCGGTGGATGCAGAAATTATTTCTTTGGCCTCTGTATTGCTGAAGGAACTGAACATTTCCAACGTACAGCTGAACATCAATTCCATTGGCTGTCCGGTGTGCAGAAAGGAATATAATAAAGCTCTGAAGGATTACTTTAACGGCAGAAAGCAGGAGCTTTGCGGAACCTGTCTGGAACGGCTGGATAAAAATCCCCTGAGAATTCTGGACTGCAAATCTCCTGTGTGTCAAGAAATTGCAGCAGGTGCTCCGGTGATTCTGGACTATTTGTGCTCTGACTGCCAGCGGCATTTTGATCAGCTGCAAGGGTATTTGAAGGAGATGGGAATTTCTTATCAGATTAATCCTCATATTGTGCGTGGGTTGGATTATTATACCAAAACGGTGTTCGAATTTGTTTCCACCGATATCGGCTCTCAGGGAACGGTTTGCGGCGGCGGCCGGTATGACGGTCTGGTGGAGGAACTGGGCGGAGATCCGGCTCCGGGCGTTGGCTTTGGCCTAGGCTTGGAACGGCTGCTGATGGTGCTGGAGCAGCAAAGAGGAGATTTTTTGCAGCAGCAGATGCCCCGGCTTTTTGTGGCAAGCATCGGAGAGCAGGCGGAGCGGGCGGCGCAGACCTTGGTATACAAGCTGCGCAAGCAAGGAATATCCTGTGAAAAGGACTCCCTTTCCAGAAGTTTGAAGGCTCAGATGAAATATGCGAATAAACTGGGTGTGAAATTTTCGGTTGTGCTGGGGGAGGATGAAATTGCCCGGGGCAGTGCCGAGGTAAAAAATATGGAAACGGGAGAGCAAACCAAGGTGGCTCTTTCAGAGCTGGCGGAATTTTTGATAAATCAGAAAGAGGGACGGAAAAACGATGGAAATGAATAAGCTGGAAACCATGGAAGGTATGAAACGAAGCCATATGTGCGGGGAGCTTTCCGCAGCGGATGCCGAAAAAACCGTAACTTTGGCCGGATGGGTGCAGCGCAGAAGAGATTTAGGAAATTTGATTTTTATCTGGCTGCGGGATCGTTCCGGTCTGGTTCAGCTTACCTTTTCGGGAGATGCAGATCAACAGCTTTTGGAAAAGGCGGAAGGCCTTCGTTCGGAATATGTGATTGCAGTACAGGGAAAGGTATGTCTGCGGGAAGAAAAGAATATCAACCGGGAGCTGAAAACGGGAGAAATTGAGATTGCGGCAGAACAGCTGCGGGTGCTGAATTCTTCTGCAACGCCCCCCTTTGCCATTGAGGAAAATTCCGATGTGAAGGACGAGGTCAGAATGACCTATCGTTATCTTGATTTAAGACGGCCGGATGTTCAGCGCAACTTGATTTTGCGGCACAAGGCGGCCAAAATCATACGGAACTTTTATGATGAGCATGGCTTTTTAGAGATTGAAACCCCTATGCTGATCAAAAGCACTCCCGAAGGAGCCAGAGATTTTCTGGTGCCCAGTCGGGTGCATCCCGGAAAATTTTATGCCCTGCCTCAGTCTCCTCAGCAGTATAAGCAGCTGCTGATGCTCTCCGGCATGGATCAGTATTTTCAGATTGTAAAATGCTTCCGTGACGAGGATTTGAGAGCGGATCGTCAGCCGGAATTTACGCAGATTGATCTGGAAATGTCGTTTGTTGATATTGACGATGTGATTTCCATCAATGAAGAGCTGCTGAAACGCCTGTTTGGAGAGCTTTTGGGAGTAGAAGTAAAAACACCCTTTTTGCGGATGACCTATGCCGAGGCCATGGATCGCTTCGGCTCAGATAAGCCGGATCTTCGGTTTGGGTTTGAGCTGAAAAATCTTTCTGATTTGGTAGAAAACTGCGAATTTGGGGTGTTCTCCGGTGCGGTAAAGGCGGGAGGAAGTGTCCGGGCGATTAACGTGGACGGCCATGCCAAGGACTTTTCCCGAAAAGAAATTGACGCCTTGGGTGAGTTTGTAAAAACCTATCGAGCCAAGGGGCTGGCATGGATTGTGGTAAATGAGGACGGCAGCTTGAAAAGTCCCATTGCGAAGTTTTTCAGTCAGCAGGAAATGGAGGCCATTCTGGAGCGTGTGAACGCAAAACCGGGTGATTTGGTGCTGATTGTGGCTGACCAGGACAAAGTGGTGTTTGACGCTTTGGGAAATTTGCGGCTGGAGGTAGCCAGAAAGCTGAATCTTTTAAATCCCAAGGAATTTTGCTTTTTGTGGGTAACTGAGTTTCCGCTGCTGGAATACAGCGAGGAGGAAGGCCGCTATACGGCGATGCATCATCCTTTTACCGCTCCCATGGAGGAGGATTTGCAGTATGTTGATACCGATCCCGGTAAAATCAGAGCCAAGGCTTACGATGTGATTTTAAACGGAAACGAGCTGGGAGGCGGCAGTTTGCGGATTTATCAAAGAGAGCTGCAGGAGACCATGTTCCGGCTGCTGAATCTTCCGCCGGAGGAAGTTCAAAACAGATTTGGCTTTTTGCTGGATGCCTTTCAATTCGGCGCACCTCCTCACGGAGGAATGGCCTTTGGCTTTGACCGGCTGGTCATGCTGATGGCGGGAGCAGACAGTATTCGGGAGGTTATGGCTTTTCCGAAGCAGCAAAATGCGTCGGAATTGATGACCAACGCTCCCGAAACGGTAGATCAAAAGCAGTTGGATGAGCTGTATATCAGCTGTCATCCACCCAAAAAAGAAGAATAAAAGGCGGGAATAGCATTGATGATTACCATTGAAAATCTAACCAAACGGTATGGGGAGAAAACGGTACTGGATCATGTCAGCTTTTCGGTTGACAAGGGGGAAATTGTTGGATTTTTGGGGCCCAACGGTGCAGGAAAAACCACTACAATGAATATCCTGACCGGCTATATTTCCAGCGACGAGGGTGTTGTAACGGTAGACGGCTTTGATGTGCTGCAATCTCCCTTTGAGGTCAAGCGGAGGATTGGTTATCTTCCGGAGCAGCCGCCTTTGTATTTTGATATGACGGTGCAGGAATATTTGGAGTTTGTGTTTGATCTGAAGCGTGTCAAAGGGGAAAAAGCCGCTCACATTGAAGAAATCCTGGAAAAAATACATATCCGGGATGTATCCGGCCGTCTGATCAAAAATTTGTCTAAGGGATATCGGCAGCGGGTGGGGCTGGCTCAGGCGCTGATCGGCAATCCTGAGGTGCTGATTTTAGATGAACCTACTGTTGGTCTGGATCCCCAGCAGATGATTGAGATTCGGAACCTGATTTGCGAGCTGGGCAAGGAGCATACCGTTATTTTAAGCTCACACATTCTTTCGGAAATCAGTGCGGTTTGCGAGCGGGTAATCATCATTAACCGTGGGAAAATTGTAGCAGTGGATACTCCTGAGCATTTGGCGGAACATATGATCGGCACCAGCTTCCGGCTGGCGGTAAAGGGAGAGTCAGAGCAGGTGTTAAAGTTGCTGCAGGAAACAGAAGGAGTATTGAGCGCTCAACAGCTGGAATCCGGTGAGTATCGGATCGAGCTTTCCTCCGGTGCTTCGGATGAGGAGGTTCGGGAGCAGCTGTTTTATCGTTTGGCAGAGCACAAGCTGCCCTTGCTGGCAGAAAAGCAGGAGGAATTGACTCTGGAGGATATTTTCCTGCGGCTGACCTCAGGCGGAGAACAGGAGAAGGCAAAGGAGGTGCAGGTATGAAGGCGATTTTCAAACGGGAATTCCAGTCTTATTTTAAATCGGTAACGGGATATGTGTTTATCAGTGTGTTTATGGCCTTTGCCTCTTATTATTTTCTGTTTACAAATATTGCGGGGCTAACGTCGGATATGCGGTCGGTGTTTTATAATCTGCTGACCATCCTGACCTTTTTGGTTCCTATTTTAACCATGCGGTGCCTGTCTGAGGAGAGAAAAACCAAAAGCGATCAGATTTTGCTTACCTCGCCGGTCAGCGTTTGGGAGATCGTGCTGGGAAAATATCTGGCGGCAGTTTGCGTATTTTTGGTTGCGGTTGCATGCACCCTTGTTTTCCCGGTGTTTTTATCCTTTTACGGAAATCCGGAAAAGGGCGTTCTGCTGACCTCCTATGCAGGCTTTTCTTTGGTCGGCTGCGTTTTTATCGCCATCGGTCTTTTCCTGTCCTCTTTAACGGAAAACCAGGTGATTGCGGCCCTTTCCACCTTTGGTGTGTTGCTGTTTGTGCAGGTGTTTGACGCCATCAAAACAGCGGTAAAAAGCGATTTTTGGGTATCTATTATCGAGTGGCTTTCCCTCAAAAACAGATATGAAGATTTTTATTTGGGCGTTTTTCATTTTGAACATGTAATTTTTTATCTGACAGTTGCGGCGGTTGCTCTTTTCCTGACCAGACAGGTCATCGAAAAGCGCCGCTGGAGTTAAGGAGGCGCCGTGATGATAAAAAAAGGAAAAAACAGCAAGTACAGCCGCAGAGCGTTACTTTTTACTTGCCTGATTATAGGGATTGCGGTGCTGGTGAATTTGATTGTGACGGAAGTGGTGTCGGTTTATCCTTTGAAGGCTGATATGACCCGCAATAAAATTTATGCCTTAACGGACGATACCAAGCGGATTTTACAAGGGCTGGAAAAGGACATCTCCATTTATTTGATTGAATCGGAGCAGCGGCCGATTGGTGACGATACGGCAGAGGTCATCGACCGCTACCGTAAGGAAGCAGGCGGAAAAATCCAGGTTGAATCTGTGGATTTGTCTGAAAGTCCTACCTTCGCCAAGCGCTTTGAGGGCCAGGCCAATTTGTCCTACGGAACCATTCTGATTGAATGCGGAAGCCGGTTCAAAACCTTAGATTCTTCTGATTTTACCTCTTCCGAAACAAAGACCTATACGGCGGAAAATAAGCTGACCAATGCCATCCTTTATGTGACATCTGAGCAAACCCAAACCGTTTATCTGATGACCGGTCACAGCGAAAAAGAGTTTGGCATTATGGAGTCTCTGCTGAACCAAAGCTACTACAGTATTCAGCAGCTTCAGTTTTTGACCTCTGAAATTCCGGAGGACAGCCAAATGCTGATTTGCATTTCTCCCAAAACGGATTTTTCCGCTGAGGAGATTGAAAAGCTGGATCGGTATCTGGAGCAGGGGGGCAATGTGCAGTTTTATTTTGACGTGGGTGTCAACGGCTTGGATCGTTTAACGGCCTATTTGCAGGAATGGGGCATTGGGGTAAACAATGATTATTTGTACGAAACGGATGCCGATCGGTTTTACGGCTCCGGCGGCAGTGCTGCCATTAACATCATTCCAACGGTAGAGCAATATTTGTTTACCTCGGGCGTGAATCAAAACGCTCTGATGATTGTTCCTTTTTCCCGCTCCTTAACCTTGGAGGTCAGCAATATCAAAAAGGCGGATGTGGTACCATTGCTGTCCACCTCTGAAAAGGCATATGCCAGAACGAATTTTACGGCGGAAGGCTTTTCTTCTCCTGCCGAAGGAGATACCGCCGGCAGCTATGTCATGTCTGCTATGGCAATCCGGGAGCAGGGAGGACGAGAATCTAACATTATGGTAACGGGTACCTCCCAGCTGCTGCTTAACAGCCTGTTAGAGGACAACACAACCTATGCCAACGGAGATTATTTCCTCAATAGCGTCGCTTGGATGAGCCAGCTGGAGGATGCGGTCAAGATCCGGGCAAAAAGCTTGGTCAGTGATACCTTAAAGCTAAGCACAGGAACGGGAATCCGTTTTACCGTTGTCATTTTTGCCATGTCTTTGCTGACGCTGGTAATCGGCATTATCATTTGGGCAAGGAGGCGATTCTTGTGAGCAATAAACAGAATTGGATTGCAGGAATTGTGTTCGTCGCTTTGGCAGGGATCTATCTTGCCCTGCGCCTGGGAGCGCTGACTCCCGAAACAACAGAAACACCCAGCGCCTATGAATTGGCGGAGGCGATTTTCACAGCGGATCAGAATAGCTTTGCTCAGATCAGGGTGACAAATCCCAGTGGTACCTTTTCCTTTGTCAAGAGGGAGGAGGGCTGGAGCTGCGTTGAGCAGCCGGACATTGAGCTGGAGCAGCCCTATGTGAACAGCTTGTCCTGGGATTATGTGAATTTAAAGCCCTCCAGAACAATTGAACAGCAGCCCTCCGATCTGGAGCAGTACGGATTGACCCAGCCTCAGGCATCCATTGATATTACCCTGACAGACGGAACAGAGGCCACCTTTTTACTGGGAGACCAGGTGGAGGGGCAAAACGGATATTACATGCAGAAAAAGGGACAGGAGCCGGTTTATCTTCTGTCTACCGTTGAGGGCAACAATATTTTGAATCCTTTAAAGCACTATCGGAGGGTAACTCTGTTCTCTGTTGAAGAGGACGACCTTTCCAAAATTGTGTATCAAAATAACGGACAAACCTATGAAATTCTCCGGGGAGAGCAGAATAGCTGGAAAATGACTCGCCCCTTTGAGCGAAATGTCTATCAAAGCAGTCTTTTTGAACAGATGATCACGCCCATTCAGGAATTAAAGATTGAAGAATTTTATGACGATAAAACACCGGAGGAATGCGGCCTTGTGCAGCCTGCATATTCTCTGCAGCTGTCCGGCGGCGACAGCCCGGAGGATGTGCTGTTGATCGGTCAGCCCAGCGAACAGGGGTTATACTACGCAAAATGGGAAAATAAGAACGGCGTATTCGGAGTTTCCGAACAGATGATTTCTCTTCTGGAAACGGATCCTCTGTCTTATCTTGAACGTTATGTGTATTTACCTCATATAGATACGGTGGAAGGCTTTTCCGGTGTGATCGGCGACAGGGAGTTTTCCATGGAGATCAAGCGCTCCGGAGAACAGGAAACCTATTATTTCAATGGGGAACAGGTAGAGAGCAGCCGGTGGAAGGAAAAATTCCAGTGCTTGCTGAATGCAGAAATAATCGGTATGATCCAGGAAAAAACAGAGGGACAGCCTGTGATTTCTTATACCGCCCGCCGAACGGACGGCAGCACCGATTCTGTTGCCTTTTTCCCGATGGGGGAAAGATATTTTGCTGTTTCTGTTAATGACAGGGTGGATTTTTACGTCAGTAAGAACGCGGTAGATGCCATCATCGAAAATTTTTATCAGTAAATCGGAAGGATGATTGATGTTGAGTAAAAAAATCACAAAGGAATCTGTTTTGACCCTGGCTCTTTTGCTTCTGACCTTTTCCACCTTTTTTATGCGGGGGATGTATTTTGAGGGGGAGCAGTTTCTGTATCTGGCTCTTTTCGGACTTCTGGCGGCCGCTGTATTTCTGTTGATTCCTGCCAAGGAAGGCATGAACCGTGGATTGGATCTGTTTGTCATCGGGATTACGATGGTTTATGCTCTTTCTCTGTTTACTGCGGTTTATTTTAGAAGCGCAGTGGCAGAGGTGATGAAATATTCCGCCTGTCTGTTGCTGTATTTCGTAGCCAAGCGGCTGCTGACAGATCGCAAGCAATGGCTGATTGTTACCCTTTATGTGGGCGGTGTGCTGATGTCCTTAATCGGACTGGGTGCGGCAAGCAGTGCTTACTTTATCAGCGGCGCCTATGACAGCGAAAAAAATCTGGTCATGTCTTTATTTCAATATCACAATACCTCGGCAATCATGCTGTCCTGTGTATTTGTGCTTGGAATGAGCCTGTATGCCAAAACCAAAAAGCTTTGGCTTCGTCTTTTCATCTGCGCAGGGAATATGGCGGCACTTTTGACGGTTGTGTTTTCCCAGTCAAGAGGCAGCTGGCTGTTGTTCCCTGTGCTGCTGATTCTTTATTTTTGGATTCTTCCCAAAGGGAGTAAAACAGCCTCTCTTCCCGTTTTAGGCTCTTTGTTGTCGGCACTTTTGGTGTTAAAGGGCTTGGGCGACGCTTTTGCTAATAAAGCCACCGGTCTTTGCATCGGCTACATTGTGGGCTCTATTGCCGCAGCGGTGGTGTTTGGATTTTTGCTGGAAAAGCTCTCCAAAAAAATTCACCTGACAAAAAAATCTCTTTGGGGTCTGGCTGTGCTGTTGGTATTGCTGGTGGTTGTGATGGTGTTATTCGGTCGGTTTTTCCTGCCGGAAACCATTGTCAACCGTATCAGTGAATTTACGATGGAGTCCAGAACAGTAACGGAGCGTTTGACCTTTTACAAAAACGCTTTTTCGATTTTCCTGGATTATCCCTGGCTGGGGATCGGCGGGGGAGGATGGCCGTTTGTATATCAGGAATATCAGTCCTATTGGTATCAGGCCAACAGCCCGCACAGCTTTTTGCTCCATTTGATGGTGGAAACGGGTGTTCTCGGCATTGTTGTCTTTCTCTTTTTTATCATTACCATGCTGCGCCTGTTTGTTAAGCTCCTTCGATCGGATCGGGAGATCAGGCTGGCGCAGGCGCCTCTGTTTTCGGCGGCAGCTGTTATTTTCATCCACAGCATGTTTGATATTGATTTTTCTTTTTACACAATGACAACGGTTACCTGGCTGTTGCTGGCACAGATTTCTTCCCTGGATCAGCCTAAGTCGGTAAAGGCACCTTGGCTGCGGTGGTGCGCAGCTTTGGCTGCCTTGGTGATTGCTGTCGGAGGGGTTTTCGGCAGAATTGCCTGGAACAATTATTACAACACCGCCTCCTATATGCAAACGGACGCAGAAAAGGCTTATCAGTGTGCCTCCAAGGCGGTTGCCATCGATCCGCTGAATTCCTCCTATTGCTTAACCAAAGGAAATATCGCCTTTCATATTGCGGCGGCCTATGCCCAGTCTGATCCGGATCAGATGTATCAATATGCCGATATTGCCAAAAATGCCTTTGAACAAGGCTACCGGAGCAATCCCAGAGATCGGTATCTGATCAATGAATTAGCCATTTTTTATGTCAATACAGGGAATCTGGAGCAGGCCTGCCGGTTGATTGATCAGCTTACTGAGCTGTATCCTTTAAATCCTGATACCTATACCAACATTGCCCAGCTATATACTTCGGTTGCTCAGCTATATCAGCAGCAGGATGACCGGGAGGGCATTAAGCGGGCAATGTCTCGGCTGATCAAATTAGAGGAAGAGATTGATACGGTTCAGGAAAGCTATCAAACAAAGCTGTGGATCTACAGACCGGTAAAGGATGCCATTAATCAGGCGAAAAAAATTATGGGGCAAATTGAACAACTTGAGGAGAAGCAATAAGGTATGAAACGTTTTTTTGTGGAGCTGTACCAATATCGGGAAATGCTGAAATGCTTGGTGCGAAAGGACTTGAAAACAAGGTATAAGGGGTCTTTTTTAGGCTTTTTATGGACCTTTATCAATCCCTTGATGCAGCTTGCGATTTATGCCTTGATTTTTCCCTTTTTGATGCGGGTAGAGGAAAAAAATTATGCCATGTTTTTGTTTGTGGCATTACTGCCCTGGATTTTCTTTTCCACCTCCCTGCAAACCAGCACGGAATGTATTGTGGAAAATTATAACCTGGTTAAAAAAATTTATTTTCCCAGGCAGGTGCTTCCTCTTTCTGTTGCCACCGGTGGGCTGGTGAATTACATTTATGGCCTGGCGGTTGTGCTGGTGGGGCTGCTGATTGCCCAGATTTCTTTGACCTGGAATATATTGTATCTTCTTCTGCTGCTTTTGATCCTGTATGTGGCGGTATCCGGTTTTTGCCTGATGTTTTCCGCTATGAACGTGTATATTCGAGATTTAGAGCATATCGTGAATATTGTTACCATGGCCTGGTTTTATGCCACGCCCATCGTTTATCCCATTCAGATGCTGCCGGAATGGCTGCAAAATCTGCTGCTGCTCAATCCTATGACGCCGCTGGTTCTGGGATTCCGAAATGTGATTTATTACGGAACGCCGCCGAATTTTTTTCAGATCGGGGTTGCAGCCCTGGAGGCGATCGTCATTTTCGTTGCAGGCGTGTTGATTTTCAACAAGCTGGAGCCGGGATTCGCGGAGGAGATTTAAATGATCGAAGTGGTGAATGTTTCAAAAAAATTCAAGCGGTATCAGGATAAGGCAACCACCTTAAAGGAACGTCTGCTGCAGCTGAGATCCTCGAAGGCGGATACCTTCTGGGCGCTGAAGGACATTAATTTACGGGTG
>JAXEOR010000152.1:0-16275 GCA_034117945.1 Clostridia bacterium | reverse complement strand
GCAAATACATCTGTCGGCTTGTTTTAATGTTTTTTGAATATGATACCGATGTCCGTTATGAAAGGGGTTGTATTCGCAAATAATTCCCGCAACTCTCATAAAAGCCCCGCCTTTCTTTGAATCAGTTGCTTTTATCATACCATAGATCAAAAGAAAAGTCAAAAAGAAGTGTTTTTGGGATTGATTTTTTTGATTGATTATGATACCATAAAAAGAGAAGCTATCATAAGGAGGAAATCATGGCCAACTTACCTTGTAATATATTAATGGCGCAGATGTCTATGGGGATCGGCGGGGCGGAAACGCATATTATGGAGCTTTCCCTGGCGCTGCAAAAGCGGGGCTATCATGTGGTGATCGCCTCAAACGGGGGTGCCTTTGTACCCGAGCTGGAGGAGGCGGGGATCGTTCATTATCAGGTTCCGATGCATAACAAAAAGCCGTCTCATTTGCTGGCATCTTATCGGAAGCTGAAGGAGATTATCAAAAAAGAGCAGATTGATCTGGTGCATGCCCATGCCAGAATTCCCGGATTTTTGGCGGGAAAGCTGTGCCGCAGAGAGCAGATTCCTTTTGTGACTACGGCTCACTGGGTGTTTGAAACAGGGCACGGATTAAAGTATTTAACCGATTGGGGGCAGGAGACCATTGCCGTCAGCGAGGACATCAGGGACTATCTGATCAAGGAATATCATTTGCCTCCGGAGCAGATTATTGTTACCATTAACGGGATCAATACCCAGCGTTTTTCCGGAGATATTTCCTATGGTGAAATCAGCGTGGAGTTTGGGCTTTCTAAAGATGCGTTTCGGATTGTGCATATCAGCCGGCTGGATCAAAGCCGGGCGGATGTGGCCTTTTTGCTGCTGAAGGCCTTCCCTGAAATCAAAAAACAGATTCCCAATGCGGAGCTGGTGATTGTAGGCGGGGGAGACGTGTACCGGGAGGTTGCCAAGTTGGCGGAGGAGACCAACCGTAGTCTGGGCGGACAGGACATTAAAATCACAGGCCCCAGAACGGATGTGAATCGGTTTGTGGCGTCGGCGGATCTGTTTGTAGGTGTCAGCCGGGCGGCGCTGGAGGCAATGGCCGCTGAAAAGGCGGTGGTGCTGGCCGGAAACGAAGGAGATCAGGGACTGTATCTGCCGGAGAAGGAGGAGGCTGCCTTTGCCAATAACTTCACCTGCAGAGGGGCTGCTCTTCCCACTGTGGCATCGGTTCGGGACAGCATTTTGGAATATGCCCGTATGGATGAGACAGCCCAGCGGAGCATTCGCCGGTTTTGTAAAAAAACCATCGAACAGCATTATTCCGTCCGGCGGATGGCAGACGATGCGGAAAAGGCTTACCGGGCGGTAATAAAAGAATGAGCGGGGATAAGAAAATGTATGATGTGATGCTATCCGGTTATTACGGATTTGGAAACAGTGGGGACGAGGCCTTGCTGCAGGCAATTTTGCATGATTTGAGAGTGTGCCGCCCCGGCATTCGGATTGTGGTGCTGTCTCAGAATCCGGAGGAAACCGCCCGGCGCCATGGGGTAAAGGCCATTGGACGGATGAAGCTGAGAACCATTTTTCGCGTGATGAAAAAAACAAAGGTTTTGCTAAGCGGCGGAGGCAGCCTGATTCAGGACGCCACCAGCTCCAAATCGCTGTATTATTATTTGGGCTTGATTCAGATGGCGACCGAATGCGGGTGCAAGGTGATGCTGTATGCCAACGGGGTTGGCCCGGTGGATTCCGGCTGGAACCGCAGACTGTGCGGGAAGGTGCTCAACCGGGTGGATCAGATTACACTGCGGGAACCGGATTCTTTGGAGGAGCTGCGGGGAATGGGAGTTTGTAAGCCGGAGATGCGGGTTACGGCAGATCCGGCATTGGGGCTGACGCTTTGCCCGGAGGAGGAAACCGCCGAACTGCTGGCTAAGCTTGGCTGCCAGCAGCCCCCTGTGATCATATCTTTGCGAAGCTGGAAAAACTGCGATGAAAAAATCTGCACAGAAGTCAAAAAATATATGATTGAGATGAGAAGCCGTTATGGCTTTAAAAGCCTGCTGCTTCCCATGCAGCCCTCCCGGGATACTGACCTTTGTTGGCGGGCGGCCAAGGGGACGGATGCGGTGGTGCTGGAGGATTCTCTTACGGTGGAGCAGGTGTTGGGACTGATGTCCAAAAGCGCCGCAGTGGTGGGAATGCGCCTTCATGCGTTGATTTATGCCACGGCGGCAGGAGCCGCTCCCGTGGGCATTGTATATGACCCAAAGGTGCGGGGGTATCTTCGGTATCTTGGGCTGGAAAGCTATGTAAGCGCCGAGCAGATTCAGGCCGGAGAGCTGCTCCGTCTGACGGCTCTGGCGCGGGAATCGGACTATGAGAGCCGGCTGAAGGAGCTGAAGAAAAAGGCCTTTCAAAATGCAGAAATTGCCGTTTCACTGCTTTGATCGGAAATAAGATACCGTTAAAAAGATCAGATAAAATATAATGGTAACCGCCAGCAGAGCCAGGGTCAGATAAAGCTGACCGTTGAGCTCCTGCTGGGTGGGAACATGGGTGTAAAACACAGTCTGGGCGGGCAAAAATTTGGGATAAAGAAAATAAGTAAGAATGGGTGAAAACATACCTTGCAGGAGCTTTCCTGTCAGGTATGTTTTTTTCGGATACCCCTTTAAAATGCCAAGGGTTTGGGCGTGAACGCACAGTCCGCCAAAGCCCAAAACACCGGATACGGCGGTGAGCACAGTCCGCATGGGAATTTGGGGCAGGCCGGCCAGAATATGAACGCCGGTGGTCATTTCAATTAGTCCGCACAAAATTCCTTGAACCAGCCGGGATCCACGGCCTGCGGTCAAGGCGACGGTCAAACAGGAGATCAGACCGCTTTTGACGCATCCGCAAATGATCACCTGAAATAAAATGATGTAGCCGCACACGGCCAGCATGGAATTGACTGCGCTGCTGACAGCATCGGATAACAGGTTCCAGGATAAGGCCGGGGCAGGGGGCGAAACGACCTGACAGTGCCGTCCACTTCGGCGAAATAGAATTCCGATGATAACTGCGGCGGTCAGATGGGATACCAGCAGCAGATAACCGCAGGCGGCATTGTGAAACATGCCCACCCCTACGGTTCCCACCAAAAACAAAGGCCCCGCATTGTTGCAAAAGGCCAGCAGGCGGCGCCCCTCCTCTTTGGAGATTTGGTTGGACTCGGTCAGTTCAACAACGGATTTTGCCCCGATGGGGTACCCTGCGCAGGCACCCATGAAAAAGGCCCCCGCACCTCCCGGAGAAAGGCCGAACAGCCTGCAAAAAAGAGGCTGCGCCGGACGAAAGACTGCGGATAAAAATCCTGTGCGGATCAGCAAAAAGCTAAGAATAAAGAAGGGGAACAGGGAGGGAATCACAGCTCTTGTGCAAAGCTCCAACCCTTTTGCCGCAGCCGACATGGCCTCAGAGGGACAGACCAGCAAAAAAATCAGCACGGCACCCAGACAAAGATATAATCCAATCCGTTTCATGTAAAGGCATCCTTTCCGCCCGTATGCTGTCTCCCGGACTTGGGAGGGACGTTTGCAGCTTGGGCGGCCGGGCTGCCGCCTCTCCCTATTTATATTCATGATCAGGCCACTCTTTGCATAAATTACAATGAAAAGAGGTGCGTCATGAGAAAAAAGAGGCAGGAGGATAAAACAAATATTAAGGAAAAAGCAGTTCGGATGCTGGAATTTCCGGAGGAATTGGTGCTGCCACGGATTGTGTTCAGCGGGAATAAAAAGGTTACGGTGGAAAATTATAAGGCTATTATTGAATACGAGACGGACAGCATTCGCATCAGCACCGCCTGCTTTTTGCTTCAAATGAAGGGGAAGCAGTTCGAAATTCAAACCATCAGTGACGACGGCCTTCAGATTACCGGGGTGGTTACGCAGGTGGAATTCATTTATTAAGGAGGGAGAGGTATGCTCATCCGGCTGTTCCGTTGGTTGAGGGGGTATCTGGAAATTTCAGTAGACGGCGGGATTGCGGAACGGTTTTTATCCATATGCGGCCGCCGGGATATTTTGCTGTGGAATATGAAGCCCGGCCGAAGCATGAAGGCTTGTATTTTAGCGGCGGATTTTAAGCGGATCCGGGGAGCAGCATTCAAAAGCAGCGCCCGAGTGACCATTGAAAAAAGAAAAGGACTGCCCTTTTTGCTGAAGCGATACCGAAAAAGAAAGGTGTTTTTAGCGGGGCTTGTCCTGTTTTTGGCTGCTTTGTATTTGCTCAGCTCCTTGGTTTGGAAGATTGAGGTGATTGGAGTAGAGAAAACGGATTTGTTTGCCTTAAACCGGATTTTAAAGGAAAACGGCATCAAAAAATGGGTGTGGAGCAGATCCATCGATGAAGAAAAGGTACGCTTTGAGGTGCTGCAGCAGTTAAATACGGTTGCGTGGGTGGGAGTTCGGGTGAAGGGAACGGATGTAACGGTGGAAATCAAGGAGCGCACCTTGGCCCCTCAAATGATTCCGGCTGATCAGCCCTGCCACCTGGTTTCTGCCAAGGACGGGGTGATAGAGCTGATGCTGGTTCGGGAAGGAGAGGCCCAGGTGAAGGTGGGAGACACGGTCACCAAGGGACAGCTTTTGGTTTCGGCTCTAAAGGGAGTTGAGGTGGAGCAGCCCCTTCCGGTGCATTCCTTTGGGGAGGTAATTGCCCGCACCTGGACACAAAAAAACAGGACGGTCCCCCTGATTTTGGAAAAAAGAGAGCTGACCGGACAGCAAAAAAACCGTTATGGAATAAAAATTTCAAAAATTTTTATAAATTTCTTCGGAAATACTGGAAATATATATCCCGAATGTGATACAATAGAAGAAACGGTTTGGAGTGCCGGGGGTGTGTCCGTCACCAGACGGACGGTACGGGAGCTTTCTGTGACCCGTCAGGAGCTGACGGAGGAGGAAGCGGCTCAAAGGGCGGAGGAGGAAATGACACAGGAGCTTTCCGCAGAGGTGCCCGAGGGAACGGAGCTGGTTTCTGTCAGCCGGGAAATTCAGGCCGAGGAAAATGGTGAGATTAAGGTCAGCTGCACCTTTGAATGCTTGGAGAATATTGCGCTGCAGCAAACTTACGAGCCGGAACTGCAAGGAGATTTGATAGATGATACAGAAAACAGTGACAGTGAACAGCATTGATCATGCAATGGAGGTTATGGGCAGCTTTGACGCAAATGCAAAGCTGCTGGAAAAAAAGTTTGGCGTGCAGCTGCTGCACCGGGGAACCGAATTTAAAATTACAGGAGAGACCCGGGAGCAGACCGAGCAGTGCGCAGCTGTGGTGGAGCAGATGGTGCGGCTGGCGCAGGCAGGAGAGGTTATCGAGGAACAAACCATCGACTATTTGATTTCTATGGCAGAAACCGGACAGGAGGGGCAGGCGGCGGAGCTTGCCAAGGACTGTATCTGTCTGACTGCCCGTGGCAAGCCCTTAAAGCCCAAAACGGTGGGGCAGAAGCGGTATGTGGAGGCCATTGAAAATAACACGGTGGTGCTGGGCATCGGCCCTGCCGGAACGGGGAAAACTTATTTGGCGGTGGCTATGGCGGTCAAGGCCTTCCGAGCCAAGGAGGTCAGCCGGATTATTTTAACCCGGCCGGCAGTGGAGGCAGGGGAAAAGCTGGGCTTTTTGCCGGGAGATCTGCAAAACAAGGTGGATCCTTACCTGCGGCCTTTGTATGACGCACTGTATGAAATGCTGGGTGTGGAAAGCTATCAGAAGCATGTGGAGCGGGGATCGATTGAAATTGCTCCCCTGGCCTA
Organism: Clostridia bacterium; assembly: GCA_034117945.1. Lineage (GTDB taxonomy): Bacteria > Bacillota > Clostridia > HGM11514 > HGM11514 > SIG438. The sequence continues at coordinate 10,472 of JAXEOR010000152.1, read as the reverse complement.
CATGCGGGGGCGCACCTTGGACGACAGCTTTATTATTCTGGACGAGGCTCAGAATACCACCCCGGAGCAGATGAAAATGTTTTTAACCAGAATCGGCTTTGGCTCCAAGGCGGTGATCACCGGAGACGTGACCCAGATTGATTTGCCGGGTGGCGTTCGTTCCGGGTTAAAAGAGGCCATGAAGGTGCTGGATCACATTGAGGATATCAAAATTATGAAGTTTACGGATTTGGATGTGGTGCGGCATCCGTTGGTACGGAAAATTATCAAGGCATATGAAAAATACGAGGCAAAGCGGCAAAGGCCGGACAAGCCTCAAAGGGGGAATCCCGCTTGAAAAAACAGGAAAGAAAACCGCTTGCGGTGCAGTTGATGCTGATTGTTACGCTTTTGGCAACGGTGTTTGTTACCATGAAGGGATACCTGCCCAAACGGTACAATATTGAGGCTGGAGACATTTGCCCGGTGGATATTTATGCCTCGGGGGTCATTACAGACAAGCTGACAACAGAAAAGCTGCGCAAGGACGCACAGGATTATGTGCAAAAGCAGTACAGCTTTAATCTGGAGGTATCGGCTCAGGTAGAAAAGTCATTGAAGGAAACACTGACTAGAATCCGGGAGCTGTGGCAAAAGTATGACAGCTATACGGAGCTCAGCGAAAGCGAAATCAGTGCCAGCTCGGTCAGCCGGGAGGACTGGCAGGTGATTCTGGCCATGAGCCAGGCAGAGCTGGATCGGTTTGAGGAGGGCTGTATCAGCGCCTCGGAGGAAACAATGAAAAACGGACTGGATGCAGAGCAGCCGGACGAGGCCTATGCCTATCTCAGCGAAAGTCTGAACAAAAAAAATCTTAGCCAGGCCGGGCGCAGGGTAGCCTATAATCTTGTTTCTTCCTTGCTCAAGCCCAATAAAACCTATGATTCGGAGGCCACCCAAGCGGCCAAAGAAGAAGCGGCGGCCAAGGTGGAGGCGGTGGTTTATCAAAAGGGAGAAAAGATCATTGGCAAGGGCGAGCGGATTGACGAGGCAGATTATGCCATGATGAAGGAAATGGGGTATATTCAAAAAACGGATTTCTCCAATTTTGCTACCTATTTCGGCGTGATTGCGGTGGTCGTTCTGCTGTTTTTGTTCTGCGCCTTTGCGGCTCGGGATTTATATCAGGAAATGACCCTTCGCTGGAACCTGACAGCTGCTGTGATTACGGCCTTTTGGATCATGCTGCTGATTTTGTCCTTTTTTATCTGGCAGCCGGATTTTCACATGAATCTCATTCCGGTTTTGACCATGGCCATTATCGGTGCGGTGGTGTGCCATGAAAAAACCGCCTTGGTGATGCATGTGCTGTTTTGCTCTGTGACGGCTCTTTGTATGCGGGGAGATTTGGAGTTCTTTCTGATCTGCGCTTTGGGCGGCGCTGTGATGATTGCCCTGCTGAAGAACATTCGCAGCAGAATCAAAATTTTTCTGTTTTGTCTGCCGGTGGCGTTGTTTGAGGCGACTATGGTAATTTGCTGGGAGATGATGGAGAACAACGTGGTTCATGACGCGTTGATCAACGGCTTGCTGATGGGAATCGGAGTGATTTTGTCCGGCATTATCGCTTTGGGCATTTTACCCCTGTTAGAAGCAGCCTTCCATTTGCTGACCCCATTTCAGCTGCTGGAGATGACCAATTCGGATCATCCCTTGCTCAAGCGGCTGATGATTGAAGCGCCCGGCACCTATCATCACAGTCTGATGGTTGGGAATATGGCGGAAAACGCAGCCTATGTGGTGGGGGCGGATCCGTTACTGACTCGGGTGGGTGCTTATTATCACGACGTGGGAAAGCTGAAGCACCCCATTATGTTTAAGGAAAATCAATTGTCGGAAAGTCCTCATGATCACATGAGTCCCCGGGAGAGTGCCGATATTATTTTGCAGCACCCTGCTGACGGGGTGGAAATTGCACGACAGTATAAAATGCCCAAGCGGCTGACGGATTTTATTTTGCAGCACCACGGCAGCACCGCAACCATGTATTTTTACCAGCAGGCGAAGGATTTGGATCCGGATACCAATATTGACGATTTTCGTTATGCAGGGCCAAAGCCTCAGACCAAAGAAATTGCCATTGTGATGCTGGCGGATACGGTGGAGGCGGCCATGCGCACCTTAAAGGATCATGCGCCGGGGGCAATGGAGCGGTATGTGGATAAGCTGGTGGAAGGAAAGCTGAAGGACGGCCAGTTTGCGGAATGTAACATTACCATGGCGGAGCTGGAACAAATTAAGGCGAGCTTTGTACATACCTTGAAGGGGTATTATCACAAACGGATCGATTATCGGGAGAATCAAGATGAAGCTAAAGGTACTGTTTGAGGAAAATTTTGAGGAAAATCATTCTGCCATGGAGCTGATTGAACGGGCTCTGGAGCAGGGAGCAAGGCTGGAGCAGCTGCCCTTTGAGGCGGAGGTTTCGGTCAGCTTTACAGATAATGAGGGAATCAGAGAAATCAACCGAGAGCAGCGGGGGATCGATCGGGCCACAGACGTGTTGTCCTTTCCCATGCTGGATTTGGTTCCGGGAAAGCAGCCCATAATCGGCCCGGAGGATTTGGATCCGGAAACGGGGCGGGTGTATTTGGGAGACATTGTGATTTCTCTGGAAAGAGCAGCGGAGCAGGCAAGGGAGTTTGGTCACAGCATTGAGCGGGAAACGGCCTTTTTGGCGGTGCATTCCCTCATGCATTTGTTGGGCTATGATCATATGACAGAGGAGGAAAAGCGGCTGATGCGCACCCACGAGGAAGCGGTGCTCAGCGCTCTTTCTCTGACACGGGAGGAATGTTAAATGGAGCAGTTTAAATCCGGATTTGCCACAGTGGTGGGCAGGCCGAATGTGGGGAAATCCACCTTGATCAATCAGCTGGTGGGGCAGAAGGTGTCGATCGTGTCAAACAAGCCCCAGACCACCAGAAATCAGATTAAGGCGGTGTATCAGGAGGAAGGGTGCCAAATTGTTTTTGTGGATACGCCGGGGGTGCACCAGCCCAAAAACAAATTGGGAAATTATATGGTGAACGCTGCCTTTTCCGCCTTGGATGATATGGATTTGGTGCTGTTTTTGCTGGACGCTACCCGTGAAGGCGGGGAGGAGGAACTGTTAAAGCGGCTGCGAAACTGCTATTGCGCAGTGATTTTGGTGATCAACAAGGTGGATTTGGTGCCCAAGGAAAAGCTGCTGCCCATGATAGAAAAATATTGTGCCCTGTGTCCTTTTGAGGCGGTGGTGCCGGTCAGCGCCCTGAAGGGGGATGGCCTGCCGGAATTGGTGGCGGAAATGAAGAAATACCTGCCCTCCGGCCCCAAGTTTTTTCCGGACGATATGGTGACGGATCAGACGGAACGGCAGATTGCCGGAGAGCTGATTCGGGAAAAGGTGCTGCGCTTTCTGTCTCATGAGGTGCCTCACGGGGTGGCAGTAGAGATTGAGCAAATGAAAATGGAGGGTGAGCTTTGCCGGATCCATGGAGTGATTTACACAGAAAAGGCCAGCCATAAAATGATTTTGATCGGAAAAAACGGTTCCATGATGAAAAAAATCGGAACCTCCGCCCGGCGGGAGCTGGAGCGGATGCTGGACTGCAAGGTGCATCTGGAGCTTTGGGTGAAGGTGAAGGAGGACTGGCGCAACAACGATTATCTGATCAAAAATTTTGGGTATGAAAATCAAGAGTAAATTTTTGTCTGGTATCCCGGGATGCTTTGCAGGAAATACTAAAGGCAAACATCACAGGGAGGAAGACGGTTATGAATTTAGATCAGTTTGCCTGGAATTGTTTTTGCAGCAGCGGGAATATTGAAGCTTTTTTATTGTATAAACAGGAGGAGGCGCTGGCGGCGGAGGAACAGGCCGGCAGGCAGGAGTATGAGTCTGGTGAAAACGGAAGGGATTGTCCTTCGGGAAACCAAATACGGTGAGCATGACAAAATGCTGACGGTGTTTACCAAGGATTGGGGCACTGTCAGCGTTTCAGCCCGGGGGGTGCGGGGGGGTAAACGCCGCTGCACCGGCGCGGGCTTGTTTTGTTACAGCCGGTTTGTGCTGTTTCAGGGCAGAACTGCCTATCAGCTGAACGAATGCGAGCTGATCCGAAGCTTTCACCGGGTGGGGGAGGATTTGCTACATATGTCATGTGCCGCCTATTTGTGCGAAATCGTGTCACAGGAGCAAATGGAAAACCAGCCTCTGATGCGGCTGCTGCTCAACGCTCTTTCTTTGCTTGAGGGGCAGAGCAAGGCCTTGTGGCTGGTCAAGGGTGCCTTTGAGCTGCGGGCGGCGGGAGAGCTTGGATTTGCCCCGGGACTGTTCTCCTGCGTGCGGTGCGGAAAGGAAGGGGAGGACGGCCGCTTTTCTGTCAGCGAGGGAGGCATTTTGTGCCCGGACTGCGCCGGAACGGAGGGCGGCATTTCTGGGCCTGTGTTAAAGGCTATGCGTTATATTCAGCTGGCGAAAAACCCTTTTTCCTTTTCTCTGGCGCCGGAATATATCAGGGAATTTTCCGGATTCTGCGAGCAATTTTTACTGTATCATTTGGAAAAACGGCCAAAATCTTTGGATTTTCTGAAAAGTTTGCTTGAAATGCAATAAATTGCTTTACAAATGGGCGAAATAGTGGTATAATAGTAAGGCTAGAGCCATTGCTTTTTTATAGAAAATCATAAGGTACCCGGTGAGAGAGTTGTTTCCTTGTCGGAGATGGAGAAGGGGTAGGCGATGGCCTTGCTCAAAATTTCTTTAGGAGGCGTACACATGAGCAAAAAATACGTGTATTTGTTCAGCGAGGGAGACGCGGGGATGCGGAATCTCCTGGGCGGAAAAGGTGCGAACCTGGCGGAAATGACCAAGCTGGGTCTGCCGGTTCCTCAGGGCTTTACCATTTCAACCGAGGCTTGCACAAAATACTATGAGGACGGCAGAAAGATTAACGATGAAATTCAGGCACAAATTATGGAGCACATTACGAAGATGGAGGAAATCACCGGTAAAAAATTCGGTGATTTGGAGAATCCTCTGCTGGTTTCTGTCAGATCCGGTGCAAGAGCTTCCATGCCGGGCATGATGGACACCATTTTGAATCTGGGTCTGAACGAAGAAGTTGTGGAGGTTATGGCCAAAAAGTCCGGGAACCCCAGATGGGCGTATGACTGCTACAGAAGATTTATTCAGATGTATTCTGACGTTGTGATGGAGGTTGGAAAAAAATATTTTGAAGCGTTGATCGACGAAATGAAAGCCAAGAAGGGCGTTTCGTTGGATGTTGACCTGACGGCGGAGGATCTGAAGGAGCTGGCCTCCTTATTCAAAGCGGAATATAAATCCAAAATCGGAGAGGACTTCCCCTCTGATCCTAAGGAACAGCTGATGGGTGCCATCAAAGCGGTGTTCCGTTCCTGGGATAACCCAAGAGCGAATGTTTACCGTCGGGATAATGACATTCCCTATTCTTGGGGAACTGCGGTTAATGTGCAGATGATGGTATTCGGTAACCTGGGCGAAACCTCCGGTACAGGCGTTGCCTTTACCCGTAACCCGGCTACCGGCGAAAAGAAGCTGTTTGGTGAATTTTTGATGAACGCCCAGGGTGAGGACGTTGTGGCCGGGGTGAGAACACCTCAGACCATCGATCAGCTGAAGGAGGTTATGCCGGAGTGCTACGATCAGTTTGTGGTGATCTGCAAAACCTTAGAGGATCATTATCATGACATGCAGGATATGGAATTTACCATTGAGGATAAAAAGTTGTACATGCTGCAAACCAGAAACGGCAAAAGAACCGCTGCGGCGGCGCTGAAAATTGCCTGCGATCTGGTGGACGAAGGCATGATTGACGAAAAGCAGGCGGTTTGCATGATCGAACCGAAGGCGCTGGACGCATTGCTGCATCCCCAGTTTGATCCGGACAAGCTGAAAAAAGCAACGCCGGTGGCAAAGGCTTTGGCAGCTTCTCCCGGCGCAGCCTGCGGAAAAATTGTATTCACCGCAGAGGACGCTAAGGAGTGGGACGAGCGGGGCGAAAAGGTAGTTCTGGTTCGTTTGGAAACCTCTCCTGAGGATATCGAAGGTATGAAGGCGGCTCAGGGCATTCTGACTGTGCGCGGCGGTATGACCTCTCACGCAGCGGTGGTTGCCCGCGGTATGGGAACCTGCTGTGTTTCCGGCTGCTCCGCCATTGTGATGGATGAAGAAAACAAAAAGTTTGAACTGGCAGGAAAGACCTATCATGAAGGAGACTATATCTCCATTGACGGTTCTACCGGAAATATTTATGACGGATTGATTCCCACGGCGGACGCTTCCATCGGCGGCGAATTTGGCCGGGTGATGGCTTGGGCGGATCAGTACAGAACGCTGACGGTTCGTACCAACGCAGATACGCCGGCAGACGCAACTCAGGCAAAACGGCTGGGTGCAGAAGGAATTGGCTTGTGCCGTACCGAGCATATGTTCTTTGACGAGGACAGAATCCCCGCCATTCGAGAAATGATTTGCTCGGATACCTTAGAGCAGAGAAAAATTGCTCTGGATAAGCTGGAACCCATGCAGCAGGGCGATTTTGAAGCTATTTACGAGGCCATGGAGGGTTGCCCGGTCACCATTCGTTTCCTGGATCCTCCCCTGCATGAATTTGTACCTACCAGCGAGGAGGATATTGCCAAGCTTGCCAAGGCTCAGGGAAAAACGGTAGAGCAGATCAAAGCGATCATCGCTTCCTTGCATGAATTCAACCCCATGATGGGTCATCGTGGCTGCCGTTTGGCTGTTACCTATCCTGAAATAGCGGAAATGCAGACCAGAGCGGTTATCAAGGCAGCGCTGAACGTGCAGAAAAAGCATCCGGAATGGAATATCGTTCCCGAAATCATGATTCCCTTGGTGGGAGAGGTGAAGGAACTGAAGTTTGTAAAGGATGTTGTAACCTCTACTGCTGATGCAGAAATTAAGGCGGCAGGCTCTGATATGAAATATAAAGTGGGTACCATGATTGAGATCCCCAGAGCGGCTTTGACGGCGGATCAAATTGCCAAGGAGGCGGAATTCTTCTCCTTTGGAACAAACGATCTGACCCAGATGACCTTTGGATTCTCCCGTGACGATGCCGGGAAATTCCTGCCGGAATACTATGCTCACAAGATTTTTGAGTCCGATCCCTTTGCAAAGCTGGATCAGACCGGCGTAGGCCGGCTGGTGAAAATGGCGGCGGATCTGGGAAGATCTGTCCGGCCGGACATCAAGCTGGGCATCTGCGGTGAGCATGGCGGCGATCCTTCCTCGGTTGCCTTCTGTCACCAGGTTGGGCTGAACTATGTTTCCTGTTCTCCCTTCCGTGTGCCGATTGCCAGACTGGCTGCGGCTCAGGCTGCGATTACAAGCAAATAATAACGGACAGCTAAGTGATTCAACGGAGAGATGCGCCGTAACGGTGTGGATCTATGTTAGCTGTTGGCTGAATGAGAATAAGCGTATCATTAGAAATAGTGGTACGCTTATTTCTGCTTTACAGCGAGAAACGGATTTGTCAGAAAAGAGGAGCAGAAAAATGATGCATAGGGTGGAAGGAGCCGGCATAACCATTCAGTATGACCTGCAATATAAGCAGGTGAAGCATATCAATCTTCGGGTCAGACCGGACGGGAGGATTTTTGTTTCTGCCCACAGGGGCGTTCCTCAAAGGGTCATCGATACATTTGTACTGTCAAAGGCGGATTGGATCCGGAAGGTGCTGGAAAGGCAGCAAAAGCAGTCCTTCCAGCCCCCAAAGCAGTATTTTGACCGGGAGGAAATCTGCGGTGTGATCATGGCAGCCTGTGAAAAAGTGTATCCGCACTTTGCAAAAAGAGGGATTTCGTATCCCAAAATCAAATTCAGAAACATGGTATCCCGCTGGGGCAGCTGTCACCCGGGAAAGGGCATTTTAACCTTTAACACAGCGCTGATGTATGCGCCCGTGGAATGTATCGAATATGTTGCCGCCCATGAATTTACCCATTTTTTGCAGCCGAATCATTCCAGACAATTTTATGAGGAGCTGGAAAAGGTTTGTCCTGACTGGAGGGTAAGACGGCAGGCATTAAAAGAAATTTCGATTCGTGAAAGGTAAGAGAAGGCTATGAATAAAACTGTGGTTTATCAGTCCAAATACGGCGCTGCAAAGACCTATGCAGAGTGGATTGCGCAGGAGCTTTCCTGTCAGGCGGTTGAGGCGAAAAAGATTAGAATAGGCGATTTGCAAGACTACGATACCATCATATACGGCGGGGGCCTTTATGCCGAGACGATTGCAGGTGTAACCCTGATTACCAAGCATCTTGATCAACTGGCCGGCAAGAAACTAATTGTTTATACAACCGGCTTAACGCCGCTTGATTGCCGGGAGTATTACGATAAGCTTGTTGCGGAAAAAAATTTTAAGGGCGATAGCTTGTCAAAAATCAAAGTGTATCATTTTCTTGGTAAAATGATAATGAATGAACTTTCGTTTCCTCACAAGGCCGCCATCAAAGGCTTAAAAAAGCTGATGTCAGCCAAAGAAAATCCAACAGAGATGGAACAGCTTTTGGTTAAACTTTGTGATACAGAAGGGGATTTTACAGACAAGAAATTGATTAAAGACTTGGTGGAGTACGCAAGGAATTGAGGAGAAATGATGATCAAAATACTTTTCGTTTGCCATGGCAATATTTGCAGAAGTCCCATGGCGGAATTTATCATGAAGGAAATTGTGAAGGAAAAGGGTGCGGGAGACCGGTTTGAAATAGCGTCTGCGGCTACAAGTACGGAGGAAATCGGTAATCCTGTTTATCCTCCTGCAAGGCGCAAGCTGGCGGAGCACGGCATTTCCTGCTCCGACAAAACTGCCCGCCAAATGACAAAAGAGGACTATCGGTATTATGATTACATCATTGCAATGGACAGGCTGAATCTTCGGAATATGGCCAGGTTTGTAGGGGATGATCCTGACAAAAAGGTCTCCCTTTTGATGGAGTATACCGGCCGTCCGGGGGATGTGGCGGATCCTTGGTATACAGGCGATTTTGAAACCACCTGGCAGGATATTCGGGAAGGGTGCCTGGGGCTTTTTGATCAGCTGACCCGGCGTTGATTCCAGCCAAGCAGAAGGGAGCGGGACGGATGAAACGAATGATGATCATTGGAAGTCCGGGAAGCGGCAAAAGCACGCTTGCCAAGCTGATTGCTCAAAAAGAGGGGCTGCCGCTGGTTCATTTGGACAAGCTGTTCTGGCAGGAAGGCTGGGTGGAGACTCCTGCGGAGGAATTTGACCGCAGACTGGCAGAGGCGGTGGACAAGGATGCCTGGGTGATTGACGGGAATTACACAAGAACAATTTCAATGCGGCTGAAACGGGCGGACATGGTTGTTTTTTTGGATTATCCCAGGCGGATTTGCATGTGGAGGATCTGCAAAAGAATTTTAAAGCACTACGGCAGAACCCGTTCGGATATGGGGAGTGGCTGCCCGGAACGGTTTGATGTTTCCTTTTTACAATATGTGTGGAATTTTCGGAAACACAGCAGAGAAAAAATTCTTGCCTTGCTGACCGACGCAAAGGGAAAGCAGATTGTTCATATTCAAAATAAAAAAGAGTATCGGCATTTTGTGAAGGGCTTATGAATGCAAGACAGGAATAAGGTTTTCTAAAAAACTTAAAAGAATAATAGAAAAGGAGGAATTTTTCATGGAGTATCTTAACGGCTTGCAGCCCTTTGGGCCGCTGCCCAGCGAAAGACAGATGGAGCATTTGAAGGCGGGAAAAAAGGCGTTTTTCCATTTTGGCGTGAACACCTTCACCGACAAGGAATGGGGGGAAGGGACAGAACGGGAGGAATGCTTTCAGCCTTCTCAGACAGACTGCCGCCAATGGATCAGAACCATCAAGGCGGCGGGCTTTCAGATTGCCATTCTGACCGCCAAGCATCATGACGGCTTTTGCTTGTGGCCCAGTGCTTACACCGAGCATTCTGTCAAAAACAGTCCCTATAAAAACGGGCAGGGGGATATTGTGCGGGAGTTTACAGATGCATGCAGGGAATACGGCATCAAGCCGGGACTTTACCTGTCGCCCTGGGATCGGAATGCTCCCGGATGGGGCAAGGCAGAATACAATGATTTTTATGTTAATCAGCTGACAGAACTGTTAACAAACTACGGTCCTCTTTACGAAATATGGTGGGACGGCGCAGGCAGCAAGGACACTCCTTACGATTGGGGCCGCTGGGCTTATACGGTGAGAAATTATCAGCCACAGGCGGGGATTTTCGGGTCCATGGGGGCGACTCCTTATGTGGAATTCCGCTGGGTTGGAAATGAATCAGGCTTTGCAGGAGATCCCTGCTATGAAACCATTGATCCAAAGGCCTTGGAGGTGGAAACAACGTCGCTGCTCAACAGCGGAACACTGGGG
>JAXEOR010000151.1:0-17679 GCA_034117945.1 Clostridia bacterium | reverse complement strand
GGTGTTGCTACCGCTTTTATGATTTATCCTCAGGCCATTGTGAGCTTAAGCGATATTGGGTGGCTGAACGCATTGTTCGGCGTTCTTTTTTATCTTTGTCTGGTGACGCTGGCGGTGGATTCTGCTTTTTCTATTGTAGAGGGAACCTCCTCGGCCATTGCGGATCAGTTTCGGATTTCTCCCAAAAAGGCTACGGTTGGCGTTTGCATTGCCGCAGGCTTGCTGTCCCTTTTGTTTACAACGGGGGCGGGAGAGGCTTATTTGGATATTGTTGACAACTGGACCAACCAGTATAATATGGTAGCGGTAGGAATTTTGGAATGTATTGCGGTGGGGTATTGGTTTCAGCCGGATAAGGTATTAAAAGAAATCAACCGCAACACCAAGGGCTTTCGTCTGCCCAGGTGCTGGTTTTTTACTACCGTCCGGCTGATTGCTCCCACCCTTTTGACAGTGTTGATTCTTTGGAATCTGATTAGCCTGTTTCAAAGCGGAGGGATTTACGGAGGGGAGAAGGGCTACACCTTGGCTTCCAATCTTGGGGCGGGTTGGTCGGTGACGGCGGCAGCCTTTCTCAGCGGATGGGTGATTCGGTATATTACTGAAAAAAACCAAAGACTGGCTTCTTTCCGACGGGAGGAAAAAGGCTGGGACGAGATAGAGGATTGAGAAAGGAAACAACCGCCGGCAGCCTTTTTGCATACTGCCGGCGGTTGTTACTATTTTTCATTTAAAATTTGATTCAGCTCTTCTATGGTTTTTTGAGAGGTTTCGGAAAAATGCTGAAAGGGGAAGGGGATCCCCAGCATTTGATATTTGGAGGCGCACAGCTTCCGAAAGGGGAGCAGCTCAATTTTTTGCACGCACTGCTTTCCTTGGGTCAATGCCCGTAATGCTCTGATATTTTCCGGCCTGTCATTTAACCCTTCCACCACCACATGGCGGATCCAGCAGGGGATTTTTCTTTGTTCCAATTGCTCCAAAAAGAACAGGGGAGCGGTTAGGGAACAGCCAATCTCACGCTGATAGTCCTCTTCCTTGGTCATTTTCAAATCCAGCAAAACCAGATCGCAATAGGCCAAAACCTGTTCTGCAGAGGAGCTCCAAAGGCAGCCGGAGGTATCCAAGACCGTGGAAATTCCTTGCTGCTTACATAGATAGAAAAGTTCCGCTGCAAATTCACTTTGCAAAAGAGGCTCCCCGCCGGAAAGGGTAACGCCCCCCTCGTCTCCAAAGTATTCCCGGTAGTGGAGCAGGCGGGTCAGTACCTCGTGGGGGGTGTATTGCTGATAGTCTCCTCGGCAGACGTCAATATTATGGCAATAACCGCAGTGGAGAGGACAGCCGTGCAAAAATACAACAAACCGAACGCCGGGGCCGTCTAAGGTTCCCAATGACTGAAAGCTGTGGATGTTTCCTTTCACAGATTCACCTTCTTAACCAGTAATCGTTTTATATTCTATCATGGAAGGTTCTGCTGATGACCTCTCTTTGCTGCTCTTTGGAAAGCTTGTGGAAATTCACCGCATAGCCTGAAACCCGGATGGTTAAATTGGGGTATGCGGCAGGATTATGGTATGCTTCCAGCAGCTGTTCTCTTGTCATCACATTCACGTTAATATGGTGCGCCATTTTTCCAAAATAACCGTTTAAAACAGAAACCAGGTTGTCCCGCCGCTCCAGATCCGTTTTCCCCAGGGAATCGGGAATGATGGAGAAGGTGTTGGAAATTCCGTCCCGGCAGGCGGAATAGGGCAGCTTTGCCACAGAATTCAATGAGGCCAGAGCGCCGCTTTCCTCTCTGTTATGCATGGGATTCGCCCCCGGGGCGAAGGGTTCTCCTGCTTTTCTGCCGTCGGGGGTTGCGGCTGTCTTTTTCCCGTACACCACATTGGAGGTGATGGTCAGTACGGACAAGGTGTGCTCTGCTCCTCGGTAGGCGGGTGTTTTCCGAAGCTCCGCAATCATTTCCTCCGTCATTTGTTTTGCAATCAGATCCACCCGGTCATCGTCATTGCCGAATTTGGGGAATGCTCCCACGGTTTCAAAATCAATAATTTGCCCTTTTTCATTTCTGACGGTGCGCACCTTAGCATATCGGATGGCACTGAGAGAATCGGCCAGAACGGAAAGCCCTGCGATTCCAAAAGCCATAAACCGCTTTACATGGGTATCATGCAGCGCCATTTGAATTTTCTCATAGGCATATTTATCATGCATGGAATGAATCACGTTCATGGTGGAAACATACAGTTTGCACAGCCACTCCCGGTACTGAACAAAGCGTTCCATTACCTTGTCATAATCCAAATATTCCTCCGGATATACCTCCCGCTGAGGTCCTAAGGAAATCCCTGTCATGGGATCCGTTCCGCCGTTCAGGCTTAATAACAGCAGCTTGGGAAGATTGCATCTGGCGCCGAAAAACTGCATTTGCTTGCCCACCTGCATAGCGGAAACGCAGCAGGCAATTGCATAATCGTCCCCATAGATCGGCCGCATCAAATCATCGTTTTCATATTGGATGGAGTTGGTTCTCATGGAGACCTCTGCGCAAAAACGGGAAAATTCCTTGGGCTGGCTGTTTGACCACAGGATCGTCAGATTGGGCTCCGGCGCAGGACCAAGATTGTACAGGGTATTTAAGATTCGGTAAGAATTTTTGGTAATTAAGGTTCTGCCGTCCGTTCCCATGCCGCCCACCGCTTCGGTGATCCACATAGGATCGCCGCCAAACAGCTCGTTGTAGGCAGGGGTGCGCAGATGCCGAGCCATCCGCAGCTTCATCACAAAATCATCCATCAATTCCTGCGCCTGCTGCTCGGTGATCAGGCTGTTTTGTAAATCCCGCTCTATATAAATATCCAAAAAGGTGCTGGTTCTTCCCAAAGACATGGCTGCGCCGTTTTGCTCCTTGATTGCTCCCAGGTATCCGAAATAAAGCCATTGCACTGCCTGCTGTGCATTGGCTGCGGGCTGGCTGATGTCGCAGCCGTAGTCTGCTGCCATTTTTTTCAGCTTTTCCAAAAAGTCAATCTGACGGAACACCTCCTCTCTCAGCCGGATGTTTTCTTCCGTCATAGGTTCGGCGGCCAGAATATCGTTGTCCTTTTTCTTTTCTTCTACCAGCTTGTCTACGCCGTACAGAGCCACCCGTCTGTAATCGCCGATGATACGCCCCCGGCCGTAAGCGTCCGGCAGGCCGGTGATCACGCCGCTTTTTCTTGCCCGGCGCATTTCATCGGTATAGACCCGAAACACGCCGTCGTTATGGGTGGTACGATATTTGAATTCATTTTCTATTTTTTCGGATAATTCATATCCGTAGCTTTTGCAGGCCTCCCGGCACATACGGATGCCGCCGAAGGGATTGACCGCCCGTTTTAAGGGGGCGTCGGTTTGCAGGCCTACAATCAATTCCTGCTCCTTGTCCAGATAACCGGGGGCGAAGGTGTCAAGAGAGGAAACCGTTTCGGTATCCACATCCAGCACGCCCCCCTTTTCCCGTTCCTTTGCAAGCAGATCGCTGAGCTTTTCACAAAGCCGGGTTGTTCTTTGGGTGGGGCCTGTTAAAAAGCTGGCGTCTCCCTCATAGGGAGTATAGTTTTTTTGAATAAAATCACGAACGTCAATTTTCTCCTGCCAAACCCCTGGCAGAAACCCATTCCATGCCTGTTGATTCATCCCAATCCTCCTCACTGATAAAAAGGGCAGACTCACAAAGCTGTGAATCTGCCCAGACGGTCGGCCAAGCAAAAGCAAAAACAAATTTTGCCTTGCTTTTTTACAGAATTGTGCTTCCTTGCGGTACTCCGCAAAATCCGTCAGTCACACAATACATTGCACATTTTATTTTATTATACACTACATCTTGCGGTTTGTCAAGCATTATGACAAAAATAAAGCAGAAAGATTATTTTTTTGCCGGTCTTGTTTGCAGAGAACAGCTTCCGGTGATTTCAGCGTCCTCCTCCATGGCCATGGCAGAATAAGTAATATCGCCCTTCAGCTTTCCCTTGGACATCATACTGACCTGGCCCTTTGCTGTCACGTCTCCTGTGACGGTGCCGGCGATTAATACATTGTGAGCCGAAATATTCCCGATGACCTCAGCCTTTGGGGCAACGATAACGTCACCTTTGGTTTTGAGGTTGCCCTCCAGCTTTCCGTCGATTTTCACAGTGCCCTTCAGCGTAACATCGCCCACAATACTGCAATCCTTTGAAATCAGTGTTTGTACCTCCAGCGTTTTTCCGGCCATAACCTTCTCCTTTCCGCCTTAATAGGCCTTTGCCCAATAAACCAGGTGCTTGGCAGGCTTACCGCAGCAAATGCAGGTATCTGCCACCGCTTTTTCATCGAAGGGAATACAACGGGAGGAAGCGGCGGTTGCTTCCTTGATTTGATCCTCGCAGCTCCGCTCTCCGCACCACATAGCCTTGACAAAGCCTCCCTGATGGGCAATCACATCCTTGAATTCGTCAAAGCTGTAAGCGACACTGGTTTTTTGCTCTAAATTCTGTTTGGCTTTTTGGTACAATGCATCTTGAATCTCCTCCAGAATCTGACCCACCTTCTCAGGCAGCTGGTCGATGGAAACAAAGATCTTTTCCCGGGTATCCCGGCGCACCAAAACAGCCGTATTGTTTTCCAAATCCCTGGGGCCGATTTCCAGTCTCAAGGGAACGCCCTTCATTTCATATTCGCTGAATTTCCAGCCGGGCATTTTATCCGACAGGTCAATCCCCACCCGATATTGGGCGGACAAAGTCTTCAAAATTTCCTGTGCCTTTTCCGTAACCCCTTCCTTATGCTGGGCAATGGGGATGATCATCAGCTGAGTGGGAGCGATTTTAGGCGGAAGAACAAGACCGCTGTCGTCCCCATGCACCATGATAATAGCGCCGATCATACGGGTGGAAACGCCCCAAGAGGTCTGGTGCACATATTGCAGCTGATTGTTTTGATCGGTATACTGAATCCCGAAGGCCTTTGCAAATCCGTCTCCGAAATTATGGGAGGTACCGGACTGGAGCGCCTTACCGTCGTGCATCAGGCTTTCAATGGTGTAGGTTGCCTGAGCACCGGCGAATTTTTCTTTCTCCGTTTTCTGTCCCTTTACAACAGGGATTGCCAGGGTGTTTTCAAAGAAATCTGCGTACACGTTCAGCATCCGCAGAGTTTCCTCCTGAGCCTCCTGGGCGGTGGCGTGAGCCGTATGACCCTCCTGCCACAAAAATTCTGTGGTGCGCAGGAAGGGACGGGTGGTTTTTTCCCACCGGACAACAGAGCACCATTGATTGTACAGCTTGGGTAAATCCCGGTAGGAATTGATGATCTTTGCGTAATGATCACAAAAGAGAGTTTCAGAAGTGGGACGGACGCACATCCGCTCCGTCAGTTTTTCACTTCCCCCATGGGTGACCCAGGCCACCTCGGGCGCAAACCCTTCTACATGATCCTTTTCTTTTTGCAGCAGGCTTTCGGTAATGAACATGGGCATGTATACATTTTCATGCCCGGTGGCTTTGAACATGCCGTCCAGCACCTTTTGGATATTTTCCCACAAGGCATATCCGTAAGGTCGGATCACCATACAGCCCTTGACGGAGGAATAATCCACCAGGTCTGCCTTTTTAATAATATCGGTGTACCATTTTGCGAAGTCCACATCCATAGATGTAATTTCCTCCACAAATTTTTTGTGATCTGCCATAAAATTCAACACTCCTTTACCTTATCTATCATAAAACAAAATGAAGGAAATGTCAAGGCAATCAGAAAAATTTGCCGGAGTTTACGCAAAAAAATCCTGGGGATCCAGAGGGACATCGTTTTTCCACACCTCAAAATGAAGGTGAGTTCCCAGCTTTACCTCTTTTGGGGCGGCAGTTCCCGTTAGGCCGATCACCTCTCCTGCCGAAACGCTTTGGTTCAGCACGGCATAGGTTTGCTCCATTCCATAATAGCGGGTTTGAAGGCCTCCCGGGTGATCAATGATCACGCATTGTCCTAGGATTCCGTCGGAGGATACCTGAGTGATAATGCCGGGTGCGGCAGCTTTTACCTCTGTCTGGGGGCCGGAAATATCAATGCCATTATGAGTGCTCCAGTCTCCGGTTGTTTCAGAATAAACCAGGGTTTCCATAGCATGAGTCTGGGAGATAGTTCCATTGGCGGGAATGAGTAAGGAGGTGACGGGCTGGGGAGATGGCTCCGGTGTTGGGGAGGGCTGCTCCGGCGCTTGGGTAGGAGAGGGCATGACGGTTGGAGTGGAACGAACCACAGGGACAGTTCCGCTCTTTGGCTTCTCTTGAGATTGCTTTTGGGTTCCGGTTTGATAGATGGCGGAATACCGGGTGAGTAAAAATGCAGAAAAAAACATGACGATGAAAGCAATGGAAAGCAATAAAAAGAAGGCTTTCGAGGCGGACATTTTTTTCATAATAAAACACTCCTTTGATTGGATTTTATATTGTTATTTCTTTCCAATCAAAGGAGCTTTTATGCATCAGGCGCCTGCAAGCCCCTTACTTTATTTTTTTATTCCCAGGGCTTTTTTTGCCAGCTCGTCTGCCAGCTCGTTATAATGATTTCCCGTGTGGGCGGCCACCTTCACAAAGGAAACATCCAGCTTGTCCTTGACAGAATCATAAAACTCCTTATAAAGGCGGGTGCCCTCCCGTTCTGTTTTCCACTCCCCACGGCACCATTTGGCAATGCCCTCGTAATCGTGATAAATGACGAGACTGGGGAACCCGTTTGCGACGGCGTAGCGCATAGCCATGACAGAGGCGGTAATTTCACCGGCCACATTTCGCATAGAAACCAGAGTGGGGTGACTGCCCGCCTTGTAAAAGGTTTTTTCTTCCCCCTGATACAGCAGTACCATACCGCTTCCGTACCGGTTTGTCTTTGCGTCAAAGCTACCGTCTACAAAGGCGCACAAGGTGTCGAAAGGCAGTTTCGGCTCTTCTCGGTTCAAATCAGCCGGTGATTCCTCCCGATTGAAATAAGCCAGTGCTTCCTCCCGAGTAGAGAAGGATTTATATTCGGCGCCTTGGTAGCCTTCGGTCTGCTTTTTACATTCCTCCCAGCTTTCAAAAATGCCAATGGTTCTTCCGTCTCTTACTGCATAGTATTTTTTCTTTGCCATAACAAATCCTTTCCTTTGGTACTTGCCCCGGAAGTATTTCCGGGCTGACACTTAATAATAGGCTGCCAACGCTAACAGCGGCTTGTTTTTACGATACATATCCTCCAGCTGGCTGATGGGCAGGGGATTGGTGCCCCGGCCGGCCTCAATGGTAAAGCCCGGCTTTTGAAAGGTTTGAATAAACCAGTCCTTATAGCCGGCGTGGGAGGCAATGGCGGGGGGAGCGGCAAGCTTGTAGCCGCTGACGGAGGCAAAGGCCTTTGCAAGGGTGGAACAGCGGCGGGGATGGTTGGTGCCGTACTGGTAATAAATTTCCTCTCCCTGGGTATGGTAGCAAAGGGCGATATCAAACTCTTCCCGTCTGGTCAGACCTACCATGGCTTTGGTTTCCGGCTCTGATTCCGGAAATTCTCCTCCGTATCGGGTTGGCCCAGGTTCTGTGATTCCAGCATGCCTCTCCGCCTCCTTGGCGATCTGCCAGCCCGCATTATAATTGTGATTGAGGTCAACCCCTCTTGCGTTGGACTGCCACCGAGCGGCCAGGGAGGGGGTTTCAATTCCTTTTTGAACACCGTCCGGATTGACCATGGGCAGGACAAAAAGGGTGCATCGCTGCAGTAGCTTTTGAGTATCGTATCCGCAGAAGGGGAGAAAACGGTCGGCGCAGTCGGACAGCTCCTTGCAAAAGCGGATCAGCATAGCAGAGGTAATCCATTCCATGCCGTGATGAGCACCGTTGATGAATACCTTGTAATCTCCTGTGCCCAATGTGATGTAATAAAGCTCCCGCTGCTGGACGCTTTTTCCTGCGGATTTGACAGAAATCAGCTTGTTTTTTGACAAAATGGATAAGTCTCGGTTCAAATTTTCATATCCGTAAATATACATACGATCACCTCACCCCATCCTATGAAGGGGAAGGAGAAAGTATGCTATCTTTGTCCGTAAATAAATTCCTCTTGAGGGGAATGCAGGGAAACGGTGATCAGCTGCCCCGTAATATCCTGCCGGGAAGGAATATGCACCCGGACATACTCGGGGGTATAGCCCTGATACAGTCCCGGAGAAATCTGCTGCTCTACAAGAACCTTGGCGGCTGTTCCGTTTTTGGAGGCGATGAACTCCTCGGTCAGCCTGTTTCCTAGGGCGATCATGGCAGCTGCCCGCTGTTCCTTGACCTGAGGGGCAATCTGATCGGGAAAGGAAGCCGCCTTGGTTCCCTTGCGGATGGAATAGGGGAAAACATGGAGCTGGCTGAACCCGATTTTTTCTAAAAAGCGCATACTTTCAGCGAAATCCTCCTGGGTTTCTCCCGCAAAGCCCACCATCACGTCGGTGGTAATTCCCGCGCCGGGAAAATAACGTCGCAAAAGAGAGACACCCTCCTCGTATTCCCGGGCGGTATAGTGTCGGTTCATTCGCTTAAGGGTGTTATCGCAGCCGCTTTGTAGGGATAAGTGAAACTGAGGGCAGAATTTGGGCAGGCGAGCCAGGGCGGAGGCGAATTCCTCGGTCACGCAGTTGGGCTCCAGAGAGCCCAGCCGGATTCTTTGAATGCCTGGAATTTCGTGAGCCCTTTGCACCAGTGTTAAAAGGGTTTCACCCTCAAGATCCCGCCCGTAGGAGGCCACGTGAATGCCGGATAACACAATTTCCAACACGCCCTTTTCCGCCAGCCTTTTGATTTCCTCCAGCACATCCCGGAGAGGACGGCTGCGCACATGCCCCCGGGCATAGGGAATCATGCAGTAGGAGCAGTATCGGTCGCAGCCGTCCTGCACCTTCAAAAAGGCCCGAACGCGGTTGGAGCTGCAGCTGGCAATATGAAGGGCTTCAAACTCTGTTTGCTTCATAATATCCTCCACGGCGCAAAGCTTTTTTTGCTGTGCTTCCCGGATCAGCTGGGGCAGTTCGTTTCTGCGGGAGGTTCCTATGATTAAATCTACCTCGGGGATTTTCTGAATTTCCTCCGGAGCGGTTTGGGCATAGCAGCCTGTTACCACCAGCAAAGCCTCCGGATTTCTTTTTTTTGCCCGGCGGATCATCTGGCGGGATTTTCGGTCGCTCAGACTGGTAACCGTGCAGGTGTTGATCAGGTAACAGTCCGCCATGCTGTCAAAGGGGACAATTTCATATCCGTCTTGCTGCAAAAGCTCCGCCATTGCCTCGCTTTCATATTGGTTCACCTTACACCCAAGGGTGTGGATTGCTGCTTTTTTCATTGAGACACCTCGATTATTTCATACTTGACAATGACTGGTTGTCTGTGTTATAATATCCTTGAAAGAAAAAATATACTACAATAGGAGGTTTTTCGTATGGTAAGCTTTACGATTTTGTTAAGTTCAATCAACGATGTTAAAAATTTTGTGAACATTGTAAACAAGTATAGCTGCGATGTGGATTTGACGTCCGGCAGATATGTGGTAGACGCAAAATCCATTATGGGCATTTTCAGCTTGGATCTCACCAAGCCGATTAAGATTGATATTCATTCCGATCAGGAGCAGGCATTGGTTGATGAGCTGCAGCCCTTTGTAGTTGCTTAACAAAACCCTAAGAACCGCCGTAAGGCGGTTTGTTTTTTTGCCTGTTGATTGAGCTATTTCGCCATTTTTCTGTACAGCTGCTGGCCGTCTGACACAATCACAATCGTCCCCTCTAAGTCTGTTCTAAAAATTTGGGAACACCATCTTTTCAGCCGCTCCAGTGCCTGGGGAGAGGGGTGACCAAATTGGTTTCCCGTTCCGCAGGAGATGACCGCACAGTCAGGGGACACCTGAGCTAAAAAGGAATTGCCGGAGGAGGTGTCGCTGCCGTGGTGACCCACCTGCAAAAAGTCGGCAGAAAGATCCGCTCCCGCTTGCACAAGCGCCAATTCCTCCTCTTGTTCCGCGTCTCCGGTAAACAAAAACCGGGTGCTTTCGTAATCAATCCGAAGGATCATAGAGTTGTTATTGGAATTTTTATCGTCAATGGCAAGAGGCCCCAAAACCGTGCAGCAAGCGTCTGCATAGGGAATTTCTTCTCCCGGCTCGGAAATTTTTACGGGGATGCCCCGCTGCTTTGCAGCTGCGATCAGATCTGAATAGGCAGGGGGGTCCTCTGCCGTGATCACCAGGCAGCCGATTTGAAACTGCTCCATCAGGTCGGCCATTCCGCCGATGTGATCGTCATGGGGATGGGTTGCCACCAAAAAATCCAGCTTTTTTACCCCCATTTCCCGCAGATAAATAGCGATTTCATCGGACATCTCCTGTTCTGCCGCATCAATCAGCATGATTTGGGAGGGACCAGCAATGAGAGTGCTGTCTCCCTGACCCACATCCAGACAATGAACCTCCAGGGTATTCTCCGTATAGGGCGTGACAAAAAAGAAATATGCCTGCCGGCCTATGGCAAAAATCAAAAGAACGCAGAGAATCAGCAGCTTAAAACGGTGCCGCCTGGGCAGCCTTGTTCTTCTCATAAGGCAGCTCCTTCTTCCCCGGGCTGGGTGCCGTCAATTTGTTTGATTCGTTTATCTGCCATTGCAAAGGTGAGGGCGTCCACATAGGCTGCCCCCGCTTTCTTTAACACCCTGGCACATTCGTTTATAGTTGCGCCAGTGGTGCAGATATCGTCGATTAACAAAATCCGTTTTCCCACCAAGGTTTCCGGCTGAATGGCAGAAAAAGCGTTTTTAATATTTTCCTGCCTTTTCCGATGATTCAGCTTGCTTTGTGGCGGTGTGTTTTTGATCTTTTTTAAGGTTTCCGCATAGGGAATCCCCCGGAGTCGCTCAATTTGCTCTGCCAGCAGGCGGGACTGGTTGTAGCCCCTTTCCCGGTATCTCCTTTTGGAGATGGGAACGGCGGTAATCAGGTCATAGCCCTGGGAGAGATAGCTGCTCATTAAGGAGCCCATGGGAATTGCATAATGCCGTTTGTGATAAAATTTAAACAGTAAAATGGCCTGTCTGATTTCCTTTGTATAAAAAACAATGCTTCTGTGAGAGCGAAAAGCAGGTCTGTGATTGTGGCAGTCAAAGCAAAGGGCGGCACCGCTGGGGGTAACTCTGCCGCAGACAGGGCAATGCTCCGCAGGAAGATAGGGGAGTCGCTTTAAGCAATCCGAGCAAAACAAAATAGCGGTATCCGGCTTGAGATACTCTTTGCAAATGATGCATCGGGGCGGGAAAAGCAGGTGCTTTAACCGCTTAAAAAGCTTGTTCATTGGACAGACTCCTTTCAGCAGACCATTGGGCGAGCATGGTATCCAGTGCGGTAAAGCGCTCTGTCTGTCGGTCGTTGTCTACCATAGTCCGCATAATTCCTTCGCTGCCTACCAGCACGACCAGTCTTTTCGCCCTGGTCACAGCGGTATAAAACAAATTCCGGTTCAAAAGCATGGGGGGCGCCTGATACATGGGAATGACCACAATATCAAACTCGCTGCCCTGACTTTTATGGACGGTGATGGCATAAGCCAGCTCCAGCTCGTCCAGTTGCAAAAAATCATAGGTTACCATTTTCTGATCGTCAAAGCACACGGTCAAGGTGGAGGAGGGAACGTCAATTTTGGTAATCAGTCCCTCGTCGCCGTTAAAAATCCCTGTTCCCTTTTCCCCCTCTGCGCTTGTCCAGGCAATGTCGTAATTATTTTTAATCTGCATCACCTTATCTCCCTCCCGGAACACCACATCCCGCACCTTTCGCTCCGCTTTACAGGGAGAGGGAGGGTTGAGCGCTTCCTGCAACGCCGGATTTAAAACGTGAATTCCCGCCTCTCCTTTTTTGGAGGGGGAGATCACCTGAATGCTGAACAGGTCGGAAACCTCATAGGTATCCGGCAGCCGCCGGCGGCACAAATCCACCACGCACTGCAGCAGCCCCCCTGCGGGAGGATGGACAAAGAAAAAATCCCCCTGATTTAACACAGGATACTGCCCCTGGTTGATTCTGTGAGCGTTGACAACAATCTGGCTTTCCTTTGCCTGACGGAAAATCTCGGTGAGCCGGACAGTCTTGACGCAGCTGCTTTGAAGCAGATCTGACAGCACGTTTCCGGGGCCTACGCTGGGCAGCTGGTCTGCGTCTCCCACCATAATGAAATGGGCGTCTGGCTGGAGGGCGCACAGCAGATGATCCAGCAGGCAAACGTCAATCATAGAAACCTCGTCTGCAATGATCACATCTGCTTCCAGGGGGTTTCGTTCGTGCCGGGCAAATTGCTGGCTGTGGTTTTCATCATAGCTCATTTCCAGCAGACGGTGAATGGTTTTTGCTTCCCGGCCGCACAAAGAGGACATCCGCTTGGCAGCCCGGCCGGTGGGGGCGCAAAGCTCTACCTTTTGCCCCATGGAATCGAACAGGGCGGCAACGGTGCGAATAATGGTGGTTTTCCCTGTGCCGGGACCTCCGGTAATGATCATCACCCGATTTTGCACTGCTTGAAATACCGCTTCTCTTTGGGTTTGCTCCAGATCAATTCCCATTTCCTGTTCCGCCCGGCTTACCTTTTGCTCCAGATCCTCCGGAAGAGGGAGGGGGGTATGAGCCATTTCCTGCAAGGTAAAGGCGCAGCGCCGTTCACAGCGAAACAGGTCGTATAAAAAAATCCGTTCCTCCCGATCGGTGCGGACAGAGCAAATCCGGTTTTTTAACAGCAGCTCTATGATTTCGTTTTCCACCGCCTCACTTTCTACATGCAGCAGACGGCAGGCCAGGGCAACCAGCTTTTCCCGAGGCAGATAGGTGTGCCCGTTTTGACTGTTATAAAGCAGCAGATGCTCAATCCCGGCGGCGATCCGATTGGGATCCTGCGGCGCAATGCCCATAGAAGCTCCGATGGCATCTGCTTTTTTAAAGCTAATGCCGGAAAGATCCTCACACAGACGATAAGGATTTTCCTTGATTTTTTCAACAGCGTCGGTGCCGAATTGCTGATAGGCCCGCAGGGAAAGGCCGGGGGCCACACCATAGCGGTTTAAAAACAGCATGACCGTCTGAACACCGCTTTTTTCAATGAGAGATTTGCTGATGTTTTCAGCCTTTTGAGGGGAAATTCCTTTGATGGCACACAGTTTTTCAGGCTCGTCACGAATGATCTTCAGACTGTTTTCTCCAAATAGATCTACAATCCGTTTGGCGGTGACTTTACCGACGCCGGAAACCACCCCGGAGGACAGATATTTTTCAATGGAGGCTTTGTCGGAGGGTTCTGTTTTTTCGTAATATTCCACTTTAAACTGTTCGCCGTAATCAGGGTGCACCGTCCAGCTTCCGGACATTTCCAGGGTTTCTCCCTCGCTGATATAGGGCAGGTATCCTACGGCGCAGAAGGACAGCTCCTCCGATTCCGCCTGGCATACGGTAAACCCGTTTTGATCGTTGCTGTAAATAATTTCATCCACCACCGCCTGAATGGTAATCAACTCTTTTTTCATAGATCCTTCCCCGTGCTTTGATAAAATACAAGACTGCAAAAGCCAGCTCGTTATAAATCTTCATTCTATTATACTATAAAATTGCTTCTTTTTCAATTATATTTTTTATTACATTTGAAAAAATGCTGATTTCACGGGATTATTTTTTTCTTTACAAACGGAAGGAAAGATGATATAATGTATAAGGATACATTTTGACGGTATAAAAATGAGATGGTCGCAGTATCCTAGTCGGTTTGCGCGGTTCCTAAGGCGGGCCTAAAAATCCGTTAAAGGGCACATCGATGAAGTTCCTTGTGCTGGCTTTCGATGCCCAATCGGGGGCTTGTGCTGGGAGTTAAGGTTTAGGGGCATCCTCCAATGGCATGGAGGACCTGACCCCTTTTCCGTGGAGACCTGTTCTTGTGGCCGGGGCTTCGGCTTGCTTTTTGAGCCAGGCTGCCGGGTACGAAACAGGATAAAACCTGTTATGTGGTGCATTTTTTGCGCTGCGAACAGCGTAGCCTGCCTTGAGTGGGTATGGTGGATGTTGGATCAGGCGGGGAGACGCTGGCCAACGGCTCCTTGCTATTGCCGATTGAAACCATAGCTGCAAAAGAGGCTAAGAACCGTAGCGGCTGCTGAGGAAAACTCCTAGGCTGTTCTAACGAGGTGCATACAGGATTGCAGTACGGACTTAGTGGCAATTCAGTCCCGCTGGCGGCGACGCGGCGGACGGCACTTGAAAGGGAAACCGCCTCTTTGGCGACGAAGGGGCAGTGCCGTGGGAAAGCCTACTGAACCTATGCCGTAGAATTTACTGTATGCACTGACCACTTTATTTTTTTCTGACTATTTGGGAGGTTTTTTTCTTGGGGCAACAGGAGAAAAAGAAACCGAAACTATATATCAAAACAAGTAAAATCGGAGCCAAAAAGAGCAACAAAAAATGGGTTGTCAGCATTTTTTGCTGGACCTTTTTGATCTCTATCCTCATTGGGTTCGGATCCTCCGTGGCAACGGGGAAAATGGGGATTGGGTTTGCCCTTCTGGTTCTGATTTTCATTATTGCGATTGGTATTTTATTTGATATGATCGGCGTTGCGGTAACCACGGCGGAGGAAACGCCCTTTCATGCTCTGGCGGCCAAAAAGGTGAAAAGCGCAGAGGTGGCGGTGAACCTGATCCGCAATGCGGAAAAGGTGTCAAACTTTTGCAACGATGTGATCGGCGATATTGCAGGAGTGGTCAGCGGAACAACCTCGGCGGTGATTGTGGCTCATTTATTTACTGCAGGGTCTAATGCGGAATTTTATATGGGGATTGTGATGACCGGGGTGATTGCTTCTGTTACGGTAGGCGGAAAAGCCATCGGAAAGGGGATTGCCATGCGCCATTCCAATCAAATTGTGTATTTGGCGTCTAATGTGTTATGTGCCTTCCGCAGAAAGGGTCAAAAGAAAAAGTAAGAGGGTCTGAATTATGATACTGGAGGAAATCAAAAAGCCTTCTGATGTAAAAAAATTGAACGAATCTGAAATCCGGCAGCTTGCTTTGGAAATCCGAAGCTTTTTGGTGGAATCTGTTTCAAAAACAGGGGGGCATTTGGCCTCTAATCTAGGCGTGGTGGAGCTGACGCTGGCGTTATATCGGGTGTTTTCTCTGCCTGAGGATAAGATCATTTGGGATGTGGGGCACCAAAGCTATGTGCACAAGCTGCTCACCGGAAGACGGGAGGACTTTTCTTCTCTGCGCCAGTGGGGCGGTATGGCAGGCTTTCCCAAAACGTCGGAAAGTGAATACGACTGCTTTAATACAGGCCACAGCTCTACCTCCATTTCAGCCGCCCTCGGTCTTGCCAAGGCCAGGGATCTGAAGGGGGAGGATTTCCGGGTGATCGCCGTCATTGGAGACGGCTCCATGACGGGGGGGCTGGCCTTTGAAGGACTGAATAACGCAGGTGCCTCTGATACGGATATGTTGGTGGTGCTCAATGACAACAGCATGTCCATTTCCAAAAATGTGGGGGGCTTTGCTCAATATTTAAACCGTCTGACCAATCGGGAAGGATATTTTAAGCTAAAAAACAGGCTGGATCGGCTGCTCCACCGGATTCCTTTGATCGGAGAGCCGATGTTTCGCTGTTTAAGACGGATGAAAAACAAGTTGAAATATATGCTGGTTCCCGGGGCGATGTTCCGGGAATTAGGGTTTCATTATTACGGGCCGATTAACGGCCATGATTTCCATAAATTAACGACTGTACTGGAGCAGATCAAGCAGAAACGGGAGCCGGCGCTGCTGCATGTTTATACCAAAAAGGGAAAGGGATATTCCTTTGCCGAGGATGCGCCGGGGCGATTTCACGGCATTTCTTCCTTTGATCCGAAGACAGGAAGCTGCAAAGGGAAAAAGGTTGATTTTTCCGCTGCTTTCGGAGAAAAGCTGTGCGATTTGGCGGAAAAAAACGACAAGCTGTGCGCCATCACGGCGGCCATGCCGGAGGGAACGGGCTTAAAGCAGTTTGCCGCCCGGTTTCCAACCCGTTTTTTTGATGTGGGCATTGCGGAGCAGCATGGAGCAACCTTTGCCGCAGGACTGGCAAGGGGCGGCTTTGTTCCTGTGTTTGCGGTTTATTCCTCCTTTTTGCAGCGGGCTTATGACCAGGTGCTTCACGACATAGCGCTGCAAAATCTACCGGTGGTGCTTGCTGTGGATCGGGCGGGGGTTGTTGGAGAGGATGGAGAAACCCATCAGGGAATGTTCGATCTGGCCTTTTTGACCCATATTCCCAATATGACGGTCATGGCGCCGGCAGATTTTGCCGATTTGCGCAGAATGCTTGCCTTTGCAGTGGGGCTGGGCAGGCCGGTGGCACTGCGCTACCCCCGGGGAGGAGAGATCCGGGCGATTGAGGATAAAACTCCCCTTGCCTTTGGGAAAGGACGGGTTTTGACGGTCGGCTCTCAGGTGGCTATGCTGGCCATTGGAAGAATGACGGCAATTGCGTTGGAGGCGGCGGAGCTGCTGGAACAGGAGGGGATTTCTGTTTCAGTGACCGATTTGCGTTTTGCAAAGCCCTTGGATCGGGAAACGATTCTTTCTCAGGTGCAGGGAGTACAGCTGGCGGTGGCACTGGAGGATGGATGTATGACAGGGGGCGTATGTCAGCAGATTGCTCAGCTGCTGCAGCAGGAGGGAATACAGGTAAAATTGCTCCAAAAGGCCTTTCCGGATGAGTTTCTTCCTCACGGATCGGTTTCGGCCATTTTTGAGGCATATCAAATGAACGGGGCGGCAATCGCCCAGGATGTGATGGAGGCATTGAAGCATTGAAAGAACGGTTAGATGTGCTGCTGGTGGAACAGGGGATTGTGACCGGCCGGGATAAAGCAAAAGCGGTGATTATGGCGGGCTTGGTGTATGTGGACGGAGAAAAGGTCACCAAGGCGGGCACCTGCGTGGGTGCAGATGCAAAAATTGAATACCGGGGCGAGCGAATGAGGTTTGTCAGCCGAGGGGGATACAAGCTGGAACGGGCAATGAAGGTGTTTCCCATTTCCTTAGAGGGATGTATTTGTATGGATATCGGCGCTTCTACCGGCGGCTTTTCGGATTGTATGCTTCAGGGGGGCGCCCAAAAGGTGTATGCGGTGGACGTGGGCTACGGTCAGCTGGATTGGAGTCTGCGAAACGATCCCCGAGTGGTGAATATGGAGCGAACCAACATCCGTTATGTGGAAGAAATTGATGATGTATTAGATTTTGTCAGTGTGGATGTTTCCTTTATTTCATTAAAACTGGTGTTGCCTGTGGCCTATCGGCTGCTGGGAGAGCAGGGGCAGGCGGTGTGTCTGATTAAGCCCCAGTTTGAAGCAGGTAGGGGACAGGTTGGAAAGGGCGGCGTTGTTCGTGAGCCTGAAATTCACAGACAGGTGATTGAAAAGGTGATCGGTTATGCTGTTGAGACCGGCTTTTGTCCCGAAGGGCTGGATTATTCTCCTATCAAAGGTCCCAAAGGAAATATTGAATATTTGCTGTATCTGACCAAAAGCGGCGGGGAACAGCGGGAGCTTGAGATTGATCAAACGGTGAAACGGGCGCATGAGACGCTGGA
>JAXEOR010000150.1:0-3109 GCA_034117945.1 Clostridia bacterium | reverse complement strand
ATTTCAAATTTTCACATCCCTGAAATGCAAAATTTCCTATTTTTGTTACACCCTCCGGAATTCGGATACTTTTCAAATCGGTGCAAGTGAAAAAAGCCCGTCTTCCAATCTCTGTAACACTGCCGGGGATGGTAATCTTCTTAAGATTCTTACACTCTTCAAATGCACCCCTGCCAATACCGGTCACACCCTCTGGAATCGTTACACCGACGATGTCGGTACGACCCCGAAATGCATACGCTTCAATTTCTGTTTCGCCCTCGGGAATCTTCACCCGTTCAGAGCCATTGATCAATTCCAATAGAATCTCCATCACAACCCCTCCTTACTTCCCGTCATTCTTTGCCGCCCTCTCATTCAGTGAGAGGAAATCAGCGGCTTTATTTTCTGCCGATCAATCTGAACAGCCATATGAAGCTGGCTTTTCATACGATTGCCGCACTACCCGGAAATCCTGTGCTCAAACGCATTCCTGATCTTGTTCATCATTATCCTCTTTTCCCATCCGAAAAGCATTGTCGCTGAAAAGCCGGCAGCGCTCTCCCTCCTTTATAAAATTTTACAGGTTCTCAAGGCATAAAACCGCTGATTGAATTATCTTATTTCATGTACCCGGAGAATTGATATTCTTTTTCCTGCATAGCCCGGCATTCCGCCGATTTCGCCCAGGGCCATTCTTCTTGCCTGACCAGAATCTCTTGCCGTAATCATTATGCTGCCGGTTGTTTTACCGTCCGCTCTGAATTCTACTTCAAATGTTTTCAAAAAAATCATCCTTTCCTGTTTGGTTTCGATTGTTTGCTGCATCCGATCGCCTGAGATTACCTGTAAAATTTTACAAAGAAGGGAGGGCATTGCGCCTTCAACCGATTCCCGGATTCTGAAATAAAAACATTCTCTGCCTTCCGCCATTTGTTCACGACCACGGGATAGTCCCGAAGGTGCACAGAAATCCCCACACTCATCCCATGCCGTCCGGCATTTCACCTGTCAGAGGATTCTGTGCTTTTTCGTTCACTGTAGCTGCTGTCAAAAAATAAATATTGATCAGACAGATAGAGCTTATCAATATAAACTTTTCGCCAAATCAGACCAATAGTAATAAAATTCCTTGTTTTTGTCACTGGATTCCCAGCCTTGCGGCCCTCCGCCAAACGCAGTTACTTTACCGGTTCGGTTATTGACCTTATAATTTGTCCAAGCACCGCTGAAAAAGAGACGTCCGTTATAGATGTCTTCCGTGGAGGAATTGATTCCGATTAAATAATAATTATCATTTTCAGCAAAATATTCAATATAGTAGCTGCTTTCATTCCATGGACAATATCCATACCAAGAATGATTTTTAGCATATTGCACTGCATACTTCGCTGCTTCTTGCCAACCCATGCACCCTTCACGGACATAGTCCACATTGATCGGAGCACCGCTAGACAAACGACCGCTCGTTGCTCGATAAGAATCAGTATTAATTAACCAATTATAAGTATAATCGGATCCGATAAATACCGTATCCCACTTGTTATTGTAAGAAACGTTAATTTGTTTAAAGAAACTGTATGGAAGTCTTAATTTTCCATTTATAAATTGAGGCACAACATCAAGACCGTACCAGTTGCCATTCTGGTCATAAAAGCTGGCCTTACCCACTGTAAATTCATAGGATACCTTATCGTTAAAAAGCCAGAATTCCCCGTTTTCATAATACACCTGATATCCCAGTTCTCCCGCAATATCCATAATTGGAAGCATATCAAAACGCCCCCTGGTCTGCATATCTCTGACAAGATACTTGTTTCCCACATACATATTCACGCTATATGCACTGGCTGAAAATGCTGAGCCAATCACCATTCCTGCTGCCAAAATTCCCGCTATCAGTCTTTTCTTTTTCATTACTATCACCTTTCTTCTAATAAATAAAATTTAATTGTTATAAAACAAATCATTTTTGAAATCATACCCTTTCGGAACAACTGCATGACTTCGTAGTTTCTAACATTGATCCGGTGCGTCCGCCCCTCCGAATTCATGCTTTGCGTCAAATTGCTCCCAATGAACAGCCCCTTCTCCTAAAACAGAAACCTCTCCGGTGGATTTATCCACCCTGTAATACCCGTGCTTTTCTCCCTCCGGTTCATGTTCCGCCTTGGGAGACAGGATAACAGCCACCAAGCAATGCGTCGTGTTTTCCGCAGCGATCAGAGGCTTAGAGATCTTTGCCCACCAGGAATGAGCAGCGGATGCGTGATCCAATGCCAGCTCCATTGCCTGTAAGTATGTGATGGGTTCGGCAAGAGCCGAAGCAGCCCCGGAGGCACCTGATTCCGCTTCCATCGCTGTCCGATGAAAATATTGGTATTCTGCATATGCCAGCAAAGCTGCAAGAAGGGTTGTAATGACCGTAAGATAAATTCTCAAAAATACCACCTCCTAACGCAATTTTTCATTAAAACTAACCTTCCTTGCTCCCGAACAGTTTTTTAATTTTTCCAAAGACCCCCTTCTGCAGGATGTGATCTGCCATGCCCAACAGCTTTTCCAGCTGTTCGATCACATCGCCGTCTCCCGCCCAATGCTCCTTAATCACTTCCTCATCAACAGAATCCATCAAGGATTTGATCACCACCACAGCCAGCGTTACATCATCCGTAAACCCGATACCAGGAATCATATCGGTAATCAGGTCAAGGGGGGACGTAAAGTACAAAATGGCGCCGGCGATATATAATTTATTTTTGATTGGCACTCTGGAATCTGCCAACAGCTTGCACATCAGGTGAAAAAAATCAGGGGCGGCAATTAAGTAATTCATATATTTTGAATTGGGGTGCCGCTCAATGTATTTTTGTATTTTGGTTCGCAGCTTCTGGTAAAAATCGGCCTGTTTCTCCTGATCCATGGCCTCGTAAACAAATTTGTACTGCTCTTCCTCGTTCATGTTGTCAAAATGATGAAACGAATAATCTCCCATAAGTAACATCCTCTCTACAATTTTTTCCGTTAAAAATGTTTTTTGGTAAAATTTCTTCTGCGCGCCCCTTGTTTAAATCACTCCGATCCCCTCCTTTTTCAAAATTTATAAACGGTTCAGCTCCGGCTCTTTGAA
>JAXEOR010000149.1:0-11021 GCA_034117945.1 Clostridia bacterium | reverse complement strand
CATGTCCTGGCCGCAATCCTCCTGCAAATAGGCGATCACATGGCTGAACAGATATTCCTCCTCGCCCGGAACAAAGGACTGCTCCTTTGTCTGCTCCTGCCAGAGAACCAGCATATGGCAAAGGGGGTGAAGCAAAAGGGCGGGGAACCGGTCTTGAGCGGGGGGTGATACCGTGTTTTCCCGATGAAGCCGCACCAGCCTTTGCTCTTCCAGGCCGAATTGCCGGCAAACTGCCTCAATTCTTTTGCTTGCCTCCTGCCTGTTTTGACAGAATCCGCTGACGCTGACAAATCCAAACACCGCGCCCTTGCTTTGCAAAGGGAATACAAATTCTTCCATGCCCGCATAGCACATTCCGTAAAATTCTCCCCGACTGCATGTGTGCAGCACCTTTTTTTGGCACTGAATACACCTGCTCCAAGCCTCCGGGCTGGATTTCACCGCCAGACAATAGGGATTGGAGTGAATGTAACACAAGGGAGGCAGGCCGGGGAGCGCATTTTGTTGATAGTGCACCGAAACCTGCCATCCCAGCGAGGTCAGATAAGAAAAATATTCTATAATATCCTGAAGCATATGAACATTCCTTTCGCCGGCAGAAATGCGCCGTTCAGAGGATCACTGCCTTTTGATGGTAATGACCGGGCGAACCCCGGCAGGGCGGGAGGCATCCTGATGCAGCACCTGGCCGAAGGCGTCGGCATAGCGAACCATGGATTCGTTACCTCCGTAAGGATCCGCCAGCCAGTAATTTTGCCCCACAGCCCGTTTGAAATGCCCCTGCTGGTATTGACGGACGGTGGGGAGAGAGACCAGGTCGGTAACGGTCATCCGATAGGAGTCCTGCCAAAGGGAAGCGACCGTATCTGCCTGGTGGGTCCAGATCAGAGGGTGCCAGCCCTCCTCCGCCAAAGACTGATTGCTGCCGCTGACGCAAACCTGATAGGTCATAGGTAGCAGCTGATCCTGAATTTCCTTGGGAAAAAGCTCCTGGTTCAGCCATTTTCGCAGCTGACTGTCCACCCAAAGATTGCTGCCGTAATCATGGGAGGTGTCAAAAGGCAGCCAGGCCACCGTTTGGCGGCAAAGCAGGGTTTGGGTGGTTTCGGTTTGAGAAATCACCGTCCAGTCATATCCGCCGAAGGACAGGGTTTGCTCCCTTTGAGGCCAAAAGGCACACAGTGCTCCCAGCAGCAAAAGGCCGGCGGCGGGCAAGATCCCCTTCCAGCCCCATTTTGGTGCTTTGGAAACCAACCACAATATCCCGGCCGCCAGGGTAAGATCCATGAGATGAATCATAAAAAACAGGTGCTTTGCCAAGTCTGCCTCTCCGTTTCCGACGATAGGCAGAACCAAGTTTAGATACAGTCCTCCCACCAGCAGCAGATACAAAAGACAAGAATGGGACAGCTTTTTGCGCCGCATGCATTTGATCATCCATAAAACCGCTCCCACCCCAAGGGCAGCCAGCAGCGGCCACACAAACAGGGGATGATACAGCAGCTTGGTTTGCAGACGGATGTGACTCCAGAGACTGTACCGATTGGTGATTCCCATGCGAACCGTGCCGCTGTTGGCCAGAGAAGGGGGCCGAATGGAGCCGCTGTAGCGGATGGCAGTTGTTAATTTTTTGGAAAGCCGGATGGGGTGATGAAGATAGAATACCGCCACGTCCCATTTCCCGATCCGGTCATAAAACTGCTGCTGAAACCGGGGAGAGGTAATGTCAATGGGATACTGCTCCAAATAGGCGTGGGTGTTTTGCAGGGCGGCATATTCCGCCGGCAGACCCAGCTCCTTCAGATCCTGCTCAGGGGAGGGACTTTCCTTTAAAATACCGAAGAAAACAGCCTGGTAGGTGGTGTCATGATTCATCCAGTCAGGAATGGAGCCGGCCAAAAGAACAATGCCGATGGCGGCCGCCAGCGCAAAGGGCAGAAGAACCTTCCGCTTTCTGACCATCACCGCCGCTGCCAGGGCAATACACAGGGCATAGGGGATATTGGCAAGCTTGGCTCCGGCCAGAAAGTATGCACTGAGCAATACTTCAAAAAACCATCCTGCCTTTGGCCGTCGGCTTAGGTGCAGCAGCCCTGCAATCAGCAGCATAACGCACACAAACTGAAGTGCTTCTCCGTAAAAGGAATGAAAATACAGCAAATAGCCCATATCGCAAAACAAAAACAGCAATAGAAACAAGGCGGTCAGCCGGGTTTTCACAGTTTGAAAAAAGCTGAGAATCCCCCACACTGCAAAGGCATACAGCAAAAGATAGCAGCCACACAGCACCTCCATATGAAAAATATCCGGGGGAGCACCGGTGAGCCGATTCCACAAAAAGCTTACGGTTTTGGCCGCCTTGACCAGCAAAAATTGAGGAGAATCGTACAATTCTCTTTGTGCCGTAGCCCAGGTGGATTGCAGGGCTTTAAAAAAGCTGCCCTCCTCCAGCTCCATCCGATACTCAGACTGATATCGCCAGGCCTGATCCGTGTCATCCGCAAAGGAGATCCGGTTGACCTTCATCACCCGATAAAAATCACCGTTGTTGGCAAGGCCGGTCTCCTTATTCAGCAAAAAAGCGCACAGAAACAATACGGCAAGAGCGCCGAATATGGGAATCAGCCGAAAAATTCTGTTTTGCTTCATGCTGCTTTTCTCCTTTCCTGATCCAGGCCAAAATCCGATGGCGGCAATGGTTGTAAATCACATTTTTTCTGTCTAGGGGTATTGTACCACAACATGGTTTATTTTTCAATCTTTTTTTGTTCTATTCCAAAGAGAAAATCCATATAGTAGCTATAAAGAAGGAGGGAGAAAGATGCTTGCCTTATTTGATTATTTTCCTCAGTCCCTTCGGATGGCATTATATCAGCTGCCTGTTTATGCCCGGGATGAGCTGGAGGAAATTCGCCTTCGATGCAACCGCTTTTTGCAGCTGCGCCTCCGTTCCGGGACATTTTATGCGGACAAGCAAGGCCGACTGCTGCAGCAATCCGAGGGAGCGTTTGCCGTCAGCAAGACCTGTCTGGATTCTTGTATGGAGCAATTTACCGCTTCTTCTCTATATGCCTGGGAGCACGAGCTTTCCTGCGGTTATCTAACCTTGGAGGGAGGGCATCGGGTGGGGTTTTGCGGAACCTGCGTGATCCGGGAGGGAAGAATTTCCGGGATTCGGGATATTTCCTCCATCAATGTTCGGGTGGCAAGACAAATCAAAGGGGTGTCCGATGAGCTGATGCCTTATCTGATCAGCGGAGAACAGGTCAAAAATACCCTGCTTATTTCTCCTCCCGGCTGCGGCAAAACCACCATGCTGCGTGACATTGCCCGGAATTTGTCTGACGGCTTCGGGCAGTTTCCGGGGGTGGACGTGGCGGTGGCGGACGAACGGGGGGAGCTGGGAGCCACCTGCCGGGGGACGGTGGGCAACGATCTGGGAAGCAGGACGGATGTGCTGGACGGCTGTCCAAAGGCGGCGGGAATGATTATGCTGCTGCGAACCATGTGCCCCAGGGTATTGATAACCGATGAGATTGGCTCCCGGGAGGAGGCGGAGGCTGTGGCGCAGGCACTGCGCTCCGGCGTCAGTGTGATAGCGTCGGTTCACGGCCGGGATCGGAGAGAGGTATTGGATCGAATGCCGGAGCTGGCCAAGCTGTTTGGCTTGTTTGTTACCCTCCGCTGTCGGGAGGGCGTTCATGAAATTGCGGCGGTGGAGGAATATGATTAAGCTGCTGGGGTGCGTCATGATTTTATTTGCCTGCTTGGGTATTGCCTCAGGAGGGTGCAAAAGGCTGAAGGAGCGGGTGCGAACTCTGGAGCGGCTGGAGGATTTGCTGGCAGTGTTTTCCGGGGAGGTCAGATACGGGATGCGCCCCTTGCCCCAGCTGTTTGAACGGCTTGGCAGAATGGAGGGAGGAGCAGGGTTTGCTGCTGCCTCCCGGGAGATGGAGCTGCGGGACGGAAGAGGAGCGGGGGAGTGCTTTTGTGCCGGCATGAGAGAGGGGTATCCGGATTTGCCCGGGGAGGATCTTTGTGTGCTGCTTACCCTGGGGGAGGGCTTGGGCGTCTGCGACGGAGAAACCCAGTGCCGGCAGATTGATGCTGTGCGGGAGCGCCTTGGGGTGCAATGCGAAAAGGCTCGGGAGACGGCGATAAAAAATACAAGACTGTATCAGGGCTTGGGGCTACTGGGCGGGCTGTTTTTCATTCTGCTTTTACTATGAAGGAGAGAGGACTATGGATGTGGATTTGATTTTCCGGATTGCCGCTATCGGCATTTTGGTGGCGGTGCTCAACCAGCTGCTGATTCGATCCGGACGGGAGGAGCAGGCCATGATGACAACTTTGGCGGGATTAATTGTAGTGCTTGTGGTGATTGTCAGGGAGATCAGCACCCTGTTTGACACCATTAAGTCTGTGTTTGGGTTTTAAGGGGCTGTTTTGTTTCAAATCATCGGACTTGCCTTGAGTGCGGCGGTGCTGGCGCTGTTGCTCAGGCGGCATCATCCGGAGTTTTCCATGGCGATTTCTCTGGTGGCCTGCGTACTGATTTTTTTGTTTGCCGCTCAGCATTTTTTGAAGCTAAAGGAAACGTTGGACGGGATTGCGCTGCGGTGCGGCATTCGTCAGGAGCTGATGACAATTTTGTATAAGGTGGTAGGAACCGCTTACTTAGGACAATTTGCCGCCGCCCTTTGCCGGGATGCAGGAGAATCCGCCCTGGCAGGAGCGCTGGAGTTTTGCACCAAAATGACCATACTGTTCATGAGCCTGCCATTGCTGACCTCTTTGTTTGATCGGCTGGCCGGAATTGCGGAGGCCTTATGAAAAAACGATTGTTATGGATGATACTTTGCTTGCTTTGGATTCCTTCACTGGGAAAAGCGGCACTGGATCCGGCACTGGAGGCGCAGTACCGGGCGGGGGGCGGACAGGCAATTGACGATTATTATGAGGATTCCTTGGCGGATTCC
The DNA here is from genome assembly GCA_034117945.1 of Clostridia bacterium. Lineage (GTDB taxonomy): Bacteria > Bacillota > Clostridia > HGM11514 > HGM11514 > SIG438. The sequence continues at coordinate 6,042 of JAXEOR010000149.1, read as the reverse complement.
CTGGAGGAGCTTGTGCCGGATTTTTCCCCTCAAAAGGCGCTGGAGGCATTGGTGACGGGAGAGCTATCCGTCACCCCTTCGGGAATACTGCACTGGCTTGGTATGCTGCTGTGGGGAGAGCTGAAGCAAAATGCGGCCTCCTTTGGACTGCTGCTGTTGCTGGTGGTGCTGTGCAGCGCAGTAGGGCAGCTGGACAGCCTTGGCTCGGAGGGGGCGGGAGGTGCGGCAGGCTTTATCTGCGCCGCAGCCATGTGCGCAGTGACGGTAGGGATGTTTGAGGTCAGCGTTCGGCAAAGCCGGGAGGCCATTGGAGATATGAGCGAGTTTGTAACGGTGCTGGCCCCTGTGATGGCGGCCTTGCTGGCTGGCTCTGGGCAGGTGACGGGGGCGTCTCTGCTGCATCCGGTATTGTATGGGGCAGCCTCCTTTATTATTAACGCAGTGGATCGGTGGCTGGTGCCGGCCATTTATGGCTGCTTTCTGCTTTGCATTGCCAATGCTCTTTCAGAAGGAGGCAAGCTGGATGGACTGATCGGATTGGTGAAAAATGCAATGAAATGGATTCTGGGGGCGATCTTGACGGTGTTTTCCGGCTTGTCTGCAGTCTATTCTGTTACCGGGCAGAATGTGGACGTTATGGTCAGTAGGACGGCTCGGTTTGCTGTGGGGAATTTTGTTCCGGTGGTAGGGGGAATGCTGTCGGAAAGCGTGGAGCTGGTGCTGTCCTTTTCCTCTGTTCTCCGCAAAGGGGTGGGAATCAGCGGTATGATCATACTGCTGCTGGTGTTTGCCCATGTGGCGGTCACTTTGACCCTTCAGCTTTGGATGTTTCGGGTGGGGACGGCATTTTCCTCCCCCTTAGGCAGCCCGGCTCTTGGCAAGCTGCTGTCAGACGCAGCCGGATGCATCGGCATGATGCTGGCGGTGCTTTTTATGTGCGCAGTGTTGTTTTGCCTCATCCTGATTATGATGATTGCAGCGGGAGGAGGGGGAGTTATGTGAGAGGGTTGTTGTCATACGCATTATCGGCCCACGGTAAGAGAAATGCGTATTGTTTCCATCAGGACTTGTGGGCAGAAAGGCCGTGAAAATAATGATGAGACTGGTTCTGACCTTAACAGGAGCAATTCTTTTGATTCAGGCGGTGAGAATTGTACTTCCTTTGGGCAGTGCGGCAAAATATGTTTCCTTTGTGCTGGGGCTGTTTTTTATGGCGGCGGCCTTGGACGCGGTGGGAGGAATTTCCCTGACGGGGGAGGAGATCCTTCCGGCGCAGCTCCCCCAGGGAGAATTGAAGCAGTTGGAGCAGGTTCAGCAGCAGCAAATCTTTGAAGAATATGCCAATCAGCTTTCTGAGGATATTCGCCGTACCCTTCCCCAGCTGTCTGATGCCCGGCTCAGCTTTGATTTTTCCCTTTCCCCCTTCGGCCAGGTGCAAAGCCTTCATATTATTGCCAATCAGCCCGTTTCAGAAAAGGTGATGAGCCGGATTTCCGAACTGTACGGGATTCCCCGGGAGGTTATGACATGGGAGACGGAATGAATCTGTTCCAAAGGCTGATAAAAAAGTTAGGAGAACAGAATAAACAAACTCTTTGGATCATATTAATCATAGGGGCGGTGCTTTTGCTGGCGGCCGGATGGGGCGGCGGCAAAAAAGAAAAGACGGAGCCGGCTTCAGCCTCATTGTCCGACGGACAGCAATACTTAGAGCAGCTGGAGACCAGATTGGAAAAAACCCTTCAGCAGGTGGAGGGAGCGGGCAAGGTGACCGTTATGCTGACCCCAAAAAGTCGGGGGAAAATTTCAGTTGCGCAGGACACAAAAAGCAATGTGTCGGAAACAGGGAAAACCCAGGAGTCGGCGATTGTACTGTCCGGCGGAGACGACCCCGTGGTGCTGGAGGAATATTATCCAACCGTAGGTGGGGCTGTGATCATCGCTCAGGGGGCAGGGTCGCCGGAGGTGAAGGAGGCCTTAAAACGGGCCGCCGGTGCAGTGCTGCAGATTGGGATCAACAGAATTGAGGTATTGGAAGGGAGCGGAAAGCATTGATTCGGAAAAGACAGTTTGTGGTGGTGGCAATGTGCCTGCTGATTGTAGCGGGCGCCTATCTGACGGGACAGCAGGGCAAACAGGCAGAGCCGGTGATCAGTCAGGAGGGGGCGGAGGTGTCTCCTTCGCCTAAATTATACGGGGAAGCTCAGTTTGTGAACGGAGATGGCGTGGACTATTTTTCACAGGCCAAGCTGAGCCGGGACGAGGCGCGGGCAGAAGCCCTAGATTTGCTTCGGGAGGTGACGGAAAATACCGCTTCTGACGCCGCTTCTATCGAGCAGGCAGTTCAGGCAATGACGCAGATGGCAAAATCAACCGAGCAGGAAAGTAAAATTGAAAATGAATTAAAGGCAAAGGGCTTTGATGACGCTGTGGTGTTCATTACAGAAGCAGGTGTTTCCGTTACCGTTCCATCCGATGGGCTGGAGGCGGAGGAAATGGCAAAAATTTTATCCCCCGTTATGGCAGAAACAGGATTGGGAGCGGATAAAATTAAAATAATTGAGATAAAATGATTTACAAAGGGAGGCGCTTATGATATAATAAATACAAACCCAGTATTTTTTGTGATCTGTAAAAGTGCTTGTAAATCATGCAAGGGAGGTAATTTCTTTGGAAGAACAAATGACGGAGCAAACAGTAGGCAGCGTTAAAATTTCCGAGGATGTGGTTGCAACCATCGCAGGCCTTGCGGCGGCTGAGGTACAGGGAGTTGCCAGCATGAGCGCCAGCCTGGCCAGCGGGATTTATGACCTGATCGGAAAAAAGAATTTGTCTAAGGGCGTCAAGATAGAGATGAAGGAGGGCGAGGTCTCGATCGATCTTTATCTGGTGGTGGAATACGGCGTCAAAATACCGGAGGTTGCGCTTTGCGTGCAGCAGGCGGTGAAAAAGAATGTGGAAACCATGACGGGGCTGAATGCATCTAAGATTGACGTACATGTTCAGGGGGTAAAGATGGAAAAGGAAGAGCCTGAGCCGCCGGTTCAGGAGGCCCAGCCTGAGCCTCAGGAGAAAGAGGAGCAGCCTACAGATTCGCAGGAATAAAAACCGCTTCTGTTCCGGCCTCAAAAACAGTTTCTTGCTTTCTGAAAATACCAGTTGCAGTAATAAAATGCTGCGGCTGGTATTTATTTTTGCCGCAAAGCAATAAAAATATTTCAAGTGTGTTACAATTGTTGATTTTTACAAATATCTATGGTACAATACCCCCGAAAAATGCCTTTTGGGCAAAAAAGGAGATGTTAACGGTGAATAACATTCCCATCAATGAGGCGGAAACCATTTTTGAGCCTTATTGGGACAGTGGAGAATCTTATCCTTGCAAACGGAAGTACAGCGTGTTTCAAAACTATGCGGTGGAGTATCACCCTAAGGCTGTTGCGCAGGCCAAGCCTGCCTGGTGCAATGTTTCTGTTGAGGTGGAGCGGGGGGCCGGAACCGGAGAGCCCAGCTGCACACTCAGCCGGGACTGCCATCTGATTCTGGACGGCTATGATCTGCTCCAGTTAAATGCCGGCGCGGACGAAAAAACCAGAGTGACGGTTACCTGCGTCATAGACGGTCACGAAGTGAAGGCACTGGATTTTTACGGTTTGAATGAGAATCACGAAATGGTTGGCGAAATCTGCGGCCATGAAATGACCCGTTTTACCATTTCCGTTTATTCCGAAGGAAACAGTTCCGTCCGTTTATTTTGGATGGGATTGGCCAACCGGGCAAAGCAAAGGGAGATGGAGCAAAGAACATCCGGTTATTCAACAGAGTGGGAGGGCTGCTTTGAGGAGTCTCCCAGAAGCCTGGAGCCCAGAATCGGGATGGTGATGACCTCCCGGGAGCTGGAACAAATGCGGGAAAAGAGAAAACACCCACCCTTTGACCGGTTGTATCAGGTGATGAAGCAAAAAGCGGAGCAGTATCTCACCCGGGTACCGGAGGAAGACATCGGAGAGTATATCAAAACCTCAGACATTCGCTGGATCCGGGATCGTGACAGAGGGGGAGAAAATCCAGCGGGAATGATGAAAACCCTGGCCTTTGTGGGAGCGGTGGAGCAAAACGAGCCAATGCTTCGCCTGGCCTGCCGAACGGCGCTTTCGGTTGCCTGCACCAAAAACTGGTGCGAGGGAATTATGGGTGCTTTCCCGGGTGCTACCTGGCATCATCGATCCTTTACGGAAGACTGCTTGCTCAGTGCCTGCGCCTGTGTGTTGGATCTGGCAGGGCATTTGCTGACCTGGCACGGCAGAAACATCATTCACAATGCCATGATTTTAAAGGGTCTGTCCCGGATGGACTGCGATTTTCATATTATGGAATACATTCACCATATGAATCAGGGAATTGTATTTTGCCACGGAAGAATTGCGGCATTGATCGCCCTTGCCTATGATTATCCCCGTTTTCGCAGCAGGGTGGATGAAGGGGAGGCTGTGCTGAAAGAGGCACTAGAAAACTATATTTATCCGGACGGCGGAACACCGGAGGGACCGGGTTATTGGAATTATACCATTTCAGAAGCACTGGTTTCCTATTATTTGCTTGCGAAGTACAGAAAAGAAAATTATGAGGATTATTTGCCGGACTGCCTCAAAAAAACGGAGCGGTATGCCCTGGCAATGCTGTCTACAGCAGGAGACGGCGATGGCTTTATGGGGGTAAACGATGCCCATGGAGGCCCCTATGCTTTTTGGATTGCCGCTGTGTATTCCCGGGTGGGAGAGCATCAGGAAAAATGGCGGAAATTGTATCAAAAATATTGCGGAAAAAAAGATCCCGGTTTGGTGGGGATGTATCATTTCCTGCTGGGAGAGACTGTGGAACCACAGGAGATGGCATCGGTGGCTGATCCCGGCTTTTGGAATTTGACCTGCATCGGACAGGTGGGATACCTTTCTCAAACAGAGGACGCCGGATTGGTTCATTTTCACGCAGTCAGCGGACCGAATTTCTTTTCTCACTGCCACAGTGACAACGGCTCTGTTTTGTTGGAGGCCGGGGGAGAGGTGCTGCTGATGGATCGGGGAATCTGCGCTTATTCCTCTCCTTTTACAGATCAGATGGCGCTGGCCAAAAGCCACAATTTGTTTTTGCCCATCAATCCTTCCGGGTTGTCCTATAATCAGATTTTTACGGGGGGCGGTAAGGTGACGGAATCCTGCCTGGAAAACGGTGTGTGGCGTTATACGGCGGAGTTAACCGGCACCTGGAAAAAGGGATTATATACCTGCAATTACCGCAGAATTTTTTCGCCGGATTCTCACCTGTATCTGGTGATGGATGAGGTGGCGTATCAACTGCCTCACGCATCTGCCTTTTTATTCTGTACCAATCAAGAGGTTACAACGGAGCAGAATGGGGTTTGCATTCAGGGAGAAAAGGTGCAGGCCAGGGTGCTGCCCATGAACTGGAATGCGGAAATTTCCCGGGAATCCTTTGGAGAGAAAGAAGGGAAAGAAGTGAAGCGGGTTTGGATGACTGCCCAAAAAGCCCCCTTCCACAGAGTGATTACCGTGATTGAAGTGGCATCCAAGGGTGAAAGCCGGCTGGAGCTGCAGGGCAGCAGACTGCTGTGGGGCGGCATTTCGCTAACGGCTGAAGCGGGAGATCAAGGCTTTGTGATCACCATGGGAGATCGCACCTATACCGCCGCGGGAGATCGCTGGGAAATTCAATAAAAAAGCAGGGGAGGAACGCTAAGAATCCTCCTCTGTTTCTTTTTGGTACAACAGAATATCCTCCACCCGGCAGTCTAAAATTTCACACAAATCATTGAGCGTTACCGTGCTGATGGGCTTGTTATGCCGCAGACGATCCAGCAAACTGCGGCTGATGTGATACTGTGTGATTAATTTATAGGTGGTAAAGCCTTTTTTCTTCATTGTTTGATAAAAGGGTTTGTATGTGATCATGGGCATTCTCCTTATGTTTATTATATTTTATGATCGATCTATTGACAATGCTCTATAAATAATGCCTACTGAA
>JAXEOR010000148.1:0-2236 GCA_034117945.1 Clostridia bacterium | reverse complement strand
CTGTTGAGGCGCTGCGGCAGGAGTTTTCCCAGTGCCTGTCCTTCGGTTTGCTGACAGAGGATATGGCGGCAAGTATGGAGCAGTGGTATCCCGGAAGGGTGACGGTGGTGGATCGGAGAGATTCTTATGATTATGTTTATGCAAGAGACAAGCTGGTCACTCTATCCGGAAAAAAGCTGCACGGAAAGCGCAATCATATTAACAAATTTAAAAGTTTGTATGAGTATGAATATCATCCCTTTGCACCTCAATGGGCGAGGGAGTGTTTAAAGCTGGAGGAGGCTTGGCTGGAAAGCAAAACGGAGCTTTCTGATTTTTTTCGGGAATGTGAGTATGACGCGGTGCGAAGATCTATTGAGGATTTCGGTGCCTTGGAGTGCCGGGGCGGCATTTTGACTGTAAAGGGGAAGGTGATTGCCTTTTCTATCGGAGAAATGCTGACGGAGGATACGGCACTGATTCATATGGAAAAGGCGAATCCTGCTTATCAGGGAGCCTATGCCATGATCAATCAGCAGTTTTGCCAGCATGAATTTGCACAGGCAACCTATATTGACCGGGAAGAGGATATGGGGCTGGAGGGCTTAAGAAAGGCAAAGCTTTCTTATGCGCCGGATCATTTGGTAGCGGTAAAATCCGTGATTATTGGGAGTTAACATGAAAATTTCGTATTGTGACGATATTGGAGCGGCAGCAAAGCTATGGAGCATTTGTTTTCCGGGGGACAGTCCGGATTTTGTTCATTTTTATATGGATCGGGTGCACCGGGAAAGGGATGCGCTGGTGCTGCGGGGCGCCGAAGGAGATCCCAGGGCATATCTTGGGATGGTTCCCTACGAAATGGAGCTGCATGGAACAAGGGTTCCTTGCTCCTATCTGTCCGGTGTGTGCACCCTGCCCCAATTTCGGGGGCGGGGATATATGATTGCTATGATGGAGCAGGCTTTGGCGAAGATGTATCAGCGGGGGGATGTGCTGTCTCTTTTGATTCCTGCAAAGCCCACTCTTTATTTAAAATTTGGCTATATTGACTGCTTCTTTTTAGAACAAAAGCCTCTTCCTTCCGGTAAGGGAGAGGGGGGATTGGTGAAATCAAGCCAAAATTTGAATCGGTGGTATGAGCTGGATTGCCGGCGGCACTTTGACGGATTTTTGCACAGATCCCGGGAGCAATGGCAGATTCTTTTGGAGGAGCATGTCCGGTTTGAACGGGGAGAATTATGGGAAAATGAAGGTGCTTATGCTTTGGTTAGCAGATTTCCGGAAAAAACCGTGGTAAAGGAGTGCATGGGAGAGCAAGAGGCTGTCCGTTCTTTGTTATGCCGGATCGGGGAAGGAGTTATGCTGTCCCCTGATTCTCAAAAGGCCTTTGGCCAGGCAAGAGTGATCCATGCAGAAAAGGCACTGGTGCTGGCGGAGGATTGCTTTGTGAATGTCAGCGATCCCTGGATTCCGCAAAACAATGGCTCCTTTTCCGTTCGCTCCGGTCAGGTCACCAGAGAAAAAGGGGGTGGGCGGCCAATGAAGATAGAAGAGCTGACAGCCCTGGTGATGGGCGGAAAGAATTATATGAATTTAATGCTGAATTAAAGACTCAGACGATAGAAAGGATGGATTGGTATGGTTTATTTATTGTTGGCAGACGGCTTTGAGGAGGTAGAGGCTCTGACGGTGGTGGATTATGTTCGCCGGGCAGGAGTGGAGTTAACAACGGTTGGTGTAACCGGCAGAGTGGTAACCGGTGCTCATGATATTCCGGTGACGGCGGATGTTTTGCTGGAGCAGGTGCAAAAGGAAAGAATGGAAATGGTGATCCTTCCCGGCGGCGGGAAAGGAACGGAAAACTTAAAAAAGAGCGTCGCAGTACAAAAGCTGATCCGTGCCTGCCTGGAACGGGACGGAATGGCGGCGGCCATTTGCGCAGCACCTTCCATTTTGGGTGAAATGGGCTTGCTGCAAGGAAAACAGGCTATTTGCTATCCCGGCTTTGAAGAAAAATTAAAAGGAGCTACGGTGGCAGACCAGCCTGTGGTGCGGGATGGAAATATCATTACCGCAAAATCTGCAGGGGTTGCCAATCGGTTTGCTTATGCCATTATCAGCGCGCTGGTAGATGAGGAAAAAGTAGAGGAAATCCGACAGCAGGTTTACGATCGGTAGAAACGGAGGAAATGAGATGCCAAAGATAAAAAACAGCCATCAGCTGAGCCCATCAGGAGTGCAGTGGCTGTTGTTT
>JAXEOR010000147.1:0-10817 GCA_034117945.1 Clostridia bacterium | reverse complement strand
GGTATCCGGAGGGGGTGACCCGGGAGCTGCTGGAGGTGATGGCGGCACAGCCTAAAATCTGCAATTATCTGGATCTGCCCATCCAGCACTGCAATGATTTGATTTTAAAACGGATGGGACGACGGTGCACCAAGGAGCAGCTGATCGGCCTGTTTGACCGGATCCGGGAAATCTTGCCCGATGCGGCTTTGCGAACCTCTGTGATCGTTGGGTTTCCGGGGGAAACGGATCAGCAGTTTGAAGAGCTTTGCGAATTTGCAGATGTGGTTGGCTTTGACCGGATGGGCGTGTTTTGCTATTCTCCCGAGGAGGGAACCCCGGCGGCGAGCATGGCAGAGCAGGTGCCAGAAGAGGTGAAGGAGCAGCGCCGGGACGGCTTAATGCTGCGCCAAAGCAGGGTTTCTCTCGGCAATAACCAGAGAAAGCTGGGATTGGAGCTGGAGGTGCTGACAGAAGGCTTTGACCGGGAAAGAAGCCTGTATTTCGGGCGCACCTATGCCGACTCGGTGGAAATTGACGGAACGGTGTATTTCGGCGCCTGCAGGGAGCTTGATCCGGGAGAGTTTGTGCAGGTGGAAATTGACGATGCGGATGAATATGATTTGTACGGAAGGATGATAGAAGAATGAACTTACCCAATCGGTTAACCCTGGTCAGAATCCTTTTGATTCCGGTATTTATGGTGTTTTTGCTTTTGGGCATGTGGAAAACAGCGGGGGCGATCTTTGCCCTGGCCTCCCTGACCGATTATCTGGACGGTCAGATTGCCAGAAAGCGTAATTTAGTAACCACCTTCGGGAAATTTGCGGATCCCCTGGCGGATAAGCTGCTGACGGCCTCTGCCTTTCTTTGCTTGATTGAGGTGGCGGCACTTCCCTCCTGGATTGCCTTTGTGATCATCGCCCGGGAATTTATTGTGACAGGGCTGAGGTTGGTGGCCATTTCGGAAAACCGGGTGCTGGCGGCGGGCATGTCCGGCAAGGTGAAAACGGCGGCGCAGATGCTGTCGATTCTGGCCATTTTGTTTTTCCATATCACAGGCTTTTGGATGAATGTGATCATGCTTGTGGTGGCGGCGCTGACCTTGTATTCCGGAGCGGTGTATTTGATCCAGAACAGAGATTTGCTGAAGGTGAAGTAAATGAACCTAACCAAACAGGTGTATCCCCAGCTTTACCGCTTGTTTGACCACTGCACCCCCCTGGCAGGAGACTGCGGAAAGGCCTGCAAAGGGGCATGCTGTACAGACGAGGGCGGAGAGGGCATGTTTTTGTATCCCGGGGAGGAGCAAATGCTGGAGAGAGCGGGTTTTTTAACAATCCAGCCCAGCGATTTTACGGTGCAGGGAAGAAGTGTTCCCATTGCGATCTGCAAGGGGGTGTGCGACAGAGGACTTCGGCCTCTTGCCTGCCGGATTTTTCCTTTGTTTCCTTATGTGAAGGCGGGCAGCAAACCCAAGGTGCTGATGGATCCCCGGGCAAACAGCATCTGTCCCATTGCTCGGGTGATGAAGCCCTCCCAGCTGGAGCCCGCCTTTGTGCGGGGGGTGGAACGAACGGCCTTGCTGCTTTCTATGTTTCCCAGCACCCGGCTTTTCATGGAAGAGCAGAGTCATTTATTGGATGAAATGTGCGGTTCTTACGAAATTTTGCGGAGAATTTTATCAGAATGACAAAAAATATGAAAAACGAATATTTTATATTGACGGTTTGCGCATTTTGTAATATATTATATAGAGAGTTCATACTTACTTATTAGGGAAACGGCACAAGGAGGTGAAACACAATGGAATTTGAAGCAATTAAAAAAATTATTGTCGATCAGCTGGGCGTTGACGAATCTGAAGTAACAATGGATGCTTCCTTTGTGGATGATTTGGGTGCGGATTCTTTGGATCTGGTAGAGCTGGTAATGGCAATGGAGGATGAGTTCGGAATTGAGATTCCGGATGAAGACGCCGAAGGAATTCACACGGTGAGCGACGCGGTCAGCTATGCCAAGGCAAATGCTTGAGTGATTTTGTTGAAACCATCATAAACCGCCTCGGTAACAAACATTACTGAGGCGGTTTTTTTAAGGAAGCGGTAACATGAAACCATTAGGATATACCTTTCAAAACCCACAGCTGCTGGCCACCGCTTTGACCCACAGCTCCTACCAAAACGAGCAGAACAAGGACGGAGAATGCAATGAACGGCTGGAATTTTTGGGGGATGCAGTGCTGGGGCTGGTAGCGGGGCAGTATTTGTATGAAACCTACGCCCATCAGCCCGAGGGCAAGCTGAGCAAGCTTCGGGCGGCGGTGGTTTGCGAAAAAACCCTGGCCAGACTGGCTCGGGAGATTGATCTGGGCAGCAGACTGAAGCTGGGGCACGGAGAGGAAAAAACGGGAGGCCGCAACAGAGATTCCATTTTGTCCGACGCCTTTGAGGCGCTGATTGCGGCCATTTATCTGGACAGTGATTTGCCCACGGTGCGGGATTGGATCCTGTCCCGCCTGGCAGGGGAAATTTCCAAGGCGGAATCCGATCCTGTCCGGGATTATAAAACAGCTTTGCAGGAGCGGGTGCAGCAGCTGGGTCACCAGTCGGTGGAATACCGGGTGGTTGAGGTGAGCGGGCCGGATCACCAGCGCAGCTACACGGTTGAAATCTCCTGGCGGGGCAAGGTGCTGGCTCGGGGAACGGCAGGGAGCAAAAAGCAGGCGGAGCAAAACGCCGCTCAAAAGATTCTGGAGGAGCATCGCCTTGAAGCATTATAATATCCCCATTTTCATTCCCCATCTGGGCTGTCCTCATAATTGTATTTTTTGCAATCAGAAAAAGATCACCGGCCGGGAGGAGCCCTGTTCGGTTACGGCTGCCCGGCAGGAGGTGGAGCGGTATTTGTCCTTTTTGTCTGTGCCGGCGGAGGAGATTGAAATTTCCTTTTTCGGGGGCAGCTTTACCGCCATTCCTGTTTCGCAGCAAATTGCTTATCTAGCCATGGCACAGGAATTTGTGAGAGCGGGGAGAGCGGGAGGAATCAGACTGTCCACCAGGCCGGACGCAGTGGAGGCGGACACCCTCAAACGGCTGAAGGAGTTCGGCGTGACCACGGTGGAGCTGGGGGTGCAGTCCTTTTTCGATCCGGTGCTGAAAAAAAGCGGCCGGGGGCATTCGGCTCAGTGCGCACAGGATGCCTGCCTTCGGGTGAAGGAGGCAGGGTTTTCCCTGGGGGTGCAGCTGATGTGCGGCCTGCCCGGAGACAGCTTGGAGCGCTCTGTTCTGTCTGCCAAAAAAACCGGGGAGCTGAAGGCAGATTTTGCCCGGATTTATCCGGTGCTGGTGCTGGCTCAGACTCCCTTGGAGGATTGGTATCGGCAGGGGCTTTATCAGCCTCTTTCTCTTAGTCAGGCGGTCACATGGGCGGCGGAGATGACCAGGGCGATGGCTCCCGTTCCGGTGATTCGTACCGGCCTTTGTATGGACGGGCTGGAGCAGAAGGACGTGATCGCAGGGCCCGTTCATCCGGCCTTTGGGGAGCTGGTGGCCTCCAAGCTTTATGATTTACAGCTGGAGGAGTGGCTTGAGGGAAAAGCCACAGAGGGTCGGACGCTGGTGATTTTTGCCCCCCAAAAGGAATTTTCCAAGCTGGCAGGGCAGAGGCGGCGCAACCTGGAGGAATGGAAAAAACGGTACGGCCTTCGGCAAATTCGCCTTCGTCCGGGGGATGGGCTAAAATTTTTGCTTCAATTAGAATAAAATCGGCAAAATAAGTGAATAATATGTGACAAACAGAATGTCTGTAATTTTAATTTCTTGTTTAAAAGTCACATATTTTTACCAATCTAGATATTTTTTTCACAAAGGGGCTTGCATAATTTTTTATTTTATTGTAAAATAAAAATAAGCGATTTTTTAGTGAACTATTTTTTAGGAGGTTTTATCATGTCAGTAAAAGTTGCAATTAACGGTTTTGGACGGATCGGCCGTCTGGCGTTCAGACAGATGTTTGACGCTGAAGGATATGAGGTGGTTGCTATCAACGACCTGACCAGCCCTTCCATGCTGGCGCACCTGCTGAAGTACGATTCTTCCCAAGGCAGATACAAATATTGTGATTCTGTTGTGGCAGGCGAAGATTCCATCACAGTAAACGGAAAAACCATTAAAATTTATGCAGAAAAGGATGCCAAGGATCTTCCCTGGGGTCAGATCGGGGTTGACGTTGTTCTGGAATGCACCGGTTTTTACACCAGCAAGGAAAAGGCTTCCGCTCACATTGCAGCAGGTGCTAAAAAGGTTGTTATTTCCGCTCCTGCCGGCAAGGATCTGCCTACCATCGTATATAATGTAAACCATGAAACTCTGAAGCCTGAGGATACTGTGATTTCCGCAGCTTCCTGCACCACCAACTGCCTGGCTCCCATGGCTAAGGCGCTGAACGACCTGGCTCCGATCCAGAGCGGTATTATGCGCACCATTCATGCTTACACCGGCGACCAGATGACCCTGGACGGTCCCCAGAGAAAAGGGGATCTGAGAAGATCCAGAGCGGCTGCTGTTAACATTGTTCCTAACTCCACCGGTGCTGCAAAGGCAATCGGCCTGGTTATCCCTGAGCTGAACGGCAAGCTGATCGGCTCTGCACAGCGCGTTCCCACTCCTACCGGTTCTACCACAATCCTGGTAGCCGTTGTAAAGGGTCAGGTAACGGTTGATGAAATCAATGCGGCAATGAAGGCTGCTGCTAATGAATCTTACGGCTACACAGAGGATCAGATCGTTTCCAGCGATATCGTTGGCATGAACTACGGTTCTCTCTTTGATGCAACCCAGACCATGGTTTCTCCTATCGAAGGAACCGATTTGACTCAGGTTCAGGTTGTTTCCTGGTATGACAACGAAAATTCCTACACCAGCCAGATGGTGAGAACCATTAAATATTTCGCTGAAGTAAAATAACAGCGAAGTGCTGACAAAAAGGAGGAGGCCGCCATGGCACTGCCCTCCGAAACAGGTCAGTCTTAACAAAATGAAATAAAAGCAGGAAAGCAAGAAATAACGGAAAAGTTCGCAAATATGCAAGCCGTTTTTCTTGCTTTCTTTGGTATTGGAGTCGGCCTGGCTCCCTGTGTGCTTTCCAAAAACAGCTTTGGCTGATCAAATAGAAAAAATGAAATCAAAATAACAGTGAGGGATAAATGATGAAAAAGATTTTGATGGTATTTTTACTGGCATTGCTCCTTTTCAGTCAGCTGGTGCCCGTCAGTGCTGCGGAGATTCAGCTGCCCAATCTGATCGGGGATCACATGCTGCTCCAGCAGGGGAAGCCCATTCGGCTTTGGGGAACGGCAGAGCCCGGGGCAACGGTGCAGATCCGGCTGCGGTCAGGCAGTGACGTGATCCTTCGGGGGCAGGCAAAAGCGGAGGCGGACGGAAGCTTTCAGGCTGAGCTGCCCGCTGTAACGGCAGGAGGGCCTTATCAGCTGGTGTTCTCCACCTCTTCCTCCTCTGTGACGGTGGAGGATGTGCTGGTGGGAGAGCTTTGGGTGCAGAGCGGGCAAAGCAATATGGCCAAGCTGACCGGTCATACGGGGAGCTATGCCAATGACATTCTGCCCTCTCAGACTATGGATCAAATCCGGCTGTTTATCAATACCGCAGATACCCAGTCCTCTGCCAGAGAAAAGGATCTGAAAGGAAAGTGGGTGACGGCAAGCCGGTCTGCGGTGCAGAACTATTCCGCCGTCGGATACAGCGCTTTGGATCGGCTGTATCAGGAGCTGGATATGCCCGTTGGGGGCATTTGCTGCGCCATCGGGGGCGCAGGAATGTCTTCCTATCAGGGACCCTCTGCGGCGGGAGAGCCGGGCGCAGGGCGGTATAATACCAAGGTGGCACCCTTAACCCGGCTTAGCGTTCGGGGAGTGATGTGGTACCAGGGGGAAGGGGATCGGTATAACAAAACCTTTGCCTCCGATTTTAAAAAGCTGATCACCTCCTGGCGGACGGACTGGCAGGACAGCGATATGCCCTTTTTGTTTGTAGCCCTGCCGCCCAGCCCGATGAAATATTATGCCAGCTGGACAGGGAGTTATATTATGGAGGATTTCAGCACTGCCAGACTGGGGCAGCTGGAGGTGTATCACGAATTGGACAATGTGGGCATTGCAGTGTCAATGGACTGCCCGCCGGATATCGGAGCCGGGTTTGATGCGCTGCATCCCAACAATAAAAAGCCTGTGGGTCAGCGGCTGGCTTTGTCAGCTTTGGGGCTGGTGTACGGCCTGGAGGACAAATGGTCCAGCCCCCTTTATCAAAAAGCGGAGGCGGCAGGCAATCAGGCGACGATCACCTTCTCTCATGCCTATGAGGGGCTGAAAACCACAGACGGAAAGGCACCCCGCTGCTTTATGGCGGCGGGAGCAGACGGTGTGTTTTATGAGGCCAGTGCCGTGATTTCGGGGGAAAATACCGTTACCATCACCTGCCCGGCGGTTGCCCAGATCAAGCAGATCTCCTATGCAGTGGAAAAGCACATGTATCCCTATGATGAATCCAAGCTGAATACAGAGGAGGATACGGCAGTAATTGACACCTATGCGGATGTGAATCTGGTCAATTCAGAGGGACTTCCCCTGTGTCCCTTTAGCTGCCAGGTTACCGAGGTGCGGCCGGAAAAGGTTCCCCTGTATCAGGCAGAGGCTGTAGAGCAGGTGGTGCCTCAGGGAGATCCCTATGGACTGCCGGAGGAGGTTTCTCTGACCAAGGCGGACGGAAGTGCCGTTCAGCAAAAGGCGCTGTGGTCCTTAAGCGGCATTTCAACCGAGGAGGAAGCAGTATATACGCTGTATGGCCTGGCTGAGGATGCGGATGTGATCATTCCTGTCCGTATAGAGGTGAAAGGGGATACCCCCCTGGCAGGAACTGCGTCAATTGTAAAGCAGGACAACAAGGCGGTCTTTTCCGTTCCCCTTGGGCAGGTTGAGGTGGACAGAACTCTCTATCTGTTTGCTGGATTTTACGACAGCCAGGGAAAATTTTTGTCTGCCTGCTCATTCCCGCGGCAGATCACAAAGGGGCAGACAGGGCAGCTTACCGGCTCGGCAGAGATCCCAGCAGGCACTTCTGAAGTCAAGCTGATGGCACTAAACGGCAACCTGAAGCCTTTTCTGCCGGTGGCAGAGCTGAACATAGAATAACAGCAAAGAGTACGGGCTGCGACAGAACGGGAAAACCCCTTTTGCCGCAGCCCCTTTTTATGAAAAAATTCAGGGTTCTTTTGGAATTTTTTTAAAAATACTTGACAAAATTCTATTACAGGTGTAATATATAAATATAGTACATTTGTAATAAAAGGAGCTGATCAAAACGACTTCCATATTTTCCAAATAAACCCGGCCGGGAATAGCAGAATTTCTCCTGTAAAACAGGGAATTTAATATGAATCATTGACAAATAGTGAAGAATATGGTATAATATCCATGAAATAGTTTTTTGTACAAAAAGAGATAGGAGGGAGAGCGTATTAAAAAATTTGTTGCAGGAATCCTCGTGGGGGCTGCGGTTGCCTCTGCCGGGATGGCTTATGCGGGCGGTTCGCCCAGAATTTTGGTGAATCAAAAGGAATTAGAGACAGAGTGTATAGTTCAGAACGATCGGATTTTTGTTCCGCTTCGGGCGGTGTCAGAGGGGCTTGGGGCTCAGGTGGACTGGAATGAGCAGGCTCAGACCGCCAGTATTACTCTGGAGAACGAAGGAAACGTCAGTCAGGTGATTGCCCAGGTGTCAAAATCGGTGGTGGCTATTGTGGGAAATTATGCGGACGATCGCTTGAGTCAAAGCGAGCATGTCCAGTCCATGGCTCACGGAACAGGGGTTGTGATCAAAAGCGGCGGAGAAATTTTGACAAACGCTCACGTGGTGAAAAATTTAAAGCAGATCATCGTTGTGATGAGCGACGGACAGGGCTATGAAGGCAGACTGAAATACATAGATGCGGAGTCTGATCTGGCCGTTGTCAAAATTGATCGGATCGGAATGAAGCCCATTTCCTTTGCAGACGCGGGCACGGTGGTTCCCGGACAGACGGTGGTGGCAATCGGAACGCCGGTTTCCTTTTCTCTGAGAAACTCCGCCTCCAAGGGAATCATCAGCGGAGTTCACTGTCAGATCGGAGAAAGCTATCATCTGATCCAGACAGATGCTGCCATCAATCCCGGCAATTCGGGAGGTCCTTTGGTGAATCTGAAAGGAGAGCTTTTGGGCATCAATTCTGCGAAATTTGCAGCAACGGGCATCGAGGGGATGGGCTTTTCCATTCCGGTTGATACGGTGCAGTATGTGATTTCCCAGTTTGAGCGCTACGGAAAGGTGAGACGAGCCGAAACGGGCGTTGTTTTTGAGGAATCCTGGGCGTCTATGCTGGGGCTTCCCACCCGGGAAGGGCTGACGGTGCAAAAGGTGGCGGCCGGCTCAAAGGGAGAACAGGCCGGGCTGCAGGTGGGCGATGTTGTGACAAAAATCGGAGAAGATGAGGTGCATAGTCTGGCAGACTATCATGAGGTAATGAAAAAATATGTGATGGGTGACACTGCCTATCTGACCGTGGAGCGGGGAGGAGAATCCCTGTGGGTTGGATTGGTATTGTCCGATGAATGAGAAGGAGGAGAATAATGAGAAAGAAATGGATAAGCTTGTGTATGGCCGGCGTTATGGCGCTTGGCTGCGCCGTCGGCGTTTTTGCAGAGGATCCGGAGCTGACGGAGGTAAGCAACGCAGAGATTGAAAAGGTCGAAATTTCCTTTTCCATTGGAGACGATCAGATCAGCGTAAATGGGGAAATGGTGGACTATGTTGCCCCTTATGTGGTCAATGACGTAACCTTGGTGCCGGTTCGCCTGATTTCGGAAAGCTTTGGTGCTGACGTTGCCTGGGACGAAGAAAGCCAGCAGGCAACGGTGACCTACGGCGGCGTTGAAATTGTTCTGACCATCGGCAGTAGAATTGCGCAGGTGGACGGAGAGGATGTGGAGCTTTTGACCGCTCCCGAGGTAACCAATGACAGAACCATGCTTCCCCTGCGGTTTATTACAGAAACCTTTGGAGCGGATGTGGGCTGGGAGGAGGAAACCCAGCGGGTAACAGTGGTGAAGGAGGTGACCAATTCCAACAGCATTAAGGACTATGCCCTTTTGTTAAAGCGCTCCAATAAGGAATATGTGGGAGACAGCTATCTGGGCTGGTCTATGAAGCGCAGCCCTGAATTTCAGCTGGCAGAGCGCTCCTTTGACGGGTACAAAAATTATTTTACCTCTTCCGGTCATGACTGCTCTTTTGCGCTGGTCATCAGCAAAAGAGCAGAGGATGCAGATGTGGAATCTGTTTATTCCAGTATGAAAACACTTGCGGAAAATCAGAGCGTGATTGAATTAAAGAAGGGCAAAACAGCCTCCGGGGTGGAATATGCCAATCTTCAGCTGAAAACAAAAACCGCTTATATGGATTTGCGCAGCTATATCGGAACGGATAAGATCTATAGATTGATGTCGGCCGTTTCTATTGAAGAAGGATTGACGGAATTCAATTCCCTGGTGGAAATGCTGGATACCTTCGATTTATCCTTCCAGCAGACCAAGGCGGAGGACTTGTCTGATGTGGACAGCAATAATATGCATACCTTCCAGTCCAAGGAAATGGAGGTCAGCCTTTTGGTTCCCGGCGACTTTGTGGAGTACTCCTACGGGAGCAACTCGGTCAACGAGTTCCGGTTTTATAAGGAATATTCCGAAAGCACCTCTTTGAATTTCTTCATCAGCGTTTATTCCAGTGAGGAGGGCAAGGATTATCGGTATTGGGCAGAGCATGACCGGGTGAACAACGAAAAGCTGCTGAACATGGATTATGTGTCCTTCTCTGATTTGCAGACAACCACTGTTGCAGGGCTGCCGGCGGTTTATTACACCCGGGAAATCAAGGACGAAAGCGAAACCACCTATGACTGGGATGTGTTTATCGACGCGGGGGATTACTTCTATAATATCAGCTATGATATCGTAGGAACCAAGGCCGAGGCAGAGGCGCAAAGCAAAATTATCTTGGATTCTGTGCAGATCGGAACCATTAATAAAGAAAAAGTAGGGAAAATGATTCGAATTAACGAAGAGGAGGAGCTTCGTTATAAAGAGTATAAGGACGCAAAATATTCTTTTGCCGTTTCGCTGCCCTCCGAGTGGATTGTGGAGCAGGAGGCCGGGGAAATCTTCGCCATGGAGAATTCTGGGGTTTATGCTTTTGATATTTATGCCGTTTTGGGAGAAAACAATTCGCCGTCCGTAAGAGAGGTTGGAGTAAACATGATGAATGATTATCAGAAGCAGGATGATGTGAAGCTGATTAGTACCTCCTTGGAAAGCGTTAAGATTGACGGTGTAAAGGGCTACACCTTCTCCTATTATGATATTTTAAAAAACGGAGAAAAAATGAGATGGGATCAGTGGATTGTTGAAAAGAATAATGTTTATTACTTTATTACCTTCTCCAGCCCCGATAAGTATTACGGGGAGAAGGCCCAGGAGATCGAAACTGCCATTTTGGAATCCATTGATCTGAAATAAAAATCAGCATCAGAAGCCAGCCGTCGGGAAATACCGGCGGCTGGTTTTATAAAGCCTGCATTTGAATTTCAAAGAATATTTTCTCTTTACTTTTGTACAAACCTATGTTATAATAACCATGTAATTTATATTTTATTTCTAAAAGGAGTATGATGACATGAAAAGCAAAAAGACCATTTCACTGGCATTGGTGCTGGCTATGGTTGTTTCTGTGTTA
>JAXEOR010000146.1:0-4559 GCA_034117945.1 Clostridia bacterium | reverse complement strand
GCTGCTTCAAAGCAGTCCTCCTTCAAGCCTTTGGTGATCTGTACATGACCTTCGCATCCCACCCGTGCCGGGGAGCCACTTTGATTTTGGAAAAACGGTCTACCTGGACGTTCATTTTAGCACCGGAGGACAATCTTGATCCCTAAACATGATATCTTGGAGTCTATTTTCTTATTTCTTGTCACCCATCAATTGTATTACAACAAACCCGCCTTTCCAGAACACAGATCCCCGCCCCCAAGCACAAATCTTGCAAAATCCCAATAAAAAAAGATTGCGAAACAATGCACCTCGTGTTATAATAAAGATAACGAGTGTAAGGAAAGGCGTGAAAAAAATGAGATATATGACTGCCGGAGAATCTCACGGCAAGGGATTGGTCGCTGTCTTGGACGGATTCCCTTCAAATTTACCTGTCAGCCAGCAGGAAATCAACCGTTATCTGTCCCTTCGCCAGCAGGGCTACGGCCGGGGCGGCAGAATGAAGATTGAAACAGATCGGGTGGAATTTTTGTCCGGCGTTCGGGGCGGTATGACCACCGGCGCTCCCATTACCATGCTGATCAAAAATAAAGATTATGAAAATTGGGTTTCTTATATGAATCCGGAGGAAATTACAGCCGGCCGGGAGGTCACCAAGCCCCGCCCGGGACATGCTGATTTATACGGAGCCTTAAAATTCGGACATACAGACATCAGAAACGTGCTGGAACGAGCCAGTGCCAGAGAAACCGCCGCACGGGTAGCGGCAGGCTCTCTTTGTCTTCAGCTTCTGAAAGCACTGGGGGTGACCTCTTTGTCTCATGTCACCGCCCTGGGCGGTGTGCAGGGAAAGGGTGACTACAAGGAGGAAGGCTTTTCCCAAAGAATAGCAGAATCCCCCGTCCGGTGCGCAGATCCGGCTGCCTCCCAAGCCATGACGGCCGCCATTGATCAGGCAAAAAAGAACGGAGATTCTCTGGGGGGAGTTGCCCAGGTGGTGTTTCAAAATCTTGCTCCCGGCATCGGGAGCTACACCCAGTGGGATCAAAAGCTGGATGCCAAGCTGGCCTATGCCCTCATGAGCATTCAATCGGTCAAGGGAGTCTCCTTTGGCATGGGCTTTGAGGCAGCCTACGCTCCCGGCTCTCAGGTACATGATGAAATTTTTTATCAGCCGGAGCAGGGCTTTACCAAAAAAACCAACCGGGCAGGAGGCGTTGAGGGAGGCATGAGCAACGGGCAGGATATTGTAATCCAAGTGGCCTTTAAGCCCATTCCCACCTTGTATCAGCCCTTAAAAACAGCGGATTTGCTGACCGGAGAACCCCTGACCGCAACGGTAGAAAGAAGCGATACCTGCGCTGTACCTGCCGCCTCTATTGTAGCAGAATGTGCTGCCGCCATTGCCCTGTGTCAGGTGTTGTGCGATCAGTTCGGATCCGGCTGTATGGAGGATGTAACAGCCCGCTATCAGCAATTCAAAGAGCGTATGAGCCGGCTGCCCAATTCTGATTTGTAAAAAAGGCGGCAGAATCAAAGATCCTGCCGCAAAGTGAAATAAAGGGGGTCTCAATATTTTGTGAGGTCCATCACTCATGTTGCCCCTATTTTGAAGAAATATACCCATAACGGAATTTTTATTGCAAATTATTTTTGCACTTCGCCTTCGCAACACGTACATAGGCAAGGAATGGAGAGTTTTTATGAATCTATTACTACGGCTGTTTTGCATCTGGTTTACCAAAATTACCATTTTCTTTTGTCGGCTGGTAGGTCATAACGGCACCAACCTGGCGGGAAAAATTGTGGTGCGGATTTACCCTAAAATTTTAACCGATCTGTCCCGGCAGGTCAGAGAAAAAATCATTGTAGTATGCGGTACTAACGGAAAAACAACCACCAACAACCTCATCGACAAGCTACTGACCGACAAGGGAAACAAGGTGGTTTGCAACCGTCTGGGAGCCAATATGACCGAAGGCGTGATTGTGGCCTTTATCCGGGAAACCAATTGGCTGGGAAAGCTGGACGCAGACTATGCCTCACTGGAAATTGACGAGGGCTATGCCCAGCGGCTGTTCCGGTATTTTGAGCCAGATTTGCTGATTATCAATAATCTTTTTCGGGATCAGCTGGATCGTTACGGAGAAATTGATCTGACCATGGAAATGCTCAACCGGGCACTGGAGCAGCTTTCTCATACTACCTTGCTGCTCAATGCGGACGATCCTCTGTGCGCCCAGTTCGCCAAACGTTTTTCCCTGCAGGCGGTTTTTTACGGCATCACGCAGGATTTGGGCATTTCGTGCAACGAAACCAAGGAAGGACGGTTTTGTCCCTTTTGCGGAAAGGAACTGGATTACGAGTATTATCATTACAGTCAGCTGGGAAATTACCGCTGCCCTCAATGCAGCTTTCAGCGGCCGGAGCCAGACTTTACCGCTGATCACATTTCCTTTGACAAGGGCTTATCCTTTTGCGTGAACGGACAGGCAATTACCTTAAACTATCGAGGGCTTTATAACATCTATAACGTACTGGCTGCCTATGCCGTCATCAGTCTTTGCGGCCTATCCACCCAGGATGTGGGAGAGATCTTAGCAACCTACCGTCCTCAAATCGGGAGAATGGAGGAATTTTCCTTCCCGCAAAAAAAGGTGGTACTGAACCTGTCCAAAAACCCTGCCGGGTTTAATCAGGGGATTTCCACAGTCCAGCTGGACGGCTCACGGAAGGACGTAATCATTGCCATCAACGACAACATTCAGGACGGCAAGGATGTTTCCTGGCTGTGGGATGTGGATTTTGAAAAGCTGCAAAACAACATCCGCCATATTACCACCTGCGGCATTCGCCGTCATGATATGCTGATCCGGTTAAAATATGCCGATTTTCAAAACATCTCCACCCTTTCCTCCATGAAGGAGGCTGTTTTGGATGCGCTGGAAAGCGACAGCGAAATTGTTTATGTTTTGGTCAACTATTCCGCCCTGTTTCCCACCCACGCTGTGTTATCCGGATTGCTTGAGGAAGTTGGGAAAGGAGGCGGTCAAGGATGAACCCAAACATTACCATAGGTCATTTATACCCGGATCTTTTAAATTTATATGGAGATCGTGGAAATATTACTGCACTGCAAAAGCGGCTGGCATGGCGGGGGATTTCTTCTGAGCTGCGCCAATTTGTGCTGTCGGACGAAATTGATTTTTCCCAGCTGGATCTGGTGTTTATCGGAGGCGGAAGCGACCGGGAGCAGCTGCTGGTTTGCAAGCGGCTGCTGGAGCAAAAAAGCGCATTGCAGGAATATGTGGAAACAGACGGCGTTTTGGCGGCGGTCTGCGGCGGTTATCAGCTGCTGGGCAGCTATTATCAGCTGCAGCAGGAAACCATAGAAGGGCTGGGGCTGCTGGATCTGCACACCGAAAGCAAGCCAAACCGGCTGATCGGTAAGGTGATCATCCAAAGCGGCCTGTTTGACGATTACATTGTGGGCTTTGAAAACCACGGCGGCAGAACCTACACCTCTCACCTGCCCTTGGGAATGGTGAAATACGGCAAAGGCAACAACGGAGAGGATCAGATGGAAGGAGCGGTTTACAAAAACGTGATCGGCACCTATCTTCATGGCCCTGTGCTCCCTGCCAACCCCAAGCTGACAGACTGGCTTTTATCCCGGGCGCTGAACCGGAAATACGGCGAGGACGCTCCCCCCTTATTCCCCTTAGACGACCGTCAAGAGGACGCAGCCAGAGAATTTATCATCCGAAAATATTTAAAAAAATAAAGCAAAAAGACCTGTCCAATGATTCTGAAGCAGTCATCGGACAGGCTTTTTTCGGTTTTATTCGTCCATTTTCATCACTTCTCCGGTTGTCATAAAGTACAGCCAGCAGCCCCGCGGCTTTTTCCCATAAAGCTGTTCCGCCGCCAAAGCGTACAAATGAAGCTGCAGTCCGTACCGCTCCCGGGCACTGACCGGATCCGTTTTTTGATCGGTCTTATAATCAATCAGGTCATACTCCCCTTCGGTTTCCACAACACAGTCGATCATTCCCTGGATCAAAAGGGTTTCGTTGACCGCCTCCGAGAAAAGAGCCCCGGCCGGAAAGGACAGCAAAAATCTTTTTTCCCGTTCCATCCGGCTGCTTTTGCAAACAAGAGGATACAGGGGCGTTTGGCAAAACCGCTCCAGTGTTTCAAGACTCAAAACATCCCGCTCCTCTTGGGTCATTCTCCCTGTTGCAACCAGCCAATCCAGCTGCTGCTGCGTTGCCTGACGGTCAGACAGCGTTGCAAGATCCAGATACTGCATGGCAAGGTGATAAGCCGTTCCCCGCTCTGTAGGGGAAAGCCCCTCCTCCCGCAAAAACACAGGTCGGTTTGGCAGCGGAGCCTGTGCCAGCTCCTTTGGATAATAGACCCACCCCTCCTCTGTTTGCTGGCTGTCATACCGCCGTTTGATTTCACTAACAGACAGCGTTACCGGCATGTTGCCAACCAGGCCGTAAGGATAGCGCCAGTTACAGGGGGTCAAATCCAGTGCTGTCGGCATTTCTTCTGATTTTGATTCCGGGCTT
>JAXEOR010000145.1:0-18999 GCA_034117945.1 Clostridia bacterium | reverse complement strand
AGGGTGTCTCCGCAAAACAGCATACCGCCGCCGTAAAAGCTGACGCCCCCCGGCGTATGCCCCGGCGTGGCCAGTACCTCCAAGGACAGCTCTCCTGTTCTGAGCCTTTGCCCTGGCTCTAAAAATCCGGAAATTTTCGTTTTGGGCGGCGCAACCGGCCCGAAAAAGGAGGGGATTTGACTGTACCAGCAGGCATCTGACCGGTGAATCAGTACCGGGGCTTTGGTTTCCTGCGCTACCCGGTCAACTGCTGCAAAATGATCATAATGGCCATGGGTCAGCAAAATCCCTTTGACCTTCATACCAGTTTTTTTGATTTCAGAAAGAATCCGGTCACCGTCTCCTCCCGGATCAATCACAAAGCCTTCCCGGGTGCTTTCGTCTGTTACCAAATAGCAGTTGGTTGCAAAACTCCCCACTGTCAGCTGCTGTATCTTCATCAAACTCCTCCTTTACTTCATTTTCTTTTCCAGCGCCCGTTTCACGTCGATGGTCCCCGGCATATTCCGCAGTTTTTTCATAATGGCGTCCAGCTCGGGGCGGGTGTTTACCTCTACCACCAGCTCCACAATAGCGGTGTTGTCATGATTGCTTTTGGCGTTGAGCGCCTTTACCGAAACCTTTTGCTCTGTCATCAAAGCGGCAATATCCAGCACAATTCCATCCCGGTCATAGGCGGTATATACAATTCCTGCGCTGTATTTTTCCTCTTGGGTTTCCGCCCAGGTGGCCTCCATCAGACGGCCGATTTCTGCCGTGTTGGTCAGTGCGTTTTGGATATTCACGCAGTCTGTTCTGTGAATGGACAGCCCTCTGCCTCGGGTGATATAGCCTGTAATATCGTCACCGGGGATGGGGTTGCAGCATTGGGCAAACCGAATCAGACAGTTGTCAATCCCTTTGACCACAACGCCGCTGGAGGGGGCGGTTTTCTTTTTGGATTCTGTCTTTTTTTGCTCAGGGAACTTCAAAGGCTCCTCTTCCTTGTAGCGTTTTGCATATTCATCCCGGATTCTGGTAATCACCCGGGACAAAGGAATCCCTCCGTAGCCGATGCTGGCATAAATATCGTCCAGCGTTTTATAGCTGAAGCGGCGCAGAATGGGATCGATAATTTCCGGCACATAGACCTTTTCGTCCGCCAGACCCAGCCGGCGCAGCTCCTTTTCCATGGCCTCCTTGCCCCGGGCGATGTCCTCCTCCCGGTTTTGCTTTTTAAACCATTGATTAATTTTATTTTTTGCCTGAGAGGTTTTTACCAGCTTCAGCCAGTCCCGGCTGGGGCCGTGAACTCCTGAGGAGGTAATCACCTCTACAATATCTCCGTTTTGCAGCTTATATTCCAGCGGCACAATTTTACCGTTTACCTTAGCCCCCAGCATTTTGCAGCCTATTGCGGAATGGATGGCAAAGGCAAAATCAATGGGGTTGGAGCCCGAAGGCAGATTGATCACGTCTCCTTTGGGGGTGAATACAAATACCTCGTCCGCAAACAGATCGATTTTGAGCGTGCGCATAAATTCTTCCGCATCGGTGGTTTCCTTCTGAATCTCCATCAGCTGGCGGATCCAGCTCATTTTCTCGTCAAAATTATTCATGGCCGACCGGCCCTCTTTGTATTTCCAGTGAGCCGCTACGCCGAATTCTGATGTGCGGTGCATTTCCCAAGTTCTGATCTGCACCTCAAAGGGAGTTCCCTTTGTGCCGATGACGGTGGAATGAAGAGACTGATACATATTGGGCTTTGGCATAGCAATATAATCCTTAAACCGCCCCGGCATGGGCTTATACAAATCGTGCACCATTCCCAGAACGTTATAACAGTCGCTTACTGTATCCACAATGACCCGCACCGCAAACAAATCGTAAATCTGGTCAATGGTCTTATGCTGGGAGTACATTTTTTTATAAATGCTGTAAAAATGCTTCACTCTGCCTTCTATATAAAATGAAATTCCTGTTTCTGTCAGCTTTTTGCTGATAGAATTCTTGATTTCTTCCAGATATGCCTCCCGTTCCTGGCGCTTTTGGTTGATGGAGTGGAGAATTTCCTGATATGCAATGGGATCTAAATACCGTAGAGACAAATCCTCCAGCTCCCATTTGATTTTGGAAATTCCCAGCCGGTGGGCCAGCGGAGCGAACACCTCCATGGTTTCCAGGGCCTTTTGCCGCTGCTTTTCCCCCGACTGGCTTTTCAAGGTGCGCATATTGTGCAGCCGGTCGGCCAATTTAATCAGCACTACCCGAATATCCTTAGCCATGGCCATAAACATTTTACGCAGATTTTCCACCTGCTGCTCCTCTTGAGAGGAATAAGGAATTTTTCCTAATTTGGTCACACCGTCCACCAGCTGGGCAATCTGATCCCCGAATTCCCGGCTTAAATCCTGCAGGGTACAGTCGGTATCTTCTACCGTATCATGCAGCAGACCGGCGATGATGGTGTCGGTATCCATTTCCAGCTCAGCTAAAATAACCGCTACGGATAAGGGATGAAAAATGTAAGGCTCGCCTGACAGCCGCACCTGGTTTTGATGCAGCGTTTTTGCCATTTCATAGGCCTTGCGAATGCGTGCCATATCTGCAGAAGAATTGTATTTTTCAATTGTTTCTACCAAGGTTTGATACATTTGTTCCATCGTCTCACTCCCTTAACCGTCATACCAACGGACGAATGTCCTTTAAAATTAAATTCACCGAGGACTGCCCCCGAAATTCATTCACTGTTGCGCAAAAAGCAAGGTCTGCCATTGTTCCGGGGGGCAGAGCGGCATCTCCCATGCCAAAGCCCACGCAGGAAAAACGGTGCCCGCCCCGCTGAACCGTCATTCGCAAATGCTTTCCGTCCCGGGTGGGAGAACAGTCTGTCACCTGTACGTCTTTGATGGCAAACACCGGCTGGGGATTTCCTTCTCCGAAGGGCTCGAAAAAGGACAGCTTGTTTGCCAGCTCCAGGGTGATCTGTTCCGGCTCTACTGCCAGATCAATGATCAGCCCTCCTCCGGATTCTTCTTCCATCACCGCCATGGCCACCTGATTGATTTCCTCGATAAAGGCGGGAATTTGATCCTCCGATAAAGTCATGCCCGCCGCCTTGTCATGCCCGCCGAAGCGGATCAGGTAGGGCTCGCATTCATACAGGGCATCAAACATGGGAAAGCCCTCTACGCTTCTGGCAGAGCCGTGGGCAATGCCATCCTCAATGCTTAACAGCACCACCGGCTTGTCATATCGATTCATCAGCTTGGAGGCGACAATACCGATCACACCCTGGTGCCAGCCCCGGCCTGCCGCTACCAAAACGGGAGCATCCGTCCCGGTGGACTGAATAATTTTATCTGCCTGTAAATAGATTTCCTGCTCTGTTTGCTGGCGCAGCAGATTCAGCTTGCATAGCTCTGCCGCTAATTGCTCTCCCTGCTGCTGATCCCGAGTCAATAGCAGGGAGAGGGCTGTTTTGGCACTGCCCATCCGACCGGCTGCATTGATTCTGGGTGCCAGCCCAAAGCCAACGGCAGTTGCGTCTACCGTTTTGTATCCGCTTTCTCGCAGCAGAGCCTTCAGCCCCGGCCGTTTCGTCCGTGCCAGCCAGGGCAGACCGCACCGGGCAAAAAACCGGTTTTCTCCGCACAGGGGAACAATATCCGCAATGGTTCCTAAGCACACCAGATCAATGTATTCCCGCAGAGTTTCCGCAAGAGGACGGTCGTGGAGCAGAGCACATACCAGCTTAAAGGCCACCCCCACTCCCGCCAGTTCCCGAAAAGGTGCCTGACAGTCCTCCCGCTTGGGATCCACCACCGCAACTGCGGCAGGCAGCTCCTCCAAGGGCTGATGATGGTCGGTAATCACAAAATCAAGCCCGGTCATTGAATTGATTTCCTCAATTGCCGTAACGCCCAAATCTACCGTAATCACAAGGGTAGTTCCCGAGGCCTGAATCTGTTCCAGTGCTTTTTGGTTTAATCCGTATCCCTCTTGCATACGGTCGGGAATATAGCAATTCACCTTGATCCCCAACGAACGCAGGCAGGTGGATACCACCGTCGTGGAGGTGAGTCCATCTACATCATAATCACCATATACCGTTACCTGCTCCCCTCGTTCCTTGGCCAAAAGAATCCGTTCCACTGCCCGATCCATATCGGGAAGGAGAAAGGGATCGCTGAGTTGAGTCATATCCGGGCGGACAAAGCCCTTCACTGCCTGGTGGGTATCCAGTCCTCTTTGTACCAGCAGTGCGGCAAACAAAGGGTCAATTCCTTCCTGCCGGGCAAACCGCTGTGCCTGAGCCTCCTGATATTGCCGATAATGCCATTGCTTCATAAACAAAAATCCTTCCGTTCTTCTTTCTTAATAGTATAGCACAAATTTCGCTGTAATTCAACCGTAAATTTTGATTTTTCAAATGCCGGCACTGATTTTGGGGCATGATAGTATGGGGGAATTGGGTTGTTGATCTCTGAAATTTTAAAATCGGCGGAAAGAAGTGCTCTTGCCGGTGCTTGGGAACAGAAATGAGATCCAATTGGGGAAGCCGCCCGTTTGCAAAAGAACAGAAAATGAAAGTTGAAAAGGTTGACATAAAACGCTTTTTATTGTATAATGATGGAGCTGATTTGGAAGGAATCCGAATGATGAGGTGATGGGTTCATGATATCTGAAATCTCCCTGTTTGTGTTGGAGCTGATCGGAACAGTTGCTTTCGCTGTGTCGGGGGCACTGACTGCGATTAAGGCCAGGTTTGATTTATTCGGCGTTGTGTTTATCGGCTGTATGACCGGGGTGGGGGGCGGAATCCTGCGTGATGTGATCCTGGGGATTCATCCGCCCCGTATCTTTTCGGAATTTTATATCGTGCTGATCGGCATATTCACTTCTCTTACCGTGTTTGCCGTGTCTTACAGGAACAGGGCTTCCTTTGACCAATTGAGAAGCAAAATTGAATCTGTCAATCTGTTTTTTGACGCTGTGGGTCTTGCCGCCTTTTCCGTGATGGGAACCGAGACAGCCTTTGTCCACCAAGTCTCCGATAACATGTTTCTTTCCGTCATGCTGGGCTTTTTCACAGGCGTGGGGGGCGGGATGCTTCGGGATGTTTTCACAGCCGCAGCCCCTTCTGTTTTCAGAAAACGGATCTATGCCCTTGCCTCTCTTATGGGGAGCGGGCTTTATTATTTGCTGAGAAAATACTTTGATCATGTGATTTTAGCCTCTGCCCTTTCCATGCTTTCGGTGATTGCATTAAGACTTCTCGCCGCAAGGTATCGCTGGAAGCTTCCCAGGATCAGGCTGGAGGAACAAAAACAGTCCTTTGAGGAAGGGGAAGAAAATAAAATGCCGAAAAAGGTTGACAACTGACGGTTTTTGTTATATGATTATACAAAGAGATTGATGACAAAAGGGAGGAAAATGAGATGTCTCAAGTCTATGAAATGACGCATCCGCTGATTCAGCATAAAATCAGCATGCTCAGAAGCGTGGATACTACGGTGAAGGATTTTCGGGCGTTGGCCAATGAAATTGCTTTGCTGATGGGTTATGAGGCCACCCGGGATTTGACCTTGGAGGACATTAAGGTGAAAACCCCCATTGACTGGGCGGACGGAAAGGCTATTAAGCGGCAGGTAGCGATTGTTCCTATTCTGCGGGCAGGGCTGGGAATGGTTGATGCGATCTTAAGTCTGATTCCTGCGGCCAAGGTTGGACATATCGGCTTGTACCGGGATCATGAAACCTTGGAGCCGGTGGAATATTACTGCAAGCTTCCGCCGGAGATTGATCAGCGTGAGGTAATCGTGGTGGATCCTATGCTGGCAACGGGAGGCAGTGCCATCGCGGCCATTAATTTTATTAAGCAGAGAGGTGCCAACAACATTCGTTTTATGTGCCTGATTGCGGCTCCGGAGGGTGTGAAGGCCTTGACCGAGGCTCATCCGGATGTGGATGTGTACTGCGGCTGCGTTGATCAGCATCTGAACGAAAACGGATATATCGTGCCCGGTCTGGGAGATGCGGGAGACCGTTTGTTCGGAACATTGTAATCAAATTCGGAGGCTGTCAGCGGTCTCCGTTATTTTTTTGTCAAGCCCAGCCCCTTTTAAACTTTGCAAAAAAAGCAGCAGGGGAGAGAAAGGGCATTTTTCGCAATGGTGCTGACAAAATAAAAGAAAAGGAAAAAGCAAAAATCTTTCTTTTATTTTTGTTTTTTTATGATATAATGGAGTTAAGAAGAAAATTTTACAGGAAGGGAGTGTGCTGTTATGTTTCTGGATGAGCAGTTTATGCTGCATAGCAAGACGGCGGTGCATCTGTATGAGGATTATGCAAAAGAGCTTCCCATTTTTGATTACCATTGCCATTTGAATCCTCAGGAAATCTGGGAAAACAAAAAATTTCGCAATGTGTTTGAGGTGTTCTTGGGAGGAGATCATTACAAATGGCGGGCTATGAGAAGCAACGGAATTCCGGAGGAATACATAACGGGAGATCAGCCGGAATATGATAAATTTATGAAGTGGGCGGAAACGGTGCCCTATTTGATGGGCAACCCCCTGTATCACTGGACCCATCTGGAGCTGAAGCGGTTTTTCGGCATCACTCAGCCTTTGAGCAAGGAAACGGGAGATCAGATTTGGCATCAATGCAATGAGATGCTGGCGGATGATTCTTTTCGTCCTCGGGCGCTGATTGCCAGATCTAACGTAGATATGGTGGGCACCACGGATGACCCTGTGTCCAATCTGGAATATCATCAAAAAATCGCCCAGTTGCAGGATTTTTCGACCAAGGTGGCGCCCTCCTTCCGGCCGGATAAGGCGGTGGAGCTGCAAAAGCCCGGGTTTGCGGATTATATCAAGGAGCTGGGGCAGGCGGCAGGCATGGAGATCGGCTCCTTTGATGATGTGGTAAAGGCCTTGCAGGCTCGGATTGCTTATTTCCACGAAAACGGCTGCCGGATTTCCGATCACGGCCTGGAAGGTGTTCCTTACGGGGAAGCGTCTCACGATCAGCTGGAAAGAACTTTTCAGCAGGCAATGGCGGGAGAGCAGGTCACCCCCCAGGAGGCAGACTGCTATAAGTGCGCGGTAATTCAGGCTTGTGCCCGGGAATATGCCCGCCTTGGCTGGACCATGCAG
The DNA here is from genome assembly GCA_034117945.1 of Clostridia bacterium. GTDB lineage: Bacteria > Bacillota > Clostridia > HGM11514 > HGM11514 > SIG438. The sequence goes on along the minus strand of JAXEOR010000145.1, from coordinate 11,857 downwards.
ATTCATACCGGTGCCCTTCGCAACAACAATACCCGGATGTTTGAAAAGCTGGGGCCGGATACAGGCTTTGACTCGGTGCATGATCTGAATATTGCCTATTCCCTGTCCCGCTTACTGGATTCCTTGGAGCGGGAAGGAAATTTACCTAAAACTATTTTGTATACCTTAAATCCCAAGGACAATTATGTGCTGGGAACCATGCTGGGAAATTTCCAGGGCAGCGAGGTGCCCGGAAAGATCCAGTTTGGATCGGGCTGGTGGTTTAACGATCAGCGTGACGGCATGGAGATGCAGATGAAAACTCTGGCAAATCTGGGGCTTTTGAGCCGGTTTGTAGGAATGCTGACCGATTCCAGAAGCTTTTTGTCCTATCCCAGACACGAGTATTTCCGGCGGATTTTGTGCAATCTGATCGGCGGCTGGGTAGAAGCCGGAGAGTATCCGGAGGATGAGGCTATGCTCAAGGAAATTGTGCAGGGAATTTGTTTTTACAATGCAAAACGATATTTTAATATGTGATAGGAGGAAACAACAATGAATTTACCCTTTGAAATTGATCTGAAGGACAAGGTAGCTGTGGTAACAGGCGGAGGCGGGGTGCTTTGCGCTATGTTTGCCAAGGCACTGGCGCAGTCCGGCGCAAAGGTTGCGGTTTTGGATCTGCGGGAGGAAGCCGCAGAGAAGGTGGCGGAGGAAATTCGTCAGGACGGGGGCGTTGCCATCGGCGTTGGGGCTAACGTGCTTGAGCTGGACAGCTTAAAGGCTGCCCGGGATGAAATTGCGCAAAAGCTTGGCACCTGCGATATTTTGCTCAACGGCGCAGGAGGAAACAACCCCAAGGGAACCACCACCAAGGATTATCTGTATCCGGAGGATCTGGAAAACAGCGAGATCAAAACCTTTTTTGATCTGGATCCCAAAGGCGTGGAGTTTGTATTCAATTTGAACTTTATCGGCACCCTGCTGCCCTCTCAGGTGTTCTGCAAGGATATGATCGGAAAGAGCGGCAGCGTGATCATCAACGTATCCTCCATGAACGCTTTTTGCCCCCTGACCAGAATTCCCGCTTACAGCGGCGCAAAAGCGGCGGTCAGCAACTTTACCCAGTGGCTGGCGGTGCATATGTCTAAGGTGGGAATCCGTGTGAACGCCATTGCTCCCGGATTTTTCATCACCGCTCAGAATAAGGCCATGCTGATCGGGGAGGACGGAAAATATACCGCCCGTTCCGAAAAGATTTTGTCTCAGACACCTATGGATCGGTTCGGTGAGCCGGAGGAATTGATCGGAGCACTGCTGTATCTGGTGGATCAAAAGGCCTCCGGATTTGTGAACGGCGTTGTACTGCCGGTAGATGGTGGCTTTGCGGCATATTCTGGAGTATAATGAGGTGGAAACAATGGAACAGGCAACAAAAATTTTGACGGAATTTCAAAAGGAATTTGATTTTATGGTGGGGGTGGATTCAGACGGCTGCGCCTTTGACAGCATGGATTTTAAGCATAACGAGTGCTTTGCGCCTGCAGTGATCAACGTGTTTGATCTTCAGCCCTATGCCAAATATGCCCGGGAGGTTTGGAGTTTTGTTAATCTGTATTCCAAAACCAGAGGCTTAAACCGGTTTCCGGCACTGGTTCGCTTTTTCGAGCTGATGGCGGAACGGCCGGAGGTGGTGGCCAGGGGCTTTGTGATGCCGGATTTGACCGATCTGCGGGAGTGGATTGCAGGAGAAACCATTCTGGGAAATCCCTCTTTGGCAAAGGCCATTGAGAAAAATCCTTCGCCCATTTTAAAGCAGGCTTTGCGGTGGAGCGAGGAGGTCAATGAAAATGTGCGTAAAATGTCCCGTAACATTCCACCCTTCCCCTATACCAGAGAGGCCTTGGAGAAGGCCTGCAAACGTGCAGATGTTTTGGTGGTTTCCGCCACGCCCACAGAGGCCATTGCCAAGGAATGGGCGGCCAACGACATTGATAAATATCTGAAAATCATTGCCGGTCAGGAAATGGGAACGAAAAAGGTGCACCTCGCCTTGGCCAAGGAAGGCCGGTATGCAGATGATCATATGATTATGGTAGGGGATGCACCGGGGGATCTGAAGGCGGCCAAGGAAAACAATGTGCTGTTTTATCCCATCAATCCGGGAGATGAGGAAACCTCCTGGAAACGGTTTTACGAGGAGGCACTGGATCTGTTTTTGAAGGGCGAATATGCCGGCTCCTATGAGGAGGCAAGAATTGCGGAATTTGAGCAGTGCCTGCCCGAGCTGCCCCCTTGGAAAAGCAAATAGGGTTTGGCTAAAATTTAAAAGAAATGTTTGCTGATAGAGAAGGGGCTATCTCACCTTTTTTAGTGAGACAGCCCCTTTTTTGCATTTGGCTTCTGAAAAGCTCAGTCCTCCATTTGCTTTCCCAAAAAGGACGCAGCGGTTTTGGCAAGCTTGTCCTCTGTGTCGCTTAATTGTGGAATCTGATCCGTTCCGAAAAAAACAACGGAGCCGATGGAATCCCCTTCTGAAATGATAGGAACTGCCATGCCCACAACATATTTGTCTGATTCGTCTACCACAGAGGTTCTGTTTTGATCTCCCGGTTGAAACAGTACGGGGTTTTTTTCGTTCATGATCTGCTCCAGCTCCGGGGAAATGCGCTTGTCATTGATTTCCCGTTTGGGAATGCCCCCTACGGCAATGACGGTATCTTTATCGGTAATGCAGATGGCGTGGCCGCTTGTTTTGGCTAAGGTGTCTGCATACTGCGCCGCAAAGGTTCCCAGCTCGCCGATGGGGGAATATTTTTTGAAAATAACTTCTCCGTCCTTTTCGGTAAATATTTCTAAGGGATCTCCTTCCCGGATGCGCATGGTTCTTCTGATTTCTTTCGGTATTACGACACGACCGAGGTCGTCAATTCTTCTAACAATTCCAGTTGCTCTCATAGATAATTCCTCCATGTAACATTTTTACGTTGCTATTATCTGTAATCAGGAAAAAATTATCCAAAGAAAATGATGGTAATTTTTTATTCTTTAATTGATTTTTGAAAAAAGCTATTGTATAATAATAGATAAGAAAGATAAAACGAAAAGGAGATTGATGATGAGTTACACAGCATATGAAAAGCGGTATGAAGCAATGGAATATCGCCGGTTGGGGAAAAGCGGGCTGAAGCTGCCTTTGGTATCCCTGGGTTTTTGGCATAATTTTGGCACCAACGATTCTTATGACAACATGAAGCAGATGTGCTTTACCGCCTTTGACCATGGCATTACTCATTTTGATTTGGCCAATAATTACGGTCCTTTGCCGGGAGCCGCTGAGGAAAATCTGGGTCGGATTATCACTCAGGAAATGAGCGCCTACCGGGATCAGCTGTTGATCAGCACCAAGGCGGGCTACCGTCATTTTGAGGGACCCTACGGGGACGGCGGTAGCCGGAAGTATCTGCTTGCCAGTCTGGATCAAAGCCTGCTGCGGATGAAGCTGGACTATGTGGATATTTTTTACCATCACCGGATGGATCCCGATACGCCGCTGGAGGAAAGTATGGGCGCCCTGGCAACGGCTGTGAAAAGCGGAAAAGCACTGTATGCCGGCGTTTCCAACTATGACGGAGAGACCATGAAAAAAGCGGCGAAAATTTTAGAGGAGCTGCACTGTCCCTTTGTGATCAACCAAAATCCCTACTCCATTTTTAACCGGGGAATAGAGCAAAACGGCTTGAAAAAGGCGGCGGCACAGGAGGGCAAGGGCGTGATTGCGTTCAGTCCTTTGGCCCAAGGCTTGTTGGGCGGACGGTACATGCACGGAATCCCGGAGGATAGCCGCATCAAAAAGGACGGTAGATTTTTAAAGGAAAGCAGCTTAACCCCCAAAGTGATGGAGCAGATTTCCGCATTGCATCGTTTGGCGGAGGAGCGGGGGCAGACCCTGGCTCAGATGGCTCTTTGCTGGGTGCTGAAGGATGAGGAGGTTACCAGCGTTTTGATCGGTGCATCCAAGCCGGAGCAGATTATTGAGAATACAAAAATTGTGGGGCATTGCTCCTTTACAGAGGAAGAGCTTGAGAGAATAGACCGGATTACTGCATAAGAGCCCCTTGCGGGATATGCTTTGGATCACAGGCAAAAACAGCGGGTGCAGATCGTGCACTGCAGTACATAAGAGGGAAAAAGGAGAGAGATTATGTATCATTTGGCATGGTATTTCTTTATTTATGCTTTTTTGGGCTGGTGCATGGAGGTTGCCTATGCGGCATATGCAGAAAGACGGTTTGTCAACCGGGGGTTTTTAAACGGCCCCATATGCCCGATTTACGGAGTCGGCATTTGCATTGTATATTTGGTGTTGATGCCCTTTCAGAAGCAATGGCTGCTGCTTTTTGTAGGAGCGGTGATTCTGACCACGGCATTGGAAGGACTGACCGGCCTGGTGCTGGAGCAGATTTTTCATCAGAAATGGTGGGATTATTCCGAACATAAGTATAACTGGAAGGGATATGTCTGCCTGGGGATGTCTTTGCTGTGGGGCGTGGCTTGCGTAATTATTGTAAAAGCCCTGTTTCCTGCAACCGATTTTCTTATTGTTCATATTCCAAAATTGCTGGGAATCATCCTGCTTTGCGTATTCTGCGGACTGCTGGCAGCGGATTTGGTGACCACGGTGATTGTGATCGGCGGTCTGCAAAAGCAGATGAAGCTGCTGTTTGAACTGTCAGAAAAAATCCGGGAGGAATCGGATCGGATTGGCAAGCGCGTAAGCAAAAATGCTATGGAACTGACCGAGCGGTATGAAACGGTCGCCAAACGAACTCATTTGCTGCGCCGCCGTTTGATTCAGGCCTTCCCGAAAATGAAGTCCTCTCATTATAACGAGCAGCTTTCCGAACTGCGCCGCCGCATTGCCGAGCGGGAAATTCGGTTAAAGCTGAAAAGAAAGCACAAAAAAGAAAAACAGGAGAACGAAAATGCGAGTGTATCAAAATAGGCCTGAGGATCTGAGAAGTCCTGTGGAGGAGGCCTGCTATGATTTGTTGGAAAGACTGCACATCCCCTTTGAACGGACGGATCACGAGGCGAAGGATACCATTGGCCAGTGCGCTGATGTGGAACAGGCTTTGGGAATTTCAATTTGTAAAAATCTATTTTTATGTAACCGGCAGAAAACCCAATACTATCTTGTGGTGTTGCCGGGAGAGAAAAAATTTGACACCAAAAAGCTTTCCAAGCTGTTGGGAACCGCCCGGCTGTCCTTTGCTCCTCAGGAAAAGCTGCCGGAACTTTTGGGCTTGCAGCCCGGCTCGGTCAGCATTTTAGGCCTGATGAACGACAAAGATGGTCAGGTGCGCCTGGTGATGGACAAGGAGGTGACGGAGCAGCCCTTTTTCGGCTGCCATCCCTGTCGGAATACCACCAGTCTGAAGCTACGCACAAAGGATGTGCTGGAAACAATATTGCCCCATCTTCATCACGAAGCAACCGTGTTAGACTTATAGCGTCAGCAGCTCAGGAACGACAAAGAAAAATTCGTTGGAGGAGTGGAAAATGAAGCGTTATCTTGGATTGCTGTTGGTATGTCTTTTGCTGGCTGCCTCATTCCGGGCGGTGGCGGCAGAGGACGGAACGGTGCTGTATGTAGCCCCCGGGGGAACAGGAAACGGTACCCTGCAGGCACCCTTCGGCTCTGTTCAGCAGGCCATAGAAGTCGCCCGGCAGGTTTCCGGCTCGGTGACGGTGCTGCTGGAGGAGGGAAACTATTTTCAAACCCAGCCCATTACTCTGACCGAACAGGACAAGGATCTGATCATTTCAGCCCAGCCGGGGAAGGAAGTGCGGCTGACAGGAGGCTGTGCCCTTCCTTACAGCGGGTTTACCCCGGTAACGGACAGCGAGATTTTAAGCCGTATTGTGTCTCAAAGAGGCAGGCAGTCTGTCATGCAGATTTCTTTGCCTGATTACGGAATTACCGACTATGGCGAAATCAAAGTGCAGGGCTTTTTGTCCAGCAACAGGAGCGGCTATGCTCCAACCCTGACTTATCAGGACAGCTTGCTGCCCATTGCCTGCTATCCCAACGGATCGACCGGGTATTTGTCTACCACCTCTATTTTAAAGGACGGCAGCACCAGCACCGCTGTAATGGGGGGATTGAAGGAAATTCAGTATCAAATCAATGACGACCGCTTTCAGTACTGGACCGAGGCGGAGGATGTTTGGGCACTGGCTTATTTGTGCCACGACTGGGCGGATACCACCGTTCCTGCCACCTTTGATTTTTCTACAGGAACGGTTACCTCCTATGTGGGAGGTACCTATTATGCCAAGACGGGGCGCAGGGTGAAATTTTTCAATTTGCTGGAGGAGCTGGACGATCCGGGAGAGTGGTATCTTGACCGCACCAGCGGGATTTTATATCTGATTCCCCCAGAGAATATCAGTGCCCGGGATGTGCTGCAGTTTACTTCCTATGAAAAAAATCTGGTTACCGCCAAAAACTGTGAAAATGTCACTTTTCGGAGAATTCATTTCAGCGGAACCCGCAGCTATGGAGCATATGCCTCGGGAACGGACGGATTGGTGTTTGAGCAATGCACCTTCAGTGCCATCGGCAATGCAGCGGTATTTTTAAACAAATGCTGGCGCAGCGGGATCCGGGACTGTTCTCTTCACGATCTGGGTTCCTGGGGAATTTATATGAATCAGTGCGGCGACCGGAGCAATCTGATTCCGGGAGAGTGCTTTGCGGAAAACTGCGAATTTGAGAAATTTTCGCAGTACCGCAGAACCTATTCTCCCGCCGTTCATATGTTTGAGGATGTGGGAAACACCGTTTCTCACTGCGAGTTTCATGACGCACCACATTTTGCCATCCGGTACGACTCCAATGACAACGTGATTGAGTACAGCGAATTTTATAATTTGTGTCAGGAAACAGCGGATACCGGTGCGATTTATTCCGGGCGGTACTGGAATACCCGTGGGAATGAGATCCGGTATAATTATTTTCATGATCTGCATAAGGGGCCTGTGGCCACCGGCTACGGGCTGCATGGGGTGTACTTGGATGATGCTCATTCCTCCACCAATGTGCATCACAATATTTTTTACAACGTTTCCTCTGTTTCCCTGATGGGGGGTGGAAGGGACAATGCCTTCACCAACAACCTGATGGTGGACTGTGACGCATCTCTTACCTTTGACGCCCGCTGCACCACCTGGATGGCATGGGGAGAGGGCAGCGGCATCCGGGTGAATACAGATAAGGTGCAAAACTGGCAGACCTCAGCTGCCTGGAGCAAGTATCCCCATTTGCAGAATTTATATGAGGATGAGCCTCAGTATCCAAAATATAACGTTTTGGAAAATAATATATTGCTTCACACACCGGCCTTTCAGATCAACAGATATGTCAGTCAGTACGGAACGGTAAGAAACAATGCGGCAACCGATAACAGCGGTGTGGTTGCGGATTATCAGGGGGGCGATTATTCTCCCTCCCTTCAGGCGGCGGAGCTGACGGGCTTGGCGGCATTTACCGAAATTCCGCTGGATCAGATTGGAGTAATCCGGCGAGTGACTTCGCTTGAAAGTGAGCCGGAGGATCAGGTGCGCCAAACCCTGCTGTATTCTGAAAATTTTACCGGCTATCGTGCGCAGGAATCCAATGGTTCGGTGGAAAGCAATGGTGGGGGCGTTTCCTTAACAGCCGCAACGGTAGAGGAAGAGGGCAGCTATTCTATTCCCCGCACCAGAATGACCAAGGAGGTATCTGTCCCTGTAACGCCGGGCAGAAGCTATCGGGTGTCCTTGTTCAATCGGTTTTCTCCCCTGCAGGAGGATCCCTCCTTGACCTTGCAAATGCTGAACGGCCTGGTATTTGACCAACAGGATTTTTCTTACCGGGCAAATGAGGCGGACTGGAAACAGGTTCAAAACGGTGAGTTCTATTATAATCCTGCCCAATCTCAGCAGGGCAGCGATTGGAGCACCGTTTACTCTTTTGATCAGGCTATGACGTTAAAAAAGCTGTTTTTCATGGTTCATATCCCTAACCAGACAGAGCCGGAGGATGTTTGGGGCGGCGGCATCCGATATACGCTGGAGAGCTGGCGCATCACAGAGCAGACAGTGTATCATGAAATCAAAATGAATTATCGAGACGGAGGCACGGTGGAGTATACCAATCAGGATCTGGACGGCGGAAACGCTTACCGGAATGCGCCGGCAGAACCAGGCGGGATTGCCCTGGCGGAGCACGGAACCTCACCTGAGTTGACCATTACTCCGGAGGAGGGGTGGCAGCTGACCTCTGTCAAAACCATGGACGGACGGATTTTGCAATATCATTCCCAGTCTCCTGTTACCCTGACCATTTCTGATGTGAGCCAAAGCGGAACGGTGGATCTTGTATTTGATCAGGTGGAGGCTTACAGCAAAGAGCCGGGGGTGGCGGAGCATTCTGCCTATGTATTCGGGGGCGAGACTATGGAATATGAAAATGATGAAGGGGAAACAGTGTCCGGCCCGGTATGCTATGCCTATACCTCGTTGAACAACTATCCCTATTCCCGGGATTCGGAAAGCGGGTTTTTGCTCAGTTTAAAGGGCAGCACCGCCAAGCCGCTCCGCCTTCCGATTTATGACAGCGAGGGAGAAATGTTGTCCGCTTCGCCCTTGATGAAGTTTGGAATCAAGCTGTACGGCCAGGCAATTCGGCAGGGAAAGGATTATTTGCTGGTTCCTTATGTTCGGGAAGGGGAGAAGGAGGCAACAGGAGCACCTATTGCTGTGGAGACAGGAGAGGAATAGGATTTCCATTCGCCATATTTGGGTTTTTATTTAACTATTTTAATGAAATTTTATGGCTTTTAAAAAAGGATTGCATTTTATTGGTTTGTATGTTATAATAAGCGTAGATTCTAAAGAAACAGAAAATGTAAAGGAGGACAAAATGATGAAAAGAATCTTATCAGTTACACTGGCAATGCTGCTGCTTGCCGCAACCTTCGGTACGGCGGCCTTTGCAGAAGCCAAACCGGCTGCGTTTTTATACGTTGCCGCAGATGGATCGGATGCCAATAACGGCTCCCAAAGCACTCCCTTTGCTACCGTCAAAGCTGCAGTAGAGGCTGCAAGAGGCATCGAAGGAACGGTTGTGATCAACCTTCGGGAAGACGCTTACAAGGCGGAGGAATCCGTTTCCCTGACCGCCCAGGATCAGGATCTGGTGATCCGGGCATATCCCGGAGAAGCCGTTTCTATTAACGGTGGTGTTTCCATTCCGTACAGTGATTTTCAGGCAGTGACGGACGAGGCGGTGACAGGCAGAATTATTGACAAAAATGCCAGAACAAAGATCCAGTCCGTGAATCTGAAGGATTACGGCGTGGAGGATTACGGCCAGGTGAAAATCAATGGATTTTTAAGCTCGGATGAATCCGGCTACGCTTCTACTCTGAGCTACAATGATACCATGCTGACCATTGCTGAGTATCCCAATGGGGATGAGTATCTGTATACCGGCAATATTTTAAAGGACGGGAAAGACTCGGAAACGGTAAAGGGCGGCTTGGTGGAAATTCAGTATCAGCTGAAAGATTCCCAGCGGTACAAAAAATGGACGAATGCAGACGATATCTGGGCCTTTGCCTTTATCGTTCATGACTGGGCGGACGCAACGGTTCCCGCAGCCTTTGATTTTGAAACCGGTGTGGTTACCTCTTATACCGCAAAGAATTATTGGCCTGTTTCTGACCGACGGGTAAAATTCTTTAACCTGCTGGAGGAGCTGGACGTTCCCGGTGAATGGTATCTGGATCGGAATACGGGAGATTTGTACATCTATGCGCCCGAGGGTATCAAACCGAGCGAAACGCTGGTGTTTAATTCCTATGAAAAGCCCTTCTTTACGGTGGAAGGCTCCAAAAACATCACCTTTGAGGGCATTCGCTTTGCAGGCACCCGGGCAAGAGGAATTGACGTAAAAAATGCAGACGGTATTGTTGTAAACAACTGCGAAATGACCAACATCGGCGACAGTGCCGTTTGGTTTGAATCATGCGTAAACAGCGGCGTGGAAAATTCTTATCTCCACGATCTGGGCTCCTGGGGTGTTTATCTCTATCGGTGCGGCGATAAGCAGACCCTGACTCCCGGAAACTGCTTTGTGACCAACAACGAAATCAGAACCTTTTCTCAGTACAAGAGAACCTATAGCCCTGCGATTCATATGTTTGAGGACGTAGGAAATACCGTTTCTCACAACGAGATTCATGACGCACCTCACTTTGCCATTCGGTATGATTCCAATGATGCCATCATTGAATACAATGATTTTTATGACGTTTGTCAGGATACCGCCGACTGCGGTGCTGTTTATACCGGCCGTTACTGGAATACCTGGGGCAATCAGATCCGTTACAACTATTTCCATGATATGAAGATGATCAATACCACCACAGGTATGAAGGTGTGGGCGGTATATCTGGACGATCAGCATTCCCAGACCGATGTTACCGGTAATGTGTTTTACAATGTGGAATATGTGGCGCTAATGGGCGGCGGCAGAAACAACAGCTTTACCAACAATGTGATGATTGACTGCCCCAATCCCCTACGGTTTGACTCCAGAGGCTTGACCTGGGATCAGACGGGAATTACGAATAATACCAACAAGGTGGATTGGCATACCGATGTTTGGGCGGAAAAATATCCGGAACTGGTGAATCTGATGGAGGATGAGCCCCGGGTGCCCAAATACAATGTGTTAAGCGGAAACGTGCTGTACAACACCCCTGAATTCAATCTGGACGAGGCTGTGGTGGAAAACGGTACAGTGGAGAACAACATTACCATTACCGATAAAAAAGCCTTTGTGGATTATGCGCAAAAGAATTTTGCTCTGTCAGAGAACAGCTCTATTTATCAAAAGCTGCCTGATTTTGAGCCCATTCCCTTTGATCAAATAGGCCGTTATGCCTATACCTACGAGGAAGAGTACATGGATAACGGTGCGGTTCAGCCTGCGGATCAAAGGATTCGTCTGACCATCGGCAGCGATAAGCTGTATCAGGGAGACAAGGTGGTTACACTAGATGTTCCCGCCCAGGTGCAGAACGACAGAACCCTGGTACCCCTGCGGGCGATTTTTGAAGCCTTGGGGGCGCAGGTGGACTGGGAGGAGGAAACCCAGCTGATCACCTCCACCAGAGGGGACATTACCATTAAGCTGACAGTGGGCAGCAACAAGCTGTACAAAAACGGGGAAGAAATTGAATTGGATGTTCCCGCACAGGTGCAAAATGACAGAACTCTGGTTCCTGTCCGGGCCATCTCCGAAAGCTTTGGCTGCCAGGTGGATTGGGACGAGGCAGCACAGCTGGTGACCATCCATGTGCCGGAAGCTTAATGGATTGATGATTAGGTGATATCATTAGAAACAGCCGCTTTGGGCGGCTGTTTCTTCATACGTTGGATGGGCTCGGAACAAGACGGACAATATTTTAATCAAACAGGCAGAAAGGTAACGAGATGAAAATGAGTAATTGCTTGAATCAAACAGAAAAAAAGCTGGGATTTGGCTTTATGCGCCTTCCGATGCTGGAAAACGGGGAGGTGGATGTGAGCCAGTGCAAGGACATGGTGGATTTATTTTTACAGGCCGGATTTCGTTATTTCGATACGGCGCACGGCTATTTGGACGGAAAAAGCGAATTGGCTTTGAAGGAATGTCTGACCTGCCGATATCCCCGGGAAAGCTATTTTTTGGCGGATAAGCTGAGCCAGGGCTTTTTCCAGAAGGAGGAAGACATTCGCCCCTTCTTTGAAAGCCAGCTGGAGGCATGTGGGGTGGATTATTTTG
>JAXEOR010000144.1:0-8247 GCA_034117945.1 Clostridia bacterium | reverse complement strand
GGATACCGATCAGTTTCCCACCAACGTGTACGAAACAACCCTGTGTATGCTGGAGGTACTGCGGGCAGGAGGCTTTCAAAAGGGCGGCCTGAATTTTGACGCCAAGCCTCGCCGAGGCTCCATGACCCATGAGGATCTGTTCCTTTCCTACATTGCCGGAATGGACGCCTTTGCCCTGGGACTGAAAAAAGCGGATCAGCTTCTGCGGGACGGGCGGCTGGAGCAATTCATGGAAAAACGGTACCGCTCCTATCAAACCGGTATTGGCAAAAAAATAGAAGAAGGCAGTTTGACGCTGGAGGAGGCGGCCGCTCACGCTTTTGCGCTGAACACCGTACAGGAAACTGCCAGCGGCAGACAGGAATATTTAGAAAGCGTAGTAAACGATATTCTGTTTCGCGGCTAAGAAAAAGGGTGGCTATAACGTCCTGCTGGGTGATTATCCAGCAGATTTGTGACTATTATCTACCATACATCTTATTGACCCACGATAAGAATTTTGTATCATATTTCATCACTATTTGTGGGCAGAAAGGTAGTGAAAATCAAAATGAAACATGCAAAAACCTTTGAACAGCGGGCAAAAGAGCTGGTCAGCCAAATGACGCTGGCAGAGAAAATTTCTCAAATGAAGTACGATGCGCCGGCGATTGAGCGGCTGGGTGTTCCCGCCTACAACTGGTGGAACGAATGTCTCCACGGAGTTGCCCGTTCCGGCTGTGCTACGGTGTTTCCCCAGGCCATTGCCATGGCAGCCAGCTTCAACACGGATTTAATGCACCGGGTGGCCACCGCCATCTCGGACGAGGCTCGGGCTAAATACAACCAATACAAAACCTTCGGCAACACCGAAATTTATCAGGGGCTGACCTACTGGTCCCCCAATATCAATATTTTCCGGGATCCTCGCTGGGGTCGAGGGCATGAAACCTACGGGGAAGACCCCTATCTCACCGGCACCATGGGAACAGCCTTTATTAAGGGTCTGCAGGGAGAAGGCAAATACCGCAAGTTACCTTTTACCGCAGCACAGACGATCTCCCTCCCTTTGAGGATTACTCCATGGAAAACAGAACCTATAAATTTTTCAAGGGTTCTCCGCTGTATCCCTTTGGTCATGGCCTGACCTACGGTGAAATTGAAGAACAGTGGCAGGATGACGGCTCTGTTATCCTGATCAGCCACAGCACCTATGACATTCCCTATACCGTACTCAAATATGAGTATCTCCCCCACAAAAGCCTGTGCGGCTATCAAAAGGTGCTGATCAAAAGCGGGGAAACGGTTACAGTTACCTTTAAGGAGTGAACAAAATGGACTATTTGATTGGAATTGACGTGGGCACCTCCGGCACAAAATCCGTGCTGATGGATCAAACCGGCCGGGTAGTCAAAAGCTGCACCCGGGAATACCCCATGAGCCAGCCTTATAATGGGTGGGCGGAGCAGGATCCGGAGGATTGGTGGAGGGCAGCGGCAGAGACCCTGCGGGAAATTTCCGAAGAAACAGACAACATTGCCGGGATCGGTCTGTCCGGCCAAATGCACGGACTGGTGATGCTGGACGAGACAGGAAATGTTCTTCGACCCGCTATTTTGTGGTGCGATCAGAGAACTGTTCCTCAGTGTGAAACCATTACGCGCCGGGTAGGAAAACAGCAGCTGACCGCCATCACCGCCAACCCTGCTCTGCCCGGCTTTACTGCCTCAAAAATACTGTGGGTAAAGGAGCACGAGCCGGAATGCTGGCGCAGGTGCAGGCATATTTTGCTGCCGAAGGATTACATCCGTTACCGTCTGACCGGCCTTTTCGCCACCGATGTGTCAGACGCAGGAGGAATGCAGCTGCTGGATATCGGAAAACGGCAGTGGAGCCAAGAAATTCTTTCCGCTTTAGATATTTCTCCCCACCTTCTGGGGCAGGTCTATGAAAGCCCGGAGATTACCGGCTTTGTTACCCGGGAGGCAGGAAAGGCCACCGGCCTTACCCCGGGAATTCCGGTGGCGGCCGGAGCCGGAGACAATGCCTCCTCCGCCGTGGGTCTTGGGGTTGTCCGGACGGGGCAGGCCTTTACCACCATCGGCACCAGCGGCGTGGTATATGCCCACACAGATCAAATGGAGATCGACCCTCAAGGGCGGCTGCACACCTTTTGCTGCGCAGTTCCGGGAAAATGGCATGTTATGGGCGTTACCCAGGCGGCGGGACTGTCCCTCCAGTGGTTTCGCAATCAATTTTGCCAGAAGGAAACAGAGCTGGCCAAGGAGCAGGGGATCGATCCCTATGTACTGATGGATCGGGAGGCGGAGCAGTCTCCCCCGGGAAGCAACGGACTGTACTATCTTCCCTATTTAATGGGGGAACGAACCCCTCATTTAGACAGCAATGCACGGGGCGTCTTTTTCGGCCTGTCCGCAATGCACACCAAAAAAGATCTGATCCGATCGGTGCTGGAGGGCGTTGCCTTTTCTCTGAGGGACTGTCTGGAACTGTTACAGGGTCTGGAGATTCGCCCCGCTCAAATGCTGGTATGCGGCGGGGGAGCAGTCAGTCCTCTTTGGCGGTCTATTCTGGCGGACATATTCGCCCTTCCCTTAACCGCCGCATCCCCCCAGCAGGGCGCCGCCCTGGGAGCCGCCATTCTGGCGGGAGTGGGAGCAAACATATATCCTTCGGTGGAGCAGGCCTGCCATCAGCTTTTACAGCCCGGTACTGTTACAGACTGCCAGCATCCTGAGCAGTATCAGTCTCGGTATCAGATGTATCAAGCCCTGTACCCTGCGCTGAAAAGCACCTTTCTCCTTGCGGCACAGTTACTGCAATAAAAAAGAAAGCCCGCTGATTGAGCCATCATCAGCGGGCTGATTGTTACAGAAAAGGCCGGAACAGGCATCCCGTTCCGACCCTTTGCTTATCCATAGTTTAATTTTTTCCGGCAGCCTTGCGCATTTCCTGGAATCCTCTTTCACGCTCTTTGGTAATCCGGATTTCTTCTCTGATCTGTTTGCGCTCTGCAATCACACCAGGCAGACGAAGAATTGCCAAAGCCAGAGCAACCACGCCCACAACGGCAATCAGCACCAGCTGCACATAATAATCCGCCGCACCCAGCCGAATATACGGATTGGTAAAATACACAACCAAGCCCCCGATACTCCACAGTAAGGGCAGAATAGAGCTAATGAATTTCTTTCTCAGCAAAAATGCCGCTACAGCACCCAAAACCGCAATCAACACCATCAAAACCGGTCCTGTTGTGGCACCGTTAATGGTATAATCCGCATCAAACTGCTTTTCCACCTGGCTTTTGATTGCCGCCCCCTTGCTGGAATCCGGGAATGCCAAAAAGGACAGAACCGACATAGTCTTATCCTCAATCACCAGCTCGGTTTCATCCCCCACACCGGTAGCAACACGCTTTGAGGCTTTGTATTCCATATGGGGCATTGCAAGAGCGGCTATGTAAAGAATCATCAGAACTCCCATGATCACTGAAACAGCACTCAACATCTTGTCTTGCTTCATTTTCCAAGCACCTCTTTACTAAAAGTATTTTTTAACGTCTCCTCTATTATATCGCCTTTTTTGTGAATTGTCAATACTATATCTTCCGCTTTCGCTAAATTTTATAGGATTATTTTTATAATCCCTGATAATCCACCAGCAATTTCAGGTTTGCGTTCTCTACTGCATTAAATACAGAAGTGTCAAAGCTGTCTGCCGGTACGGTAGGAACATACCAGGGCTGTCTGTTGAAATAATCCGCAAATTTTTGGGTTTTAAAAATGTATCCGTGCCGTGCGTAAATTTCATTGCGGATCAGGTCGATGGTATCATTAGACAGGGTGTTCAAATATTCCACCGTCAGATACTGGGTATCAGAAGGGAACAAATAGCTCCCCCCTGACGATCCTGTCGCCCCGGCACCTGCCTGAGCCGAAGCGGCCTGGGCTGCCGCCTGAGCTGCTGCGGCGGACTGAGCCGCATCTTTCGCCGCCTGCTCTGCTGCAGCGGTTTGAGCGGCGGAGGCAGCCTGACGCTGTGCGTCCAGCGCCTGCTCTACCTGATCCTTCAAATCCCTTACGTCTCTGCGAAGAGAATCATAATTCCGATACTCATCGTCCAGATCGTCCAGCATTCGTTCTGCCGCCTGATAGTCCTGGGCATCATAGGCCTCCTTGGCCGCCAGATAATCCCGCAGAATTTCATACAAATCCTCTGTTTCATCCCGGCGGCTGCCTAAATCCAGTGCCCGGTCAAAGGACTCCATCGCCTGCTGATACTCCCCGTCCTCCAGAGCCTTCATGCCCCGCTCTGTGGCCGCCTTGATTTCCCTTCCGTTGGGATTGCCGCAGGCACATAAGGACAGTGCCAGCATACAAGCCGCAACTCCCATTAAAATTTTTTTCATAACATCAGTCTCCTTTCCGCTTTTTTTTGACTTCCTCCCAGTATTTTACCAAACCATCCTCAAATTTATTCTGTCCGGGGTAATAATACACTTGATTTTTGATTGCGTCGGGCAGATATTGCTGATCCACATAGTGGTACGGCTGGCTGTGAGGATACACATATCCCTTCCCGTGCCCCAGCTTTTCCGAGCCGCTGTAATGGGAATCCCGCAGATGAGCGGGGATCTCTCCGGTATCCTTGTTCTGCAAATCAGACATAGCTGCGTCGATTGCACAGATAGCAGAATTGGACTTTGGCGCCGTTGCCAGCAGCAGCACCGCCTGGGTCAGGGGAATTCTGGCCTCCGGCAGCCCCAGCATCAAAGCGGCGTCAACGCATGCCTTGGCCACAACAATGGCATTGGGGTAGGCCAGGCCGATGTCCTCACTGGCCGTTACCAGCATTCGCCGGCAGACAGAGGGCAGATCCCCCGCCTCCAGCAGCCGGGCAAGGTAATGCACCGCCGCATCCGGATCGCTGCCCCGGATGGATTTCTGAAAGGCACTGACAATATCGTAATGACTGTCTCCGTCCCGATCGTACCGCATGGCCTTTTTCTGGGTGGCTTCTACCGCTGTTTCCAGGGTAATCTCCGCCCTTTCCCCTGCTCCCAAAACAGAAAGGAGGCAAACCTCCGCTGCATTCAATGCTTTTCGCACATCCCCTCCTGCACTTTGAGCAATGTGGGTCACCGCCTCGGGTGTAAAGGAAATTATTTTATCGGGAAACTCCTGTGAAAGCACCTGCTCCGCCCGCCGCACCGCACGCTCAATTTCCTGAGGAGGTACCATTTGAAATTCAAACACGCTGCACCGGCTTAAAATAGCGTTATACACATAAAAGTAAGGGTTTTCAGTGGTGCTGGAAATCAGAGTGATCTGTCCGTTCTCAATAAATTCCAACAAAGACTGCTGCTGCTTTTTGTTAAAGTTCTGAATTTCGTCCAGATACAGCAGCACTCCGTTCATGGCCGCAAAGGTATCCAGCTCCGAAATGATATTTTTAATATCGGAAACAGAGGCGTTGGTGGCGTTCAGCTTGTAAAATTTTTTGTTGGTCAGGCCGGCAATAATATTGGCCAGCGTTGTTTTTCCCGTGCCGGAGGGCCCGTAAAAAATCATATTGGGAATCCGGCGGGACTCAATCAGCCGGCGCAAAATCTTTCCCTCTCCCAGCAGATGCTCCTGCCCTACCATTTCATCCAAAGACCGGGGGCGCATTCGGTCAGCCAGGGGTTTTTGCTCCTCCATCCAACTCCTCCTTTCATAAGGCAAAAAACATCAGAAATCAATCCTGATACCTTTTGCCTGTCTCTCTTACCGGCAAAGAGCCTGAACTCTCTTGGCCGCTTCTGCCTTGTTCGCCTCAAAATCGCTCAGGGTCAAATCAATAATGGCTGCGATTTCCCGCATGTCATCCTCCAAAAAGCCCCGGGTGGTCACCGCAGGAGTTCCCAGCCGCAAACCGCTGGTCACAAAAGGACTCTGAGGATCGTTCGGAATGGTATTTTTATTGGCGGTGATGCCGATTTCATCCAGCATATGCTCCGCTTCTTTTCCCGTTACATGCTTGCTTCTCACATCCACCAGCATCAAATGATTGTCCGTTCCGCCGGACACCAGAGTAAATCCATGCTGCTGCAGTGCCTCTGCCAGAGCAGCTGCATTTTTAATAATTTGATTCTGATACACCTTAAATTCCGGAGACAGGGCTTCTCCCAGTGCTACCGCCTTAGCCGCAATCACATGCATCAGCGGACCACCCTGAATTCCGGGGAAAATAGCCTTGTCAATCTGCTTGGCATATTCCTCCCGGCACAGGATCATGCCCCCTCTTGGCCCCCGCAGGGTTTTATGGGTGGTAGTGGTTACAAAATCCGCATAGGGCACGGGAGAGGGGTGCAGCCCCGTGGCCACCAGCCCGGCAATATGCGCCATATCTACCATCAAATAAGCTCCCACTTTTTTTGCAATGGCCGCAAACCGCTCAAAATCAATGATTCTGGGATATGCGCTGGCTCCTGCCACAATCATCTTGGGCTTGCATTCCAGAGCAATCCGCTCCACCTCGTCGTAATCAATTCGATGATCCTCATCGCTAACGCCGTAAGGCACAATGTTAAAATAGCTGCCCGACATATTCACCGGGCTGCCGTGGGTCAAATGGCCGCCGTGAGCCAAGCTCATACCCATGACCGTATCCCCCGGCTTTAAAAAGCCGAAAAATACCGCCATATTTGCCTGTGCGCCGGAGTGAGGCTGCACATTGGCGTGCTCTGCCCCAAACAGCTCCTTGGCTCTGTCCCGAGCCAGATTCTCCACCACGTCCACACATTCGCAGCCGCCGTAATACCGTTTTCCCGGATACCCCTCTGCGTATTTGTTTGTCAGCACCGATCCCATTGCCTGCAGCACCGCCTCGCTGACAAAATTTTCAGAGGCAATGAGCTCAATTTTACTGTGCTGGCGCTTATCCTCCGCCAAAATTGCTTCCGCCACCTGCGGATCTGCTTTGATGACTGCTTCGTACATTACCTGATACCCCTTCCGTTTCTATTGTTGTATTTTTAATAATTCAATTAACTGCGGTTTTTTCCGGTACAGCCAGTGCATCAGCGGTACCCCGCACACCGTTACCACACCGAATTCTCCAATTGCCACCATCACCACCCAATACCAGTAGCTTTCCTGGGCGCCGGTAAAAAAGACAATTTCAAAGGCGATGATCAGTGCCGAAATGCTGGGCCACAGACTGGCCGCCAAAAGAGAGGGGAAACTCCCCTTTTTCCCTCCTCTGCTCCACCGGGCAGTGAGGGCAATCATCCCCACGCTGAACAGGGTCGCCAGACCCCCTCCGATTGCGTCTGCCAAGCCAAAGGGCCCCATCAGATTGGCCAAAAAGCAGCCCAAGGTCAGCCCCGGAATGTACCAGGGATCAATAAAAGCCAAAAACACCATGATCTCGGACAGACGAAACTGAACCGCCTGGTAAGACAGGGGTGCCACCGCCAGGGTCAGTGCTGTGTAAAGAGCCGCTGCGATGGCCGAATAAATCATTTTTCTTACTGCAGTATTTTTTTTCATGTGAAACACTCCTTGTTTTTTGAGAGTGGTTTTCAAGCACACTCCTTGTTTTTTTGAAAAGTGGTAGTCAAGCACACTTTTTATTCTGTTACATAGGCCTCCAGCCGATAAATCGGCATTCCCTGAGCCGCAAAATTTGCTTCATATTCTGTTACAACATTCTCTGAAAAATCGCTGTTATGCAGATCATAGCAGATATTTTTCAATGCAAAGCCGTTCTTTTGAAAGCTTTGCAAGGAAAACTCAAACAGCCGCCGGTTATCCGTTTTCATCCAAATTCCCCCGCCGGGGGTCAGCATTCCACGGTACAGCTCTAAAAAGCTGTCTGCGGTCAACCGCCGTTTTGCAGTGGAATTTTTCGGCCAGGGGTCGCTGAAATTTAAGTAAATTCTGTCCGCCTGCCCCTTGGGAAACCATTCTGCCAGGGCTTTTACATCCCCCGGAACAAACCGGACGTTGTTGAGCTCCAAAGCCACAGCCCGCTCCATAGCAAGCACCAGCACATCCAGGCATTTTTCCACTGCCAAAAATCGGATTTCCGGATGCTTCTGAGCCGATTCCGTTACAAACTTTCCCTTGCCGCAGCCAATCTCCACATGAAGGGGTCCTCCCCTTCCGAAGACCTCGTCCCAGCCTCCCGCTCCAAGGGCAGTGACTGTGATGTTCTCGCAAGCCGCCAGCCGTTCCTCCCGGCGGCGTTTTTTTCTCATTC
>JAXEOR010000143.1:0-7850 GCA_034117945.1 Clostridia bacterium | reverse complement strand
TGAAGGAATGTCTGACCTGCCGATATCCCCGGGAAAGCTATTTTTTGGCGGATAAGCTGAGCCAGGGCTTTTTCCAGAAGGAGGAAGACATTCGCCCCTTCTTTGAAAGCCAGCTGGAGGCATGTGGGGTGGATTATTTTGATGTTTATCTGATGCATGCAATTACAGAAAAAAGCTATTCCCATTATGTTTCCTGCCATGCCTTTGAAATTGCGCAGGAGTTAAAGAAAGAGGGAAAAATCCGCCATATCGGTATGTCCTTTCATGATAAGGCGGAAGTGCTGGAGACAATTTTAAAGGAGCATCCGGAAATTGAGGTGGTACAGCTGCAGTTTAATTATGTGGATTTTGACGATCCTGTGATTCAAAGCGAGGCCTGCTACCGGGTGTGTGAAAGGTATCAAAAGCCGGTAATTGTGATGGAGCCGGTGAAGGGCGGGGCCTTGGTGCATGTGCCGCAGGAGGGGGAGAAGCTTTTAAAGGAGTTGGGAGAAGGAAGTCAGGCAAGCTATGCCATCCGGTTCTGTGCCTCCTTCCCTCAGGTGGTGATGGTGCTTTCCGGGATGAGCGATCTGGCTCAACTGAAGGATAATGTAGGCTTTATGAAGGAGTTTATTCCTTTTTCCGAGAAGGAATTTCAGGCGGTGAAGCAGGTGAGAAAGATCATCCAGGGGCAGGATACCATCGCCTGCACAAAGTGCCGGTATTGCACCGACGGATGCCCTCAAAAAATCGGGATTCCGGATTTGTTTTCCTGCTATAATTCCAAAAAGCAGTATCAGGATTGGAACAGCGATTTTTATTACGGTGTTTACACCGCCCATGGGGGAAAGGCCTCTGACTGTATCGCCTGCGGCAAATGCGAGTACGTTTGCCCGCAGCATCTTCCTATCAGAGAATTGTTAAAGGAAACGGCAGCCATGTTTGAAAAACAGGAGGAGACAGAATAGAAAAATTCTCGCTGTGCAGCGGGCATCTCGTTTGTAAGACATATTCAGATTTTGGGTAAGCTTGTTACGCAAAATTTGAATATGTCTTTTTTTATCCGGCATTGCTATCGCATAACCTCCTGCTTCAAACGCTTTCTGTAGATCGATGGGGTGGAGCCCTTGTTTTTTTTGAACCATCTGGTGAAATAGGACAGTTCACAAAAGCCGTATTGATCTGAAATTTTTGAAAGAGGCAGATCGGAATAGATCAAAAGCTGCTCAATTTCAGACATCAGCTTATTGTGAATATATTGCTTGACGGTCATGTGATTGTCTGCCACAAAACTTTTGGTTAAAAATCCGATCGAGTAATTATGGTTTTGCGCAATGTCCTTCAGGCGCAGAGACATGGAGAGATTTTCATCAATATACCGAAACACGTCCCCATATTTTTTGACTGTGTTGATATGATGAAGCAAATCAATGTCCGTCATCTTTAAAAATCGGAACAGGTATTTTAAAGAATGATTTTCTATTTCAAGGGCGGCAAAGCAGTTGTCTGCTTCAAACAGACTTTGTATTTTGCCCACATCCTCAAAGCAACTGTGAAGGATCAAAGGCTGTGAAAGAGAGGTGAATAAATCCTCAAAATTCCCCAGATATAAGTTGAACAAAAGGGTCACTTCAACGGATTCGCAAGCGTATTCCCAGGTGCATTTCACTTGATTCCCAATCAGAAAAATGTCTCCTTCTCTCAGCTGAATTTTTTTGTTTTCAAAGGTCATTTCAGCGGAGCCCTTAATCAGAAAATGCAGTGAGTTAATGGTATGGCTGAAATTTTTTTCTACCAAAGTGCGGCTTACAAAGCCGGGGCGGATGAGAGAATAGTTATGATCCTTGAGTTCAAATTTCAGATGATTGCATATGGACTGCAGTTCTTCGTTTCTTTGGCTGGTAAATTCATAATCCTTTGTTTCAGGGCGGAATCTGCCGTGGGATATCAGCATGGACATTGCCTCCTTTGGGTTGTGGAATCAAAAGTCAAATTTTCTACTCGTTTTTTCATTGTCTTTGTGTAAGAGAATCACTATAATATTAAGTATAACACAGCAAAAATGAAAAATCAATCAAAAGAGTGGGAGGAGATTAAAATGAGAGTGAGCACAAAATGTAAAATCAATGGCGTGAAAGAGATGGAGGCGGCATGTGCAAACGGGGAGGGCAAAATAACCCTTTCCTTTCAAAGAGAGAACATTCCTGCGGATTGCATCTATATTGATTTTTGCCCCGATTTTCTGGTAAGCGGCCTTGACAGTCAGGGCTATGCAGTGGTGCCCCGAGGGACAAAGGAGGGTGGTACCATGCTGTGCCGTTTTACAGAAAGGGCGGACTGTGAGTATATTTCAGACAGCAATACAATGCCTGTTTTTGGGTTCAAAACGGGGGATGCAACAATATTTGCTGTTGTGACGGGCATGACCTTTGAATATAAAATTGTAGTGGGTGTTAAGCAGAATCGCTATTATCTGTTCCCGAGATTTTTTCTCAACAGCAAAAACAGATACGAGGACATTGCGGTGGATTATTATGTTCTTCCGGCAGGGAGCGATTATAATGACATGGCAGCCCTTTACAGAAAAATAAAACATGTGGCTCCTCTTTTAGAGCGCCTCAAGGGAAATCCCTGCATGCAGTATGCAGCGGAATCTATCGAGGTAAGAATCAGAATGGCATGGAAGCCGGTTCCCTCGCCCGTGGAGCATCAGACGCCGGAAAATGAGCCGGCGGTGATCGTAGGCTGTGATCTGACCCGCGGGAAACGGATTCTTGATCGGATGAAGGAAAAGGGAATTGATAAGGCGGAAATATGCCTTGTGGGAATTGAAACGAAGGGGCATGACGGCAGATGGCCCCAGCTGATGCCGATCGAGGACAGCATCGGAGGGCAGAAGCAGCTGGAGGAATTCTGCGCATACGGGCAATCCCTCGGCTATCAGATGACGTTGCACACAAACAGCACGGAAATGTATCAGATTTCTGCCGATTGGGATGAAAATGCCCTTGTTGTGACCGAGGACGGAAGTTATTCCAGGGATGAAATTCTGTGGGGTGGGGGAATGCCCTATCATATATGCTCCAAATGCACCCTGCCTTATACTGAAAGGAATTTAAAGGACGTGAAGAATATGGGCTTTCGGGGGGTGCACTATATTGATGTTTTGTCAAACTTCCCGCCACGTAACTGCTACAGCAGAATGCACCCCATGACGGCAAGACAATCGGCGGAAGCAATCTGCGGGATTGCTGAAAGGACAAGAGAACTGTTTGGCGGCTTTGCTTCGGAGGGGGGCTTTGACTTTTTGGCTCAGCAGCTGGATTATGTGCTGTACACAAGCTATAACCTGTACGGCCGACAGCATGACATATGTGATGAAACAATTCCCTTTTGGCAGCTTGTTTTTCATGGCAGCATTCTGTACAATCCTTCCACAGAAACGGTTAATTTCGGCGTAAAGGACAAAAAAAGCCATTTAAAATATATTGAATACGGCGGCAGACCCCTGGGGTATTTTAATTCAAAATATGTGGGCGAGGGCGGCTGCGGCAACTGGATGGGGGAGGAGGATTTGCTGTGCGATACAGAGGAGCATCTGGAGCAATCGATCAATGCTCTTGCAAAGATGTACAGTGAATATCAAAGGCTTTGTCATTTGCAGACGAAATATATGGTCAGGCACGAAAAGGTGGAGGACGGTGTTTATCAGGTAACCTATTCTGACGGAACGGTGATCACGGTAGACTACCGTAACGAAGACTACACGGTAAAGTATCCCTGGGGGGAAGAAAAATGAGAAAAGCAACCGTTCTTTTGCCTTTTTTGTATTTGCTTCCCTGGGGCGTTCAGTGCCTTGTGAATAATTTTATGCCGGTATATCTGGCCTCTCTGCCCTTTGCAACGGAAAAGACGGTGGGGTATGTGATGGCATTTGGCTCGGTGGTTACGATGGTGACCCAGCCCGTTTGGGCAAAGGCGGCAGATCGTTCCTCTAACAAAAGCAGAGTGCTGATGTGGTCCTTCATTTGTCTTGCGTTTTTTTCGATCCTTTTTATCAATCAAAAGATCACCCAACCGCTGCTGTATGGGATGGTGTTCCTGTTTTATTCCTGCTATATGGTGCATCAGCCGCTGATCGATTCCATTGCGGTGGAGAATGAAAATCGCCTGCACTGCTCCTTCGGTGCCATACGTTCCTTCGCTTCCCTGGGCTATGCTCTTGCAGGCCTTGTCTTTGGCATCATCGACCAAGGTACCTCTAACGGCATCTTTTATTATGTGGCGGCGCTGGCACTGGCATCGGCTGTTTTGGCGGGGAGGATGCCTCCGCCAGAGACTGCCATACAAAAGCAAAGGGCTGCAAAGGCAGGGGTGATCAACAAGCAGTTTGTTTTGTTTCTCGGATATACATTTTTCTTATATATAGCCTCCTCGGCCAGTCCACCTTCTTCCCGGTGTATTATGCAAAGGAGCTGAGCGGTGACGTGGGGGTGTTAAGCATCGTCATAAGTGCCGCCACCTTGCTGGAATGGGCGGTGATGGTGGTGTTTGGAGGAAAAATCGCCAGGCTCCCTTCCAGAACGGCTTTTTTGATCATAGCATTATCAGGGGTATGCAAAGGTCTGATCATGTATGCAGTGCAGCAGCCTTTGCTCATTCTGCTTTCCTTTGTGTTCCATGGCATATGGTACGGGTTTTTGTGGGCTTCGGCAACGCCCTATCTGAATCAAATTATCCCCCGGAAAAATCTAACTGTTGCCCAGAGTATCTGGACCCTGCTCTCCTCCGGAATTGCCGCTGCCGCCGGATCCTTTGCAGGGGGGCAGCTGGGGGAACTGTTCGGATTAAGAAATTTATTTCTGATCATTGCCCTTTTGATGGGAATGCTGAGCGTTATGACACCAGTCCTGTTCTCAAAAAAGATATCCTGACTCACACTAAGAAGAGTACAGCGACCGGGCCGCCGGCAAAAACAGCCTCCCCTTTCCAAGAAAAAGGTTGAATTTTTGATTCAATTGTGATAAAATGAAATAATAAACAGGGAAAGTGAGGGAGCTTTGGTTGAATGTTATTTGGATTGCCTTACTGGCTTTGGGAGCGTTTTTTCTGATTCGTTCCTTTCATACCTCTGCTGCCAAGGCAAACAGCGCGAAGCAAAATTATCAGGCGGCTATGAAGCATTGGGAGGCGGCCTACCGAAAGCGACCGGATCAAAACAAAGGGCTCCAATACGGGTATCTGCTTCTTCGCAGCGGAGACTGGGCGCAGGCGGAGCAGATTTTTCATGAGGTTCTGGAAATGCAGAACCTGAAAGAGCAAAACCGGTTTCAGACGGAAATGATGCTGGGGCTGGTGGCCTGGAAAAAGGGTGATCTGGACGGCGCCATTCAAACCTATGAACAGCTGCACAGTCAGGGAGAAAACACGGTGGTGTATGCCAACTTGGGCTTTTTGTATCTTTTGCGGGATCAGCCGGAGAAGGTTCTGCCCTTTTTGCAGCAGGCTTATGCCTATAACGATTCCAACCCTGTGATTATAGATAATCTGGCAGAGGGGTACTCCCGTGTGGGAAATTTGGAGCAGGCGGAAGATCTGCTGCAAAAGGCGTTAAAGCTGCCTCGGCCGATTGCGGAAAATTATTATCATTACGGTGTTTTGCTTCAGCAAAAAGGAGAAAAGGAGCAGGCGGTTTCTTATTTGGAGCAGGCTGCAAAGATGGATTTGAACGCCTTGTCGGGGCTGGATCGTCAGGAAATACAGCACAGGATCGATCAGCTGAAACAAGAGCTTAATGAAAATGGGGAAGAAAAATGAGCAATGATTTGTTATCAAAAATAGAGACGGAGTATCCGGGACTGAGCAAGGGGCAAAAACGAATTGCCGACTATATTTTAGCGCATTTTGACAAGGCCTCCTTTATGACGGCGGCCAAGCTGGGGAATCTGGTGGGAGTGAGCGAATCCACCGTGGTTCGCTTTGCGGCGGAGCTGGGGTTTGACGGGTATCCCGAGCTTCAGCGGGCGCTGCAGGAGATCATCCGGGTGCGCTTGACGGCGGTGCAGAGACTGGAAATTGCGTCTAACAGAGTGGATGAGGAAAATATTTTAAATACCGTGCTCACCTCGGATATGGAGAAAATTAAGGTGACCCTGGAGCATGTTGACCGATCAGCCTTTCAAAGGGCGGTGGAGGCCATTTTAAATGCCCGCCATATTTATATTTTGGGCGTGCGCAGCTCGGGTGCACTGGCCGCCTTTTTAGGATTTTATTTTAATCTGATGTTTCAGAATATCCGGCTGGTGCATACCAGCAGCGTCAGCGAAATGTTTGAGCAGATTCTCAATCTGTCCCCGGGGGATGTGGTGATCGGGATCAGCTTTCCCCGGTATTCCAAACGAACAATCCAGGCATTGCAGTATGCCAAGGACAGCGGCGCAACCGTCATCGGATTAACCGACAGTGACACCTCCCCGCTGGTTCCCTTGTCTCACATTTCATTAACAGCTAGAAGCGACATGGTCTCCTTTGCGGATTCCTTGGTGGCACCCCTTTCTCTAATCAATGCCCTGATTGTTGCGATCAGTATGCAGAAAAAGGAGGAGGTCACCAGGAATTTTGAAAAGCTGGAGGAAATCTGGGAGGAATATCATGTGTACGAAAAACCGTCGGAGGAATAAAAATGTATGATACTGTTGTGGTAGGGGGCGGCCCCGGCGGGATGATGGCGGCCTATGCAGCTGCAAAAAAAGGGGACAAAACCCTGCTGCTGGAAAAAAACGATCGACTGGGAAAGAAGCTGCTGATTACCGGAAAGGGTCGCTGCAATATCACCAACAACGCCGATATCAGTGAATTTATTTCTCAGGTTCCGGTCAATCCGCAGTTTTTATACAGCGCCTTTTACAGCTTTACCAATGAGCAGCTGCTGGAGCTGCTGCATCAAACGGGCTTGCAGACCAAGGTAGAGCGGGGCGGCAGAGTTTTCCCCGAGACGGATCGATCCTCTGATGTGCTGAAAGCGTTGACCAGGCTGCTCCGGGGAGTGGAGATCAAAACGGGCACCCGGGTGAAAGATGTGATCATAGAGCAGGGCAAAGCCGCAGGGGTTTTGTGTGTCGATCAAACCAAGGTGCTTGCCCACAGGGTGATTCTTGCAACAGGCGGCCTTTCTTATCCTGCGACCGGCTCCACCGGAGAGGGGTATCAGATGGCTCGCCGGGCGGGTCATTCCATTGTGCCCCCCAAGGCCTCCTTGGTGCCCATGGAGACGGCAGAGGAATGGTGCGCCGAGTTGCAGGGACTTTCCTTAAAAAATATTCAAATCAGCGTGACCGACCGGCGGGGCAAGGAGGTTTATTCGGATTTCGGAGAAATGATGTTTACTCATTTCGGTGTGTCCGGCCCGGTTATTTTGTCTGCCAGCTCGCACATCCGAACCCTGGACGGACATAAGCTGACCATTGATCTTAAGCCCGCCCTTTCGGAAAAACAGCTGGATGCCAGACTGGTTCGGGACTTTCAGGCCTTTAGCAACCGTGATTTTTGCAATGCCTTAGACGGCCTCTTTCCCAAAAAGCTGATTCCTGTTATGGTGAAGCTGTCCGCCATTCCGGCCCATGCCAAGGTTCACCAGATTACCAAGGAGCAGCGGCAGAAACTGGGCCCGTTATGAAAAAATCTCACCGTCACTCTGACGGCCATGCGCCCCCTCGAAGAGGCGAGACTCACCTCAGGCGGTGTTTCGGTTAAAGAAATCAATCCCTCAACCATGGAATCAAAGCTTGTGCCGGGGCTGTTTTTTTGCGGGGAAATGATGGATGTGGACGCCTATACAGGGGGCTTTAATCTGCAAATTGCTTTTTCTA
>JAXEOR010000142.1:0-25775 GCA_034117945.1 Clostridia bacterium | reverse complement strand
GAAGGCGGAAATCGGCGTGAAATTGCAGTTTGTCCATGATCACAAGAATGAAAAGCTGCGCATTTCGGTGACCTATTTTGTGCCTGATGAAAGAAAATCGGGCGGCGCTTATCTGACCAAAAACGGAATTGTACGAAGCATCAAGGAGCCGGAAGGACTGCTTGCGTTGGAGGACGGAACAGAAATCCCTATCCATGAAATTGTTTCCATCGAGGGGGAAGGGTTGCCCGGGTGGGAAAATGAAGTGTAACAGCTCGGCTTTACAGCAGAAGGGAATTTTGAAAAAGAGCGGTTGAAAAAAATTTTAAAAAATTTGCAAAAACCTCTTGACAATGCGAACATTTGATTGTATAATTAAAATACAAACGAAAGTTCGTATTTTTTAGAGAAGGTGATTGCTATGAGATTAAAAAATAAAAGAAGATTTTTTGGGGCGTGCTTGCTGCTGCTTTTGGGAATCAATTTGATTGCGTTCCGTCCCAGGGCGGAGGATCCGGCATCCTTTCAAACAGTCACGGTTCAGGCGGGAGATACCCTGTGGGAAATTGCCCAGGAATATGCCCCGGCAGATTGCGATATCCGTTCCTTTGTGTGGGAATTGAAAAAGCTGAACCGTCTGGAAACAGGGGAGGTTTTTGAAAATCAGGTGCTTTCAATCCCCCTTTCCTGATTGCTTTTTCCGCTCTTTTCTGGTATAATAAAAAAAGAAAAATCTTCATCTGTGAAAAGAGGAATGAACATGCTGCAAAAATGTGTACTGGATCCGGAAAAAACCTGCATCGAATGCGGTGAATGCAACAAATGTGATCTGGATCCCGGCAAAATATGCGATAATTGCTGTAAATGCATTGAATCAGATAAGGATTTTGAAACCATAAAAATTGATCGAATTGAGGCAAATCCGTCTGAGCAGAACCATCCTTAAGCTGTTTATTGCTGCAATGCTTTTTTGCACGGAAAAGCAGCAAGGGGTTCCTTGAATTTTTATCAATAAATCAGTATAGCTCTTTCATTTTTCGTCCAAAATAAGGATGATAAAGAAGGAGGGGTTACTGTGATTTACGGGAAATCCAGAAATGTTGTGGTGATTCAGAATATTGACTCGGGCTATGTGGAGCAAGCCATTTTGATCTTGAAAAAGGATTTGGGAAAGCAGGAGTATTTTGCTTCGGAGGAGGGCATTGTAAGAGAGGCTCAGCGGATTATTGACAACTATATGCAAAATCGGATGGACCCTCAGACCAAACAGCCCAAGGGACGCTCTGTTGCCGGCTTTTTTGTGGTTGCTGCGGTGGCAGTGATTGTAACGGTTTTACTTTTGCTGAAATAGAGAAAAGGCAAAGGATGTGCTTTGCTCGTGAAATTGACCGTTTGATGAGCAGAACCGCCGGGATCCGGTTGTTAGATGATGATAAAAAGGGGCAATGCTCCGGTTCGTTGGCAGCATTGCCCCTGTTGCAGTTTTGCCTGTATATCATCAGACTCCGGCGATGTATCAGGACATTGCCCTGCCGTTTTTTTGTATTGAAAAACAGGCAGGGGGCTCTTTATCTTCGTTTTCTCAGTTCCTGGAATACATCCTGATAGGTTATTCCCTGTTCCGCCAGCAAAACGGTAAGATGGTAGAATAAATCTGCCGTTTCGGCGGCGATTTCCTGTTTCTCATGATTTTTAGCGGCCAAAATGGTTTCCACACATTCTTCTCCTACCTTTTTGGCGATCTTATCAATGCCGGCATCCAACAAATAATTGGTATAGGAGCCGGGCTGAGGCTGGTTCATCCGATCCAAAACCACCTGATACAGCTCGGACAGGATATTAATTTCCTGCTCTTTTTCCTGCCATTCTCCCTCTTCCAGCCTGCGGTAAAAGCAGGATTTGTTTCCGGTATGGCAAGCCGATCCGGTTTGTTTGACCCGAATCAGCAGACAGTCCCCGTCGCAGTCCAGACGGATCGAAACCACGGTTTGTATATTTCCCGAGGTATCGCCTTTTCTCCACCGCTCTTGTCTGCTTCTGCTGTAAAATACCGTTCTGCCGGTTTCCACCGTTTCCTTCAGGGTTTCCTCGTTCATATAAGCAACCATCAGCACCTGATCGGTATCGTCATCCTGAATGACGGCCGGAATCAAACCGTTTTGATCAAATTGAACTTCCTTCATTTTTCTCATCCTTCCTGCTTCATCATTGAAACTGCCTGCTCTAAATCAATTTTCTTTTGATACAGTGCTTTTCCGATAATGGCGCCTTGGGCGCCGGTTGTTCTGATCTGTTCCAGATCGGAAAGCTGGGCGATCCCGCCTGACGCAATCACGCTTACCTCCGGCACTGCTTGCACCATTGCCGTTAATCCGGGAAGATTCGGGCCGCACAGCATTCCATCGGTATCAATATCTGTGTATATGATATGCTTTACGCCGGTCTGGGACATTTCCTTTGCAAACGCAACGGCGTCTGTCTGACTGACCTCCAGCCAGCCGGATACTGCAACCTTGCCCTTTTTAGCGTCAATTCCCACTGCGATTCTTTCTCCGTAGCGTTGCACCGCCTGACGGACAAAGGCCGGATCCTTGAGCGCCGCTGTTCCCAAAACCGCACGGGCAACACCCATGGAAAAATGCCGCTCCAGCTGCTCCATGCTTCTGATGCCGCCTCCCAGCTGAACGGGAATGTGCAGTGCTTTCACAATTTCTGCAATGACCTCTGCATTTCGGGACACACCTTCCTTTGCGCCGTCCAGATCCACCAGGTGCAAAAACTCGCCGCCTTTTTCCTGCCACAGCAGAGCCATTTTTACCGGATCGTCTCCATACACGGTTTTTTGCTTAAAGTCACCCTTTTTTAACCGGACGCAGCAGCCGTCCTTTAAATCAATTGCCGGATATAATATCATTCAATCAGTCCTTTCAGCTTGTTTACAACCTCCAAAATCCGTTCCCGCTCCAGCTTGGCGCTGACGCGGTTCACCACCAGCCGGGCAGACAGGGGGCAGATTGTTTCCAATACCTCCAGCCCGTTCTCCTTTAGGGTGGCGCCGCTTTCCACAATATCCACAATAACCTCGCTCAGTCCCACCAGAGGAGCCAGCTCAACAGAGCCGTTCAGCTTGATGACCGCAATGGTCTGCCCTTTTTTGATTTGAAAATAGTTTTTGGCAATATGGGGGTATTTGCTGGCCACCCGTAAATTGTGCGAGGTGTTTAACCGATCCGCCATAGAAGGGGGGCCTGCTACCGCCATGCGGCAGGTGCCGAATTTCAAATCCAGCATTTCGTATAAATTCCTGCCTTCCTCCAGCAGGGTATCCTTTCCAACGATACCCAGGTCAGCTGCGCCATATTCCACATACACGGGCACATCAGATGCCTTTACCAAAATAAATTTGAATTTATGCGTTTCATCCGTAAAGATCAGCTTTCTGGTTTTGCTCTTCATTTCAGCGCAGTCATAGCCTAATTGCTCAAACAAACTGATGGCATAATCCGCCAGCCTGCCCTTGGCCAGAGCGACTGTAATATACTTCATGCCAAATCGCCTCCTTCCAGCCGCTGCTTTTTGCCGGACAGCAGATTGCATTTTTCAACCGTTCCGTCGCAGCGGTACAAGGATACAATTCCTTTTTTTCTGGCGTATTCTTCCGGATTTCCCTTGTCCAGATAATATTCCGTTCTGACCCCAGCTGCCCGGAGCTGCTCTGCCACTCTGCGGGCGGTGCGGGTGTCCGATCCGCATACCAGAGCTTCTGTTCCCTCCGGCTCCTCCACAACCCCCTGACGGTACAGCGCATCTGCCAAAAGATCCAGATACAGGGCCGCTCCTGTAGCGGGGGCGGCTTTTCCAAACCGATTCATCAATCCGTCATACCGGCCGCCGGCGCAAACCTCAAAGCCTACTCCCCGGGCAAAGCCCTTGAAAATCAGCCCGGTATAATAATCCAAGCTTTGCACCATGGCCAAATCCAATGATACATACTCCTTCAGGCCGTATTCCTCTAAAATCTGGTATAATTCTTGCAAATTCTTGATGGCACTTTCCGCCCCTTTTCCGGTCACCAGCTGAGCGGCCTGTTCTAAAATTTCTCCGCCGCCGTATAAAGAAGGCATTTTCAAAATCAGCTCTGCCAGCTCCTCCGGCACGTCATAATGCTCCAGCAATTCCTGCACGCCGAAGATGTTTTTCTGATCAATGAACACTCTGATTTGCTCTGTAACATCCGGATCCAATGCGGTTTGAGCCATCAGTTCCTTAAAAATTTCCACCTGCCCGATCTCTATCTGAAATTCCTTCAATCCGCAGGACTGCAGCGCCCGGATAGAGGCGGCAATCACCTCTGCGTCAGCTTCTGCGCCGCTTAACCCGATCAGCTCAATGCCTGCCTGGGAGGTTTCGCAGGGACGGATGCCTCCCTGATAATTCCGAAAGACCTTACCTGCATAGCAAAGCTTGTGCACACCCTGATCCAGCTTGGTTGCCGTCAGCCGAGCCAGTGGGGTGGTCAAATCCGGCCGAAGCACCAGAATCCGCCCCTCACGGTCAAAAAACTTAATCATTTTTTCCTGGGTCAGCAAGCCCTGACTGCCTGCAAACACATCATAATATTCTATTTCCGGCGTAGTGACCTCGGTGTAACCGTAACCGGAAAACACACCCATTACATTGTTGCGCACCCGCCGCAGGCGAAAGGCCTCTCCCTGCAGCAGATCCGACGTTCCCTCCGGGGTATGGAGCCGTCTGCTTAACATTCTGGTTTCCTCCACTTCATTGCTTTATCAATTCATTTTACTAAAGTAATAAATATTATACTCCTTTTTCTTGCTTTTGTCAAGCGTTCTGATCAAAAAGATGAAAAACTTCTGTTCTGCCATCCATCTTTAACAGAGGGGCGGTGAGATCAGCTTCATTTTTGAAAAAGGTATTGATCTTTTGCAGGAATTGTATTATACTATTATTAATTGAAAGGATCTTTTGAGAATCAAAAATTTTGTATGAAGCGAAGGAGTACATAATGAATTTTATTCATTTGAAATATGCGCTTGAGGTGGAGCGCACCGGTTCCATTTCACGGGCGGCAGAGGCTTTGTTTATGTCGCAACCTCATTTGAGCAAGGCGATCCGAGAATTGGAGGAGAGTGTGGGTATTACCATTTTTTCAAGAACCTCCCGAGGGGTTTCGCCTACTGTAGAGGGGAAAGAGTTTCTTGACCGAGCCAGGGACATTATGCTTCAGATTGACGAAATGGAGAACATGTATCGTCAATCCTCAGAGCGCAGGCAAAAATTCAGCTTGTGTGTGCCTAGGGCGGGGTATCTATCCTCTGTTTTTACCTCTTTGATTCAGGAGTTTTCTTTTGACCAGCACTTCACTGTTGACTACCGGGAAACCAACGCTATGGAGGCCATCAAAAATGTGGCCAACGCAGTGAACGATTTGGGCATCATTCGGTATGAGAGCACCTATGAGCCTTATTTTTTAAATGCGCTGGACGAGCGCTTTCTGCAATTTTCGCCCATTTGGGAATTTGAAGCAAGAATTTTAATGTCAGATCAGCATCCTCTTGCAAAGCAAAAAAAGATTGCCAGAGCGGAATTGGATGATTATGTGGAATTGGTTTACGGCGATTTTGTGATTCCCTCCCTCCCGGTGGCTCAGGCAAGACAAATTGCCCAGGAGGAGCGGGACAAAAAGAAAATTTCTATTTATGACCGAGCCGGCCAGTTTGAAATTCTGATGAAGCTGCCTACCGCCTTTGCGTGGATTTCTCCTGTTTTGCCGGAATGGCTGGAGCCCTTTTCCTTGATTCAAAAGCAGTGCAGCACAGAAAAAAGAATGTTTAAGGATTTGCTGATCTATCGAAAGGGGTATCGTTTTACCCAATATGATAAGCGGTTTCACAAGCTTCTGCTGGAGGCGACAGCCTCTTTGAAGTAGGAGAATAGTTATCAATAAAGACATATCGATATCGGTATATCGGTATGCCTTTTTTGTATCTTCTCATTGGAAAAATATTTTGTTAAAATAAAATCAAAAGGGAATACTACAATAAAAAGTTAGGAGGAATTGAAATGTTAAGATTTACATTGCCAAGAGATTTGTATCATGGAAAGGGCTCCCTGGAAGCGCTCAAGAATCTGACCGGAAAAAAAGCAGTTGTAGTGGTAGGCGGCGGAAGCATGAAGCGGTTTGGCTTTTTGGACAAGGTGTGTGATTACCTGAAGGAAGCCGGCATGGAAGTGAAGCTGTTTGAAGGGGTAGAACCGGATCCCTCTGTGGAAACAGTGATGAAGGGCGCCAAGGTGATTACCGAGTTAGGACCTGACTGGATTGTTGCCATCTGCGGCGGCTCTCCCATAGATGCTGCAAAGGCTATGTGGGCATTTTATGAATATCCTGACACGACCTTTGAGGATCTTTGCATTCCGTTTAACTTCCCTACCTTGAGAACGAAGGCAAAATTCTGCGCCATTCCTTCCACCTCCGGTACAGCTACCGAGGTGACCGCTTTTTCTGTTATCACAGATTACGCCAAGGGAATCAAATATCCTCTTGCGGACTTTAATATTACGCCGGATGTGGCCATTGTTGATCCGGCATTGGCAGAAACTATGCCTAAAAAGCTGGTGGCGCATACCGGAATGGACGCTATGACCCATGCTATTGAAGCCTATGTTTCCACCCTGCATTGCGATTATACCGATCCGCTGGCACTCCATGCCATTAAAATGATTCATGAGGATCTGGTCAAATCCTTCCAAGGCGATATGGAAAACCGGGATAGAATGCATAACGCACAGTGCCTGGCTGGAATGGCTTTCAGCAACGCTTTGCTGGGAATTGTTCATTCCATGGCTCATAAAACGGGAGCGGCCTTCAGCGGTGGGCATATTGTTCACGGCTGCGCAAATGCGATGTATCTGCCCAAGGTGATTAAATTTAATGCCAAGGAACCGGAAGCTCAAAAACGGTATGCAGAAATTGCCCGTTTCATTGACTTAAAGGGCAGCACAGACGCAGAGCTGACCGAAAGCCTGATTCAGGAAATCAGAGACATGAACAAGCAGCTTGAAATTCCTACCTGCATTAAGGAGTACGAAGGCGGCATCATTGACGAAAAGGAATTTAACGACAAGCTGAAAACAGTAGCTGAGCTGGCTGTGGGAGATGCCTGCACAGGCTCTAACCCCAGAAAGATTACTCCTGCGGAAATGGAAAAACTGCTGACCTGCTGCTTCTATGACACAGAAGTGGATTTCTAATTTGCTTACCACAACCCTATACTATAAAATATCAAAAGGCAATGCGTTTTTCGCATTGCCTTTTGGTTGTTTTTCGGCAAGTCAGCCTGGTTTTATCACAGAAGGCTGTTACATCCGCCGGAATTTGCCGGGAGACATGCCCTCTGCTTCACGAAACTGCTCAATAAAGTAGCTGGAGGAGGAAAAACCGGTATCCAGAGCAATTTCCGTGACGGAACGGTCGGTGGTGATCAGCAGCTTTTTTGCCTGGGTCATTCTGATATAATTTAAATATTTCACAAAGCTCATGCCGGTGGCGGATCGGATCAGGCAGGACAGGTGACTGTAGCTGATGTAAAACATGGCGGCAACCTGAGTGCCCTGCAGCTTTTGATCGTAATGCTTCCACAGATAATCTAAAATACCGTTCAGCTTTTGAGAT
Organism: Clostridia bacterium; assembly: GCA_034117945.1. GTDB lineage: Bacteria > Bacillota > Clostridia > HGM11514 > HGM11514 > SIG438. Next base: position 18,100 of record JAXEOR010000142.1, on the reverse strand, counting down.
TGCTTGCCCACGGGCAGAGGAGCGGTTTCCTTCCAGCGGCGCAGCACCCACAGCAGCAGCCGCTCTGCCTGGATTTTTAAGGCCAGCTCATAGCCGTATTCCTTGTTTTCAAATTCCCTTTTGATTTCGCTGCAAATAACGGGAATGTCCGTATGCTCCAGCTCACGGGCGGAGAATAGCGTCTGGTTTGGTGTTCCGCTGGAACGGAAGGGTAGCAGATAAGACTGCTCTGCGGCAAAGCCGGAAAGAGAGCAGACCAGATTAGGGTCAAATTTTAAAACGGTATAGCAATTGTCGGGCCCGCCTAAAGAGTAGACCGAATGAATCACATGGGGATTAATCACCATCAGATCCCCGGCATTGAATTGTGATACCACCCCGTTGAGCATGACCCGGTGGGCACCTGCATGACAGTACAGAATTTCAAGATACTCCTGTATGTGAGGCTGGGCGCAGCTTCCCCGAACGCTTGTGTCCTGAATATGAAAGGAAAAGGGCAGGCCGTTTTCACTTTGATCGTTTGGCTCACAAAAATAATCCTCTGGCATCAAAAAACCTCCCCTGTAAAATTGTTGGTTTGTTATATTTTCGCATATGTTTATTATATCATATTCTTTTGTTTTTTGCTATACTTAGCGTGAAAAAATATTTTTTTGAGGTGAAAATCATGTTGAATATCGGAATCATCGGCTGCGGCGGAATTGCCAACGGAAAGCACATGCCCTCCTTGGCTCAGCTTGAGGATGTGCAAATGACGGCATTTTGCGATTTGGTGGAGGAACGGGCTCAAAAGGCCGCCAAGGAATACGGAATCCCTGATGCGGCGGTTTATACCGATTACCACAAGCTGCTGGAGGATCCTTCTCTGGATGTGGTGCACGTGCTGACACCCAACCGGTCTCATGCGGAAATTTCCATTGCGGCCTTGGAGGCGGGCAAGCATGTGATGTGCGAAAAGCCTATGGCCAAAACAGCGGCGGACGCCAGAAAAATGGTGGAGGCGGCGGAAAAGTCGGGCAAAAAGCTGACAATTGGCTATCAGCATCGGCATAAGGCGGAAAGCAAATTTTTAAAGCAGGCCATTGACGACGGGCAGCTGGGCGAGATTTATTATGCCCAGGCACTGGCTTTGCGGCGGCGGGGCACTCCTAACTGGGGCGTGTTTCTCAATGAATTTGAGCAGGGGGGCGGCCCGTTGATTGACATTGGCACTCATTCTTTGGATTTGACTTTGTATCTGATGAATAATTATAGTCCCAGAATGGTGGTAGGCAGCACCTTTAAAAAGGTGGAGCATCCGGAGTGCGGCAATCCCTGGGGCGGCTGGGAGGAAGGTCAGCACACGGTTGAGGATGCGGCCTTTGGCTATATCGTGATGGAAAACGGCGCAGTGGTTCAACTGTCCTCCAGCTGGGCGCTGAACATCATTGAGCCGGTGGCGGAGGGCAGCACGGTGCTGTGCGGCTCAAAGGCAGGAGCTCAGATCAAAAACGGTGTGTTGAGCTTGAATAAGGGTGAGTATGACAGACTGGTGGATATCACTCCTCAGACAGGTGCAGGGGGCGTGGCCTTTTACGACGGTGTTGCCCAAACTCCTCAGCTGGCAGAAGCAAGAGCTTGGATTGACAGCATTCTGCAGGATACCGATCCGGTTGTGATGCCCCGTCAGGCCTGTGTGGTGTCTGAAATTTTAGAGGCTATTTACCGTTCCGCCAAAAGCGGTCAGCCGATTTATTTTAAAGAAGGAAGAATGCTGGATGATTAATGTTGCTTTGGCAGGAGGCTGGCATGTACATGCTAAAGGGTATGCACAGGACATCATCAACCATCCGGACTGTACTCTGGTAGGGGTGTGGGATGACGATTCAAAGCGCGGCATCGGGCTGGCGGAGGAATTGGGATGTCCTTATGTTTCTGACTACGGAGTGTTGGTGGCGGATTCGTCGGTGGACGCTGTGATTATCACCGGTGCTACCAATCAGCATCTCCCTTTGATTTGTGGTGCGGCAAAAGCGGGTAAGCATGTGTTTACCGAAAAGGTGCTTGCCATTACCGCAGAAGAGGCGGGGGAGATGCAAACTGCCGTGAAACAAAGCGGCATCTGCTTTACCATTTCCTTTCCCCATCAGTCGCTGGGAGCTGTTCGGGCGGCCAAAAGAGCGGTGGAGCAGGGCAGACTGGGGCAGATTACCTATTTACGGGTGCGTAATGTGCATGGGGGCAGCGTTCAAAACTGGCTTCCGACTCATTTTTATGACAAAAAGGCCTGCGGAGGCGGAGCAATGATTGATTTAGGTGCGCACCCCATGTATTTGATTCCCTGGTTTTTGGGAATGCCCAAAACGGTAGCCTCTGCTTTTACTTCTGTCACAGGCAGGGAAGTGGAGGACAATGCTGTTAGTGTGATGACCTATGAAAATGGTGCTATAGGGGTGGCGGAGACCGGGTTTGTATCTCCGGCAGATCCTTATTTGATTGAAATCAGCGGTACCAAAGGTTTTTTGCGGGTGCAAAACAAAGAGGCAGAGATTTTGACAGACGGCAGCTGGGAAGTCTTGCCGGGCGAGGCGGGAGAGTCTCCTATGAATGACTGGATCAGCAGTATTTTAAAGGGGGTTCCCGGTCGGCATTTTGGGATAGATGAGGCGGTTCGCCTTTCTGTTTTGATGGAGGCGGCGTACCGATCCTGGACGGAAGGAAGAACGGTTTTGCTGTAAAAAATTCAAATCAAAAACGGGTGGCTGCAAAGGAGCAGCAGGAAGGGAGTTTATGATGGAACAGCTGAAGGTAACGGTTTGGAATGAGTTTGTTCACGAAAGAGAGCAGGAGGAGGTTGCAAAGATCTATCCTCAGGGGATTCACAATGCCATCAAAAGTATGCTGGACACAGAAGCGGATTTTCAAGTTCGCACCGCCACTCTGGATCAGCCGGAGCATGGGCTGACCCAGGAGGTGCTGGACAATACCGACGTTTTGCTTTGGTGGGGGCATATGGCTCACCATAAGGTGGCGGATGAAATTGTTGACCGGGTATACAAACGGGTGCTGGAGGGCATGGGACTGATTGTGCTGCATTCCGGGCATGCATCCAAAATTTTTCAGCGTTTGATGGGGGCGGCCTCCGGCGATCTGAAATGGCGGGAAAGCGGCGATACTGAGAAAATTTGGCTGGTCAGCCCTTCTCATCCCATTGCGGCGGGACTGCCGGAAATGATCGAGATTGATCATGAGGAAACCTACGGAGAGCATTTTAACATTCCCGATCCGGATGAGGTTGTCTTTTTAAGTTGGTTTTCCGGAGGAGAGGTGTTCCGCAGCGGATGCTGCTTCCACCGGGGCAGAGGAAAGATTTTTTATTTCCGTCCCGGGCATGAAACCTACCCGATCTATTACCGGGAGGATGTTGCCCAGGTGCTGAAAAATGCGATTCGCTGGGCGCAGCCTGTCAAAAACGGCCCCGTACCGGTATATGGATTTTATCAGAAATAAATTGCGAGAACCGATTGCAAGCTGCACCTCGGGCATAACAGCCTGTTGGTGCAGTTTTTTTCTTTTGGATTTGACTTTTTTGAGAATTTATGCTATGATTAATAAGTTACATGATAGGAGGCAGGGAAACCGATGATAGATGAATTCTTAAAGCTGTATCCAAAGGCGAAAGAGATCAAAACTGCGTTTTGCCCCTACCGGGTTTGCCCGATCGGGGCCCATAGCGATCATCAGTACGGGTTGGTCAGCGGATTTGCCATTGATCAGGGCGTTACCATTGCGTATGTTCCCACGGAAAACGGCATTGTGGAGGCTCGCAGTAAAAACTTTGAGGGAAAGGTGCAGTTTTATATTGGCGATGTGATGCCCAGACAAATGGACTGGGCAGATTATATCCGGGGTGCTGCTGCGGCTTTGGGGAAAAAGCATGAGCTGCACCGGGGAATTTACGCTTTGATTCAGGGCAGCCTTCCCATAGGGGGTCTTTCTTCCTCTGCGGCGGTGATTTTGGCCTTTTTGAGTGCTCTGTGCGAGGCAAATCATCTTGTTTTGAGCAAGCAGGAAATGATTCAGGCGGCTCTTTGGGCGGAGAATGAATATGTGGGGGTGAACTGCGGAAAGCTGGATCAGTCCTGCGAAATGTACAGCCGCAAAAATCATTTGCTCTATTTGGATACCAGAGACGATTCCTATGAGCTGATCCCGGATGCTCGGAATATGAAGCCCTATGAGATTGCCATTTTTTTCAGCGGAATGGAGCGCAGCTTGGTAGGTACGGCTTTTAATATGCGGGTGGATGAATTGAAGGCGGCCTCCTATGCGCTGAAGGCCTTTTCCGGAATGAATTACGGAAAGTTTGAGGACAGCCGTTTGAGAGATGTGCCGGTAGAGGTGTTTGAGCAGTATCAGCATAGACTGCCCGAGCCCTGGAGAAAGCGGGCTCAGCATTTTTATACGGAATTTGACCGGGTGCGCCGGGGCGCGGAGGCCTGGAGACGGGGGGATATTGAGGAATACGGAAAGCTGTCCTTTGAAAGCGGCTACAGCAGTATTCACAACTTTGAAACAGGCTCGGAGGAACTGATCACCATTTATGAAATTATGAGAGAAACGGACGGCATCTACGGCGGGCGGTTCAGCGGCGCCGGGTTTAAGGGCTGCTGTATGGCTTTGATTGATCCGGCCTTCCGGGAAACGATAGAGAAAAGGGTAACCCAGCGGTATCTGGAGAAATTTCCCCAGTATCGCAATGCTTTTTCCGTTCATTTTTGTCATTCGGCAGACGGCTGCACCATAGGATAAGGAGGAAACAGGATGGATTGTTTGTTTTTAGCGGCGGGATATGCCACCAGGCTGTATCCCTTAACAGAACATGCCCCCAAGCCTCTTTTGGAGGTTAAGGGAAAGAGTATTCTGGATTGGCTGGTGGATGACATTGACCGGTCGGGTCGGGTGAACCGGCTGATTGTGGTGTCTAACCACAAATATATGGAAAATTTTTTAGAATGGAAAGACAAGAAAAAGATAAGTGCGGAGCTTGTGGTACTTGACGACGGCACCATCTCCAACGAAACCAGGCTGGGAGCGGTGGCGGATATTGCCCTTGCCATTGACCATCTTTCTTTAAAGGATGATTTGCTGGTGGCCGCAGGGGATAACGTGCTGGATTTTTCTCTGGGGCGTCTGTTGGATTATTTTGAGCAGAAAAAGGCTCCCTGCGTTATGCGGTATTACGAGGAAAATCGGGCGGTGCTGCAAAAGGGGGGAGTGATGGAGGTGGACGGCTGTGACCGGGCGGTTTCCATGGAGGAAAAGCCGGAGTGTCCCAAGGCCAATTGGATGATCCCTCCCTTCTATTGCTATCCCAAGGAGACCCTGCCACTGATTTCACAGGGGATTGCGGCAGGCTGCAAAACAGACGCTCCCGGAGGTTTTTTGGCCTGGCTGTGCGGTCAAAGAGCGGTGTATGCAATGGAAATGCCGGGAAAGCGGTATGATATCGGCGATCTGGAAAGCTACCGGCAGGTGCAGGAGCAGTATCCCGGCATCTTGTATTGACGGATCCTTAGCAAATGTGATATACTAAGGGAAGGAGGAAGGGGATTGATTTCCACTTCAGAACAGCAGACCTTGCTGGCGGGAGAAGAGTTTTCCTCCCGGCTGCGGGAAAATGACATTGTTTGTCTCCACGGGGAGCCGGGGGTTGGGAAAAGTGTGTTTGTCCGGGGGGTTGCCCGGGGACTAGGGATCACAGAGGATATTACCAGCCCCACCTTTACGCTGGTGAATGAATATCACAGCGGAAGGCTGGCTTTGTATCATTTTGATATGTATCGTTTGGAGAGCGGCATTTCTGCGGAGGACGCCGGCTTGGACGAATATTTTGACGCAGGCGGTGTGTGCATGATTGAATGGGCGGAGCATATTGAGGATGTGCTGCCCGGAGGTGTGTATCATGTGCTGATCGAACGGGATTTGTCCCGGGGAGAGGAATTCCGCCGGATTACATGGAAGACAATCTAACATGGAAGGACTGAGAGGATGAAGGTACTGGCAGTGGATACCACCACAAGTATGCTGACCGCAGCGGTTTGCGATCAGGAGCACTGCTTGGGAGAATACGCAGTTTACAATCAAAAGGCTCATTCCCAAAGGCTGATGCCGTTGATCGAGAGACTGCTGCAGGAAACTGGCCTTTCCCTGGAGCAGATTGATTTGTTTGCGGCGGCCAACGGCCCGGGCTCCTTTACCGGCATCCGGATTGGGTTGGCCTGCATCAAGGGCCTTGCCCAGGTGATGAAAAAGCCTGTGGCGGCGGTGAATACCCTGGAAGGCCTTGCCTATAATGCTGCCGGGGAGAACAGAGATGTTTTTGTTTTGCTGGACGGAGGCAGGCGGCGGGTGTATGCCGCAGGCTATTACTGGGACGGCAGCCGTATGATATGCCGCACACAGCCCTTTGCTGCTATGGTGGAGGAGGCGGCGGAGTTGATCCGCGGCCGGCAGGATGTGGTTTTGGCAGGGGACGGAGGCTTATTGTACGCCGAGGAGCTGGGATTGCCCTGCCTGGGAGAGCGGCTTTGCTTTCCTATGGCTTCCTCGGTAGCGGCTGCCGCCTTGACAGGCTCTCCGATCCCGGCTCCAGAGCTGACGGCGGTCTATATCAGCAAGCCTCAGGCACAAAGAGAGCTGGAGCAGCGACAAAAGAAACAATAATTCCCGGCTCCTTAAGAGAGCTGTGGGAGATTTTATATGACGGAGCAGCGCAAGCGGTGCTCCGGAAAGGTGGCAGGAAAGATGAAAATTGGAATCGGATGCGATCACGCAGGGGTGAAATTCAAGGAGCAGATCAAGGATTATGTCAAAAGCCTAGGATTTGAAGTGGAGGATTACGGCACTTATACCACCGATCGGGTGGATTATCCGGACATTGCCAAAAAGGTTTGCCAGGGGATCAAAAGCGGCCAGTGTGATCGGGGAATTCTCATTTGCGGCACGGGAATCGGCATGAGCATTGCCGCAAACAAGATGAAGGGGATCCGGGCGGCTCTGTGCTCAGATACCTATTCTGCCCGGCTGACCAGGATGCACAATGATGCTAACGTGATGGCTTTGGGGGCTCGGGTGCTGGGGATCGATTTGGCATGCGATATTGTGAAATCCTTTTTGACCGCAGAGTATGAGGGCGGCCGTCATGACGGGCGGATTGCGAAAATCACCGAAATGGAGGAGGAAGCATGAACCGGGTAGAAAAGTGCAATTATTATCTAGATATTGCAGAAACTGTGCTGGAGCGGGGCACCTGCCTACGGCGTAATTTCGGCGCGGTAATTGTGAAAAACGATGAAATTGTGTCTACCGGCTATACGGGAGCGCCCCGGGGCAGAAAAAACTGCTGTGATATGGGAGAATGTCTGAGGGATAAGCTGAACATTCCCAGAGGAGAGCGATATGAAATGTGCCGCTCTGTTCATGCAGAGGCGAACTGTATCATCAGCGCCTCCCGTCAGGAAATGCAGGGGGGAACGCTGTATTTAACCGGGCGGGAAATGAAAACGGGAGCCCTGGTGGAAAGCGCCGCGCCCTGCGCCATGTGTAAAAGGCTGATCATCAATGCAGGAATTACCGAGGTGGTCATTCGCAGAACCAAGGAAACCTATAAAGTGATTCCGGTGCAGCACTGGATTGATCATGACGAATCGTTAGAAGGGTCTGCGGGATATTAAAAACGGATGTTCCGATTTTGGCCGGAGTGATACTGATGATTTATGCCGGCTCAGACCGGCGGAAGGGAGATTAGGATGATAAGAAAATTGGTTATTATGCGGTTTCCAAAAGGGCGGGCAAAGGCAGTCACGCTCAGCTATGACGACGGTGTTAAAACAGATCAGCGGCTGATTTCCATCATGAATCAATATGGGTTGAAGGGAACATTTAATATCAATTCTAACCTGTTTTCGGAGGAGGGGACAACCGATCCGAAACCCACCAGGAGGATGACGGCCTCCGAGGCCAAAGAAACCTACTTGAATTCCGGTCATGAGGTGGCGATTCACGGGTTGAACCACGGGCAATTTCCGTATATGGCCAAGGGAACGGCAAGCTACGAGGTTTGCGAGGACCGCAGACGGCTGGAGGAAATGATGGGGCAGGTGATCCGGGGGATGGCCTATCCCTTCGGTACATATACAGATGAGCTGCTGGAGGTGCTTCGTGCCAATGAAATTGCTTATTCCAGAACCACCCGTGCCCACCATAGCTTTCATCTGCCGGAGGAGTTTCTCACCTGGCATCCCACCTGCCATCACAGGGATGAAAGGCTGGCGGAGCTGACCCAGGAGTTTTTAGAGGCGCAGCCCGGAACCCCCCGGCAGCATGGCAGTAGGCTGTTTTATTTATGGGGTCACTCCTATGAGTTTGAAAATGACGGAAACTGGCATATCATTGAAGACTTTGCCCGCACCATTGGGGGCAGAGAGGACATTTGGTACGCCACCAATATGGAAATTTATCAGTATGTGAAGGCCTTTGAACGGCTGGAATTTGCCGTGGATCAAACCTGGGTATACAACCCCAGCGGTGTGGATCTTTGGCTGGCCTGCAATGAGTGGAACGGGCAGAAATCTCAGTCAATCTGTGTTCCTGCGGGCAAAACGGCGGCATTGCGCTAAAAAAAGAACAATAAAGTTAGGCTGCTGACAGTTCTTTTGTCAGCAGCCTTTGTCATAGTGTATCTAACAAGTCGCGGCTTTTATAACAGCTTTTCTGATAGTGCTTAGGGGAAACACCGCAGTATTTTTTGAATATTTTAGAAAAGGTAAAGCTGTCGGTATAGCCGACCATAAAAGCGGTTTCCTCAACGTTAAACCCACTGGACAGCATCCTTTTGGCCTTTGCGACCCGTTTCTGAATCAGATACTGCTGCATGGTATTACCCGTTTTTTCTTTGAAAATTCTGGCCAGATATTTTCGGTTGATTCCCAGCAGATCGGCAATTTGTTCCACCCGGATGGGCTTCATATAATTGATGTTGATATATCCGATTGTCCGATTCACATAATCGGGCTTTTCTTTTTGATCAAACAGGCTGCAGTAAAGCTTAAACAACGTTCCGGCCAAAAAGGCCGCCTGAGAGGAGGAAAACTGATCCACCGACAGCATTTCTTCAAATAACAGTCCATCTGCTTCAAATACATCCGGTGCCCGATCAAAGGCGGGTGCCATATTGCCCAGAAATCCGATCCAGGTATAAACCCAGGGGTGATTCAAATCTGCAGTATATTTGCAAACCTCCCCCGGCCGAATCAAAAAGGCCTGCCCCTCTGTGATCTGATAGCTTTTTCTTGGATTTTGAAAAACACCCCGGCCGGCGGATACATAGTGAATGAGATAATAGTCCCTTACATGAGGCCCAAAATATTTGCCGGGCAGACAGACCTCCTGCCCAAAATCAACCGGGCTAAAATCAGTCATCTGCTTTGGCTCCAATACCAAATTCATTGCCTATCCCCCCAAAAAAGATTCTTTTGGTGACATTATACCATATTTCAGTGACAAAAAGCAATGGTTTTTTTTATGTTATAATTAATATTAAGATCATTAATTTTAGCAATATTCAAATGAATTACTGGCCGGTGTTCAGCACCAATCTGGCAGAGCTGTTTGATTGCTATATTGATTATTTTAACGCTTATCTTCCCAAGGCGGAGGCACTGGCGCAAAGCCATATTTTATCTCAGCACAGTGGTAATGCCGATCTGCCGGGAGGAAGCGGCTGGTCTATTGGGACGGGAGCCAATCCCTATTCCATGTATTTGCCTAATGGAGTCGGGACGGATGGATATGGTACCGGTGCGCTGATGGCAAAAAGCTTTTATGAGTATTATGAGTTCACTCAGGATCAGACCAAGCTGGAGGAGGAGCTGTATCCGGCGGTGCTGGGAGCGGCTTTGTTTATGACCAAGGTGCTGGAGCCTTACGGGGATGATTTGCTTGAAGATCCTTCTTCTTCTCCTGAACAAAGTTATACCAGCGTTGGTACGGCATGGGATCAGCAAAACGCTTATGAAATGCACAAGGACGCCATTGAACTGGCCAAGGTGCTGGGCAAGGAAAACGACGAGGAAGTAAAACTGCTGGAGGAACGGATAGATCGGCTGGATCCTGTCGTTGTAGGTGCCTCCGGTCAGGTGAAGGAATTCAGGGAAGAGAATTATTACGGTGAGATCGGCGAATATAATCATCGGCATATCTCTCAGCTAGTGGGCTTGTATCCCGGAACCATCATCAACGAAACTACCCCCGCCTGGTTTGATGCGGCAGCGGTTACCATGACTGAGCGGGGCGATAAATCCACCGGCTGGGCCATGGCGCACCGGTTAAATTTGTGGGCCAGAACCAAACGGGGAGAGAGAGCGTATGCATTATATCAGCAGCTGTTAAAAACAGGAACCAACAACAATCTGTGGGATACCCATCCGCCCTTCCAGATTGACGGGAATCTGGGTGGAACCTCGGGCGTGGCAGAAATGCTGCTGCAAAGCCACGAGGGCTATATCGAGCCTCTGCCGGCGATTCCGGAAGCATGGAGCAGCGGGAACTATTCCGGGCTGGTGGCTCGGGGAAATTTTGAGGTTGCGGCCAAGTGGTCCGGAGGGCAGATGGAGACCATCCGGATTACCTCCAAGGCGGGAGAAACCTGCCGGGTGAAGTATTATAATATTGGCCAGGCAACAGTGACCGCCTCTGATGGAAGTCAGGTGTCTGTCACAAAGGAAAACGGCGATTTGATTCGTTTTGCCACCAAGGAGGGGGTTTCCTATACCATCAGCGAGATTCCAAGCTATACTGCTGTACAAGCACCTTCCGATCTGAAGGTTAGCCTGGATCAGACCGATTTCAAGCAGGCCAGCCTTACCTGGACGGCCAGCGAGGATGCAGCTTCCTATACCGTCTACCGGGCGGAAGAAAGCGCACCTGATTATACCGTGGTAGCAGAGAATGTGACCGGCACCTCTTATACCTATGATATTCCGGAGGCCTCTGTGGGCAAGCAGGCCACCTACAAGGTGACCGCCACCGCCTCAAACGGCAGGGAAAGCCAAGGCACTGCGGCGATTGCGGAGGCGGTAACGGTAGCTGCTCCGGAAAAGGTGACCGGGCAGTTTGTGACCGATTCGACCCTTCAGGTAACCGCCTCTGCGGTAGAAAATGCCGACGGATATACACTGTATGAAAAACGAAACGGGAAATGGGAGACCTGCCAAAAGTCGACTTATCCGGTGATGGTGCTGCAAAATGCAGATAAAAGTATCACCTACGGTGTTTCCGCCCGCATAAGTCAGTTCGAAAGCGATATTACGGAGATGACCTTGGGCGGCGGCAGCGCAACGGTAGAGGAAAACGTCTTTTTAAACCAAACCATTACCGGTACAAAAAGCGTAATATCAAGCTATCCCTATGAAAACGCATTGGATGGAAGTATGAGCACTCGTTATGCCGTAGGAGATTCGGCAGATCCTAATTCTGTTACCATTACGCTGGACGGAACCTATCTGCTGGATACCTTGAGGATCTATGAGTTTAAGCCGGATGAAGGAGGAACTCGTTCTGGCAATACCAAAATTGAATTGCAGATAGACGGGACTTGGGAAACGGTGATTGAAAATCAGTCTCTGGACGTGATTACCTCTAATGGGCAGTATACCTCCTTTGCCCTTGGCAATCGGGCGGCCACAGCAGCCAGGATTACCTTCCAGAATACCAGCGGAAACGCAAAATCCGCTACCATCTGGGAAATTCAGTGCTCAGGGATGCAGCTGGTTGTGCCGGAAACAGAAGAGAATGTTCTGTTAAATAAGCCTATCACCGGATCAGCTTCTACGATTTCGAATATGGGCTATGATCTGATGGTGGACGGGTATATTGCCAGAAGCAATACAGACCGTATGGCCATCGGTGACGGCAATCCCTGTAACGGTGTGTTTAACGTTACCATCGATCTGGAAGGAACCTATCAGCTGTATGATCTGAAGCTGTATGAATGGGGAGGATCAACTCGTTCTCAGGAAACCACCATTGCGGTTTCAAAGGACGGGGGCTCTACCTATCAGGTGATTACCGATCCCGTCAGCCTGACGCCCTCCTATGACGGCAGCAAATATAACACCTTCTCGCTGGGCGGTGCAGAGGCAGATCATGTGCGGATCAACTTTAAAAATACCATTACCGATTCAAGCAATGAAAACTACCACAAGTCGGCAACGATATATGAGGTGCAGTGCTCCGGTGCAAAGGTGGATTTAGCGGCAGAAAATAATGTTTTATCCGGGAAAATTGCCACCTCGTCAGTCGGCAATATTCTAGGCGGCTATGGGCTGGATTGCTTAACAGACGGTAAGCTGGATACCCGGTTTGCTATCGGCGACGGTGCTGCCAGCCAGGGAACCTATAGCCTTACCTTCGATTTGGGCGAGGAACAGTATCTGGATGAACTGAAAATCTACGAGTTTCAGCCCAGCGGTACGGAGGGGGTGGGAACCCGTTCCCAGGAAACCACGGTAGAGGTGTACCGGGATGATGAGTGGGTTACCGTGATTGACAAGCAGTCCTTACAAGATGTGAGTGCCAACGGCGACAGCACTGTCTTCTCTTTGGGCTATGCCAGAGGCTCTCAGCTACGGATTACCTTTAAAAATACTGCAAGCACCCAATATCATGCTTCTATTTGGGAAATTACCTGCTCCAGTGCAAAGGCGGCGGGCGGCAGTGATAAATCGGCGCTGTGTCAGGCCTTGCTGCTGGCCTCCGGGGTGGATACCGGCAAGCTGAGCGAGGAGCAGCTGACAGAATGGAACACTGTTTTGACCCAGGCGGAGGATGTTTTGAACAATGAAAAGGCAACCCAGTCTCAGGTGGATCAGGCGGCCGGTGCGTTGCGTGAATTGGCGGAAGGGTATAACGCTGTGATGCCCGAGGCGCCAACGGCAAGCAACGTCCGGATTACGGGAACGGCGGAGGAATACGAAACCCTGACCCTGTCCTATGATTACAACGACGCCAATCAGGACGAAGAGCAGGGCAGCAAATATTTGTGGCAGGTATCGGGTGATGGAGAAATCTGGACGGATATTGCAGGAGCCAACGAAAAGACCTATGTGGCTGCCAACGATTATGTTGGAAAATACCTGCGGGCACTGGTAAAGCCCTGTTCTGATGCAGAGCCTTCTATCGGTGTTTATACCCCTTCCGAGGCGGTAGGCCCCATTGCAATTTCGCCCGATTTTGAAAGCTTTACTTATACCGATTTGCTGCTGGAGCATACCCAAACGACCTATACGGCCGGATCCAGCGGTCAGATTCATGTGACCGGAACAGCAGACCGGGGCGGACGTTACGATATTACCGGCCATGAAAAATTAACCTATCAGTCCTCTGATCCTATGGTAGCGGAGGCTGAGGACGGAACAGGAATACTGACCCTTGGCAAAGAAGGAACGGCGGTTGTTACTGCTATCTTCCATAATGATGACGGCACCACTGCATCAGCCAGTGTGGTGATCATTGTGTACAACGGCTCCAGGGTGTTCGAGGGCTTTGAAACCAAAACCTTTGACCCGGCAGTTGACACTCATATTGCCAAGGTGACCGATCCGGTGAATACCGGAAGCTTTGCGCTGAAAATCAGTAAATATCCCAGCGGAAGCACCAGCACCCAGGGAAAATGGAATCGGTATGACATTTATCGATCCACCCCTTATACTGCCAGCATGATTTTGCAGGGCTGGTTCTACGATAACGGCACAAGCGAATCGGCTGATGCCTACATTTACTTCCAGGCTCATGATAAGGACGAGGATGGCAATCAGCTGCCCTGCACCGGACAGTATAACGTAGGTTTGCAGACCGGGATCAGCAACAAGTATTATTCTGTTACCAGCGGCGCAGGCAACAGAACCTATGAAAAAACAGGTACGAATTATATAGGAGCGGGGAATGTTCGTCGGGCTTTGGACGGGCAGAACGGATTTGACGCTGTTCCCAGAAGCAAGGGCTGGCATCAGGTGGTGTATGTATCTACCGGTGATTCCAAAGACCGCTTTACAGATCAGGGGATCGTTTCCATTTATGTAGACGGTGTGCTGGCGTTTACAGAGCAGTATGTGAACCCCACCATGAATGTAGCTGCAGGTGTTGCAGCATACAGCCTGCCACAGTTTTCTTATTATGACGATCTGATGATCTGTCAGCACATTTCCAAAAAGCCTGTAACGGTAACCTATAGTCAGGGCGGTACTGTGCTGATTGGCGGTCAAACGGTAGCATCCGGTGCGAAGGCAGATTATGATGTGGCAAACGGCCTATCTCTGACGGTTCAGCCGGAGTCAGGGTATGGGGTGGACAGTGTAACGGCCAACGGCCAGCAAATGATTCCGGATGAGAACGGGATCGTGACGTTAAGCAATATCACTGAGGAAACGAATGTTGCGGTCACCTTTACTCAGCTTACGGAAACTCCTCCTCAGATCAGCAGTCAGTCGGAGTATAACTGGTTCAAAACGGAGGAGAATAAGCCGGTGATTTTTGCCTACGGGAAGCTGAATCAGTATTATCAGCCGGGCTTTGAAGCCCAGTACGGCATGAAAATCTGGCGACAGGCGGATCCTGCTCAAGCGCTGCTCCTGCCTGCCTGCGATGCGGCAACGCAGCAGCCGGCAAAAGCTGCTCCCGGTCAGGCTTTCGTGATTAAAATGTACGGTGAAGCAATTTCCCGGGACGAAACCTATGTGGTACAGCCTTATGTGGGAGATACCTTCGGAGAAGAAGTGACAATGACATTTGAAGAATAAGCAAGTCTGTAGTTCGGGGCGGCCGTTGTGCCGCCCCTGTTTTTGTGCCTTGAGACTAATTTTTTGAAAAATGAATCAATTTCATGCTGATTGAATGTATCAAAACAAACCGGAGGGAATATACTATAAAAATGGAGGACGCAGGAATGTTTTTTTGGCGAAATTTTGGCGGAATCATTGGTGCGTCCGGGCAAAAAATCTCTTATCATCCCATGCCCTGCATGAATAAGAGATTTTTCATACGATTTGCTGATGCAGGGCATGGAATGGAGATTTTTATGGATTATTTTGTAGAAAGCTACGGATCTGCAGGTTATGTTGATTTTAGCTCATCCAATTTTACAGGACTGAAGAAGTGGTATCGGCTTTACGATTATCCACGAAGTCTGACAGCGGCACTGATTGATAAAATTACAGAGCAAGCCCAAAAGGAAAATTGTGAGTTTGATCTCATACATCATTGCTTTGATGCGCTTCCGAAGGGGGTTGTGGTAAACGGGTGCGGCGTGTTAGGGATGCCCTTTGCGGAAAAGGATTCCTTTTCCGCAGGAAATCTGCTGGATCGGGGCGGTTATGAGAAGGCGATGGAGGAGGTGTACGCTTGCTTTTCCAGAGCAAAAAAAATTCATGATGAATGGGAACAGATCTACATACAAAAGACAGATTTTGCACTGTTAAACCGGCTGGCAGAGCAAGTTTCTGACAAGCTGATCGGCAACCGGTATTTGCCTAAAACCGGCACAAAAAAGGATCGTTTTTTTGGCTCTGCTACCGTGAGTGGTGCCAAAGATTATATTGCTGAATTGACCGAAAATGTGGAAAAACGGTATTTTATTAAGGGAAGGCCGGGAACGGGTAAGTCAACCTTTTTGCGGAAGATAGCGGAATATGCCCTTAGCCGGGGCTTTGATACGGAGATTTATCACTGCGCCTTCGACCCGGCAAGTCTGGATATGATCCTGTCCAGAGAATTGGGGCTTTGCCTGTTTGACAGTACTTCTCCCCATGAATATTTCCCCTCACGGGAAAAGGATGAGATCATTGATATTTATCAAATTGCCGTAGAGCCCGGTACGGACGAGGATAATGGGGAGCAGATCGCCCTTCTGTCTTCTTCCTATCAAAAAGAGATGAAAGAGGCAACCGAGCATATTTCCGAAGCAAAACAGTGTTTGGATCAGGCAGACGAAAAGCTTCTGTCCTTGCTTGATCCGATTTTAATTGAAAAAACAGAGCAGCAGATTTTAAAAGGAATATTTGATTCATAAGCAGAAGAATGAAAAACACGCCCGCCACCGGATTTTTTACCGGCAGCGGGCAATTTGTTTTGCAATAAAAATCCATCTTCGGAAAAGGTTCCGAAGATGGATGGGTTATTTGATTGCCTGCTCCAGGATTTCCTTTGCCTGACTGTGATCCTCTGCTACAATCAGAACAATCAGCTTATCCTGCGTGTAAAGAAAGGCCTGTTTTAGCTTTGGCACCTGAGAGGGCAAATAGGTTTCATAGCTTTGAATGCGAAATTGCAAATATGCTTCAAGCTGTTTTTCAAAATAAGCTGTCTCCTCCTGACTGACCGCCTCAAACACCGCAATTTCTTCCGCTGTGGCACCGCCGCCGATCCAACCGGCGCCGTTTGCCGCCAGGCTTGGATCAATTCCGTGGGTTTGATACAGCATTGCAGGGCTGATTTCTCCTAAATCATCTGTAAACGCAAGGTTTTCTTTTAATTGGGCGGCGATACCGGACACATCATAATCACTGATCACAGGCTGCTCCGGCTCTGTGGAAACTGCGATAGCGGATGGATCTGCCACGGCATGGGTTTGTAAATATTCCAGCCATTTGAGATACCCTTCCTTTTGCAGATGCACGCCGTCCACCGTACAATCCTCCGGCAAAAATCCGTTTTCATCCGAAACTGTGCTGTAAAGGTCGAGATAATATACCTTTTTGTCCGCTGCCATTTGCTCCAGTTCTTGATTGTAGGCTTGAATTACGGCATTTTGAAGGGTTCCCTCCTGATCCCGACTTTGGGAAACCGGCAACATGGACTGAATGTAAATATAAGAGGAGGGATGAGCCTCCTTGACCGTATCAATCAAAGTGCTGTATTTTTCCATAAAAGCTGCCTGATTGTCCGGCGTAACGGCTTCGTTGATGCCCAGCATAATATAAATCTTTTGATAGCTTCCCTGAAGCAACTGATCCAGATAGCTTCCACCCCCAGGAGCCGGAGTGCTGCCCAGACCGTTGATCGACATGGCCGTGCTGCACAAAAAGCTTGCTTCGGTCAAATCGGAATACATTTGAAACCCAACGGTCAGGGAATCCCCCACAAAAACTGCATCGCAAAAATAAGAACGGTCTACCGGCTGGCTTTGCTCCACCTTGCCGTATTTTTGCAGCTTGGCATAAGGGGAGGTTTTGATGCATGCGGATATCTTTTGCAGGGACGGATCTGTCATCATAGAAGAAGTGCCGTATAACAGCAAAACGTCCTCTATTTGATTTTGTGTCAGATACTGCAAAATATCCTCCTGAAAATAGCGCAGATCGATCATATGAATGGTTTCAAAATGATTTGCCAAAAAGGGTGCCAGGCTGTGGGCATAGGAATCCTTCAAAATGGCCAGCTGACGGCCGTTTTGATTGGGTCCGTCAATGACGGTGAGGGCATGGTTTCCGTCTAAAAAGAAGGCATACTGATCCTTTTCCTTTAAATGCCCGGGAAAATACAGGGAGTCATACTGCTGATCCTCATAGGGAAAACGAACCCGAAAGCCGGAGGAATCCCTTCGCTCATATTCTGTAACGGTGTCCGGTTTGACGGGGAGCAGTGCCTTGGAATAGGTGGTGCCCAGAAAATCATGAGAAACATCAATGGGTTCAAATTCTTCGTCGCCCAAGGGCTGATAGTCTAGAGCCTGGGCCAAGGATTCATACACCAGCCGGCTTCCCTTACTGGTTTGGTGGTGGTCTGTTTTGTAGTATAAATATTCCTGCCTGTGCTCCCAAAGAAGACCGGTGGGATCAGCAATCTGCACGCCGGTACCTGCCAGCTCCTTTTGAACGGTTTCGTTCAATTTTGGGATCACGGGCTGATACACATATTTGGGGAGCTTTTCCTGCAATATTTCATAGGCAGGCGGAACGATGGCCAGTGTGACCCGATACCGTTCCAGACTGTCTAAGTCTTTTACGGCCTGTATGTTTTGACCAATGGTTGTGTCCTCCCAAAGAGATGGTTTTTCCAGCAGGTA
>JAXEOR010000141.1:0-5019 GCA_034117945.1 Clostridia bacterium | reverse complement strand
GTTAGTTCCTGCCCCCTTTTTTTCTCCTGCTCCTGCTGAACCGTTGCTGCCCGGATGGCTAGGGCTTTCCATTCCCGGCTGACTTTGATCATTCCGTCATCCCGAAAAAACTGCTTCAATTCCCCTAAAATCAAGGAAACTGCATAGGTAGAAAATTGTAGATTCAAAGAAAAATCAAACCGTTTGATCGCCTTCAGCAGGCCGATACAACCGATTTGATACAAATCCTCCCGGCTTTGCCCACGGTTCAAAAAGCGTTTTAGCACACTGTAAATCAAGCCGTTGTTTTGCTCTACAAGCTGTTCCAAGGCCACGAGATCTCCCTGCTGAGCTGCTGAAATTAAGGCCTTTGTGCTTTGCTTTTCCGTCATTTCACGGGGTCCTCCGTGTGGGGAATCAGCTCCTTTGTCATAATGACCCGAGTTCCTTCTCCCAGCTTGGAAATCACCTGAACGCGATCCATAAACAGCTCCATCACAGTAAACCCCATGCCGGTTCGCTCACCGTCGGAATTGGTGGTAAACAAGGGCTGTCTGGCCTGCTCCACGTCCTCAATCCCTCTGCCGTAGTCCTCAATGATCACAGTAAGAAGGCAGCCTTCCATCAGGCAGGAAATTTTGATCTCCCCCTCCCTTCCCTCGTAACCGTGTACAATAGAATTGGTGACCGCCTCACTGACGGCCGTTTTAATATCGGCAATTTGCTCAAAGGATGGATCCGCCTGTGAAGCAAAGGAGGCCACCATCACCCGGGACAAGGCCTCGTTGGAAGGGATACTTTTGAATGTGGCAACCATATAATTATCTGCTTTCATTTGATTCCCTCCCCTGAATTTTTTTCATAGCGCTTTCCACGGATTTATTTACCCCCAAAAGCTTTTTTAAGCCGGATACCGTTAACAGCTTGTCCACATGGGCTTTGTTGCACACCAGCAAAACCGTTCCGTTTTTTTCCTTCATTTTTTTATATCTGCCGATGATAACGCCCAATCCCGAGCTGTCCATAAAAGCAAGGTCGGAAAAATCAAAAATCAAATTTTTCACCGTTCTGCCCGCAATTTCACGATCCAGCTTTTTCCGAATATCAGAGGC
Organism: Clostridia bacterium; assembly: GCA_034117945.1. GTDB lineage: Bacteria > Bacillota > Clostridia > HGM11514 > HGM11514 > SIG438. The sequence continues at coordinate 3,928 of JAXEOR010000141.1, read as the reverse complement.
AGAATAATGATCCAATTCCCCGTCAATATGGGCAATCAAGGTTCTGCTCCGGAGTTCTGTTTTCATAATCATCCCCCTTTTCTTCTAAGGGAATTCTATCTTCCGAAAAAAACTCCTTTGTCGAAAAAGGGGAACTGTTCGTTATTTTATGAGAAATTCCGACCGGATCGGCCCTGCCAGCGTAAAGGATCCGCAGGCAACGATCAGATCCTTAGGCTTTGCCAGCTGCAAAGCAAACTGCACCGCTTCAATGGGATCCTGTTTGCAAAAATCCGCCTGGGTATCCTGGGCAAAGGTTTCCGCCTCCAGTCTTCTGGGGCTGTCCGTTTGGGTTGCGATCAAAACATCCGCCGTTTGCCGCAGCAATGCGCCGCAGGCGCGGTGATCCTTATCCTCAAGCATTCCGGCCACAATAATAATTTTACGGTTCTCTTTCCTTTGTCGAATAAAGTCGCAAAGGGCGGTAATGCCTGACAAATTATGTCCTCCGTCAATCATAAGATTGGGACGGATCAGCTCCATTCTTGCCTTATGGCGCACCATGCTTAAGCCCTTTACAATGGCTTCCTTTGAAATTGCTACACCGATTTTTTGCAATTTCCCCATTGCCTCTAATGCTGTAGCGGCGTTACATGCCTGATATTCTCCCAGTAAGGGGACGGCATAGGTTCCATCGTTCCACACAAATTCAGTTTTTTGAAAGCTGGCCGAGATCCGGGAAGGAGAAGCCGCAAAGGAAAGAGGGATGTTCAAACGAGAGGCTGTTTCCCGAATCACCTGCTCCGCCTCCGGTGGCTGATTCGGCGCAGAAACGGCACGGCTGCCCTCCTTCATAATACCGCATTTTTCATAGGCGATTTCTCCCAGGGTATTGCCCAGTCTTGCAACATGATCAAAATCAATCATAGTAATGACGGAAAGCAAAGGAGGATCGATCACGTTGGTGGCGTCCAGCCGGCCCCCCAAGCCTACCTCCAGCACCACAAAGTCACACTTTTCTCGCTCAAAATAAAGCAGGCCGATTGCCGTTACCAGTTCAAACTCGGTGGGATGAGACAGCCCGTCCGCTCTCATCTCATCGCAGGCCTGCTTGACCAATTGACCGCATTCTGCAAGGGCAGACGGAGAAATCATTTCGTTGTCAATGCAGATCCGCTCCCGAAATTCTTCAATATAGGGGGAGGTATAAAGTCCCGTCCGATAGCCCTGAGCCGTTAAAACGGAGGCCAGCATGGTGCAGACGGAGCCTTTGCCGTTGGTGCCTGCAACGTGAATGATTTGTAATTTTTTCTGAGGGTTTCCCAGCCGCCTGAGCAGCTCACGAATGGAGGAAAGCCCCAAAACAGAGCCAAACAGCTCTGTAGAATGAATCCATTGAATGACCTGTTCTTGTGTCACTTTACCACCTCTAATAATGAATGAGAAAGCTCTGCCGCCTCTCTTGAAATATTGCACTTTAATAAATAAGCCGGGACGGCTCCTAACATCTGCTCCAAAAAAGCTAAGGTCATTTGCAGAAGCTCCGGATAGACCGGCCGTGCCAACTCACGCAGCAGCCGAAAGACGGCTTCTTTGCCGCTGAGGCTGCACAGGCTGTTTTCCTTTGCTTGCTCCAAAAACACAATGGCCTCCAAGGGTGCGCTGATATTATGATTAATGTCGCTTTTGCCGCTCCAGGGGGTACCGTAGGCAATCATACGTCCGTCGGAAAACCGAATGGCCGGACTGTCATCATTAATCATTTCCACTCCTGGAAAATACTCCCGCCACAATCCGGTATGGGTGGATTTTCCCGTTCCGGAGGGAGCGGAAAAGGCCATTGCCTTTCCGTTACAGCGCAAACAGGAGGAATGAAATACCATTCCCTCATGAAAGGGCAAAAACCATCGGAATACCTCCCCCAGCAGGTTAAAATTCCGCACCTCCAAGGATGCCCCTCCCAAAGGCTCCACATCCCAAAGCTCTGCGGTTACACAGGACCAATCCCTGTTGGCACTGACAGAAGCGATGATCTGTTCACGCCCTTCTACCGGAATGCTGTCATAAAACGCATAGCCTGATCCGCTTTTTAGCCAGTGCCGCTCCCCTTGAGCAGCAATTTCAATGCCCTCCGGCTTGGAAAGCTCTTTTCTTATTTCACAGGAAATGCGAAGCTGAGGCTGCTCTACCTTTTGCGCATATTCCTTGGTTCTTTGCCGAAACAAAGGAGTATCAAAGCCTTCTGCCGCAATACCAAGCCCGGCCGCCTGAAGTGAAATCATAGTGTTTCCTCCCTTACTTCTAATCCTCCGTCCTGCACCAGCACCGTCTTGTCACAAATCGAAAAGGCTGCTCGCTTATGGGAAACAATGATGCAGGTTTTTTCCGTCATTGATTTGATTTGCCGTAGTACCGCTTCCTCGGTTGCTTCGTCAAGAGCAGAGGTGGCCTCATCTAACAGAAGTACGGGAGCGTCTCCCAAAAGGGCTCTTGCGATGGCAATCCGCTGGATCTGTCCTTCCGACAGCCCCTCTCCCCCTTCCTTCAATATCGTATCCAAGCCTTGGGGAAGCTCCTGCAAAAACTCCTCCATCTGAGCAATTTTTGCGCACTGCTCCACCTGTTCATCAGAAAATTCTTCCCGGTAAAAACGAATATTATCCCGGATCGTGCCGGACAATATCATGTTTCCTTGAGGAACATAGGAAAAAAATCGTCTGGTGCACCGGCTGATCTCTGCTTGCTTTCCGTCTTTTCCGTACACATACAAATGCCCCTCCTGAGGACGGAGAATGCCCATAAGCAGTTTCAGCAGAGTGCTTTTCCCGATGCCGGAATGGCCTGCTATTGCTAAAAATTCGCCCTTTTTCAAAACCAAAGAAGCATTTTGGTATACCGTAACGCCCGGATACTGAAAGGAGATTTTGTCCACCGCAAGATGATCAAAGTCCTTTGTTTCCAAATCACAGGGCAGCTGCTCCTCTTCCTCCAGCTCCTCCAGCTCCATCATACGTTCTGCAGAGGCCAGGGTTGCAAATGCGCTTGACAGCAAGGAGGACAGATTTTTAAAGGGAGTCTGCAGCTGACCTACCAGCTGCAGCATTGCCGTCAAGGTACCATAGGTCATGGTGCCCAGAGAAAGACTGTAGGCTCCCCAGCCCAAGGTAATGTAATAGCCCGCCGTAAAGATCAAAAACAAACAAATATTAGCCAGCAGCGAAAAATAATTCCGCTTTCGTTTTAATTTGAAATTTTCCAGCTGATACCCCCTGGAAACCCGAACGGCTGCGTTCTCCTTTTCAAAGGCCTTTACCGCCAGAGAATTCTGAAGAATTTCCTGCATATAAGAACGGGTAACACCGTCACTTTGCTGGCATTGCTTGTGCAGACGCTTCATTTTACGGCTGTATAATCGGCCGAACAAAAAAACAATCGGCCCCAAGGCTACAATGCAGACTGCCAGCGCCGGAGCCAGCAGATAAAGCACCGCAAAGCTGGAGCAAATTTTCACCAGCATAGACAAAAAAGCCGGAATGATTGTTACAATCCCGGACACCACAATCCGAATATCGCTGGTCAGGCGATTCATCAGTTCTCCCGTATGATACCCTTCTGTGTCTTGCCACTGTTTTTCCAAAAGATTTCGGAACAGCCCCTCCTTCAGCTTGATTTCCAGCTTTCCGGAAATGTTTACATCCATCAGGTTGAGTGCCGTCTGCAACAAAAGCTGCAGCAGCAAAAAGCCGATCAAAATCAGAAAGCTGTCCCGCAATGAGCCTGCCCGCTGCCCGGTGGCCGTATCGATCACCTGCTTAGACACCAGGGCAAACCACACCGAAACAACAGAAAGAAGCACGTTACAGGCTGAAAACACCAGCAACGGCACAAATGAGCTTTTTCCTTTTTGACAGAGCCACCTTATTGTTTTTCTATTTTTCACCTTTTTCTC
>JAXEOR010000140.1:0-24703 GCA_034117945.1 Clostridia bacterium | reverse complement strand
TTCAGCTCTACACCGCAGCCCATCACCTTAACCAGATCCACAATAATTTCATTTTTAAAAATCTTTTCATAGCTGGCCTTCAGACAATTTAAAATTTTCCCCCGCACCGGCATAATCGCTTGAAACTCTGCGTCACGGCCCATTTTTACAGAGCCCAGAGCGGAATCGCCCTCCACGATATACAGCTCCCGTTTGGAGGAATCCTTGGTTCTGCAATCCACAAATTTTTGCACACGATTGGAAATATCCACCGATCCGGACAGCTTCTTTTTCAAGTTCAACTTGGTTTTTTCCGCATTTTCTCGGCTTCTCTTATTAATCAAAATTTGATTGGAAATTTTTTCTGCATCCATTTTGTTTTCAATCAAATAAATTTCCAGCTGGGATTTTAAAAAGTCCGTCATGGCCTCTTGAATATATTTGTTGGTTACCGACTTTTTGGTCTGATTTTCATAGCTGGTTTCGGTGGAAAAATTGCTGCTGACCAGCAGCAGGCTGTCCTCCACATCCGCAAAGGTAATTTTGCTTTCGTTTTTGGTATATTTTCCGTTTTGCTTCAAATACTGATCCAGCACCGCCACAAAAGCCGCTCTGGTGGCCTTTTCTGCTGCACCCCCATGCTCCAGCCAGCTGGAATTGTGATAATATTCTATCTGGCTGTTTTCGTTATTAAAGCAAAAGGCCACGTTCAGCATTACCTTATATTCCGGCTTGTCCGCCCGATCCCGCCCCTTTCGCTCCGTTTGATAAAATACCGGCGCAGTCAGCTCCTTTCCGTCGGAAAGCTCTTTCACATACCCCAAAATTCCTTCCGGGTAACAAAATTCATAGGTGGTAAACTGATTCTTTTCTGTCTCATCCTTTAACACCAAAGTCAGACCCGCATTGACTACCGCTTGCTTTTTTAAGGTAGAAAGAAAATAGTCCAAAGGAATATCAATTTCTGTAAAAACCTCTAAATCCGGCTTCCAGTGAATTACCGTTCCGGTATGCCGGTGTCTGAATTTTTCTTTTTCCAGCCCGCCGATGTTTTCTCCCTTTTCAAAATGCAGCTGATACTTGTATCCACCCTGACACACGGTAACATCCATAAATTCAGAGGAATATTGAGTTGCGCAGCTGCCCAAGCCGTTCAGACCAAGACTGTATTCATAGCTGTCTGATTCTCCCCGGGAATATTTTCCCCCTGCGTAAAGCTCGCAAAAAACCAGCTCCCAGTTATATCGCTGCTCCTTTTCGTTGTAATCCAGCGGAATTCCTCTGCCATAATCCTCAACCGTAATAGACTGATCCAGAAACCGAGTCACCTCAATTCTGTCGCCATATCCCTCTCTTGCCTCATCGATGGAATTGGATAAAATCTCAAAAAACGAATGACAGCAACCTTCTATTCCGTCTGATCCAAAAATAACGCCCGGCCGGAGCCGCACCCGATCGGCACCTTTGAGCATGGTAATGCTCTCCTGATTGTATTCCTGCTTCTTTTTTGCCACTAACTTCACCTCTTCTGATATTCGTAATAAAAAAACGGGAAAAGGAAACCCCCTTGGAGTTTCCTTATTTTTCGACAATAAATCTCCCTTTTTTCAGCATCTTTAACTAGCCTTACACAGGGTTTATTGCTTTCCTTCTAAATCCTTTTTAATAATAGAGTATTGATCCAATTCTTCTTCCGGAATCAAATTCTCCTCAATTTCCGCTATGATTTTACTGCATTCCTCCAGGTTGCCGGCGACATAGGCCTCCTTCAAATTTTGCAGGCGCTCCTGATTATCCAAATAAGCCTGGTTTTCCTGCTGTAGCTTTTTCACTTCCTTCTGCAATGCAGCAATCTCCGCCTTTAATGACTGATTTTCCTGTTTTAATGCATCATTTTCCTCAGAAATATCCTGAACAGTCTCCTGAATGCCCTTGGAATAATTCTTTTCCTCATTTAATTGCTCGCTAATTTGCTGTTTTTCTATCTTAATTTTCTCCTGGCTCATCGAAGAAAACGTAATCATAACCACTAAAATTACTAAAAACACCAATACATAAACCCAAAAATATTTGTGTGCATTGCTTTGCAATACTGTTGTTTTTTCATCCAACAAACGGAAAACTTCCTTTCAAAAATGTTTCACGTGAAACAATCATTTTTTTATCAGTTCAATGACTCGTTCCAGTTCGGACAAATCATAGTATTCAATTTCAATTTTTCCCTTATTTTTTCCTGATACAAGCTTAACCTTTGTACCCAGATAGGATTGCAGATCAGACTGAATTCCCTTTAGCTGCGTTTTTAAATTCAGATCCATCTCTTCCTTTTCCTTCACAGCCTTTGGCTGATCCAGCTGGGAAATCATTTTTTCCACCTGACGGACGCTTAGATCCTGTGCAATCACCTTTTGGGCAATATCAATCTGCATATCAGGATCAGAAACACCGGAAATGGCTCTGGCATGACCGCCTGACAATTCTCCGTAAATCACCATATCCTGAACGCTCTCAGGCAAATTTAGCAATCGCAGAGAATTTGCAACTGCAGGCCGGCTTTTTCCAACCTTTTCCGCCACCTGCTGCTGGGTTAAGGAAAATTCATTCATTAAGGTTTTATAGCCTCTAGCCTCTTCAATGGCATTCAAATCTTCCCGCTGCAAATTTTCCACCAGTGCAATTTCTGCGCTCTGCGCCTTGGAATATTTTCTGACAATGGCAGGAACGGTCTGCAATCCGGCCTCTTTGGCGGCTCTCCATCTTCTTTCCCCAGCAACTATCCGGAAAAATCCGTTTTCCTGCTCCATTACAATCAAAGGCTGAATCACACCATGAAGACGAATCGATTCTGCCAGCAAACTCAGCTTTTCCTGATCAAAATCCTTTCGAGGCTGCTCCGGATCAGGCTCAATCTGGGTTATTTTAATTTCAGAAACACCGGCATTTGCTTCGTTATCAAGGGAAAAATCCTCAGAAATTAATGCTCCTAAGCCCTTTCCCAACCCTTTCTTTGCCATAAACTCTCTCTCCGTTTCTTATCCGTTATTTCCAATCACTTCATTTGCCAATGCCAAATAGCTTTCCGCTCCTCTGGAATAAGGATCATATGCAATAATAGGCTGCCCGTAGCTGGGCGCCTCACTTAACCGCACATTTCTGGGAATGACCGTTCGATATACCTTTTTCGGAAAGAATTTTTTCACTTCTTCCGCCACCATCATGGATAAATTTGTTCTGGAATCGTACATGGTCAGCAATATTCCCTCTATTTCCAAGCCTGCATTTAATTGTTTTTTGATGGATTTGACCGTCTGCATCAGTCTGCTCAAGCCCTCCAGCGCATAATACTCGCACTGCACCGGAATTAAAACGCTATTTGATGCCACCAACGCATTGATTGTCATCAAATTCAGAGAAGGCGGGCAATCAATGAGAATATAATCATACTTGTTTTTTACAGAATCTAAGGCATTTTTCAAAACATATTCCCGCTGATCAACCGAAACAAGCTCCACCTCTGCCCCTGCCAGCTGAATATCAGAAGGTGCAACATCCAATGGCCCAAATTCCGTATTCACAATGGTGTTTTCCAAAGAGCTCTGGCCGATTAATACCTGATAAACGGTGTTTTCCAGATCCTCTGCAGCAATCCCCAGCCCGCTGGTTGCATTTCCCTGAGGATCAATGTCAATTAAAAGAACAGACTTTCCCTGATGAGCCAAGCATGCGCTCAAGCTTACGGTTGTTGTGGTTTTTCCCACGCCGCCTTTTTGATTTACAACAGAAATAATCTTTCCCAATCAAAAAGCCCCCCTTAGTTGGTTTCATCAATTAAGTCAATTCTGTTTTCCTTGGCAAAGGTACGAAACCCTTCCTTATATTCCTGATAATATTCCTTATTTTTCAACATGGTATATTCCAAGGGATAGGCGTATTTCTTTAATTGCAGCACAATTTTTTCAGAAGGAACCGTTTTAAACAGTTTTTTTTCTTCACAGGGAACAAACGAAATCTTAATAAATTGATCATAGGTTAAATGATAAATTTTCGGCGTTTCTTTTCCCATTTCATCCTTTGCCACATTGGCTGCAACAACCTCTGTTTTATCAAACATCACTTTTCTTTTGGCCATTTGCTTTCCTTCTTTCCCCTATTATTCTTGACCAAACATAATTATAGCACATAATTTTACAAAATTCAATCTTTTTTTATGTTTCACGTGAAACATTTTTATTTTTTCCTGCCTTGGGAATGATAATGGAGTATTTAATATAATTCTCATAATCGGTTTTTTCTGTTCTTGCCATCACACCGGCCTGTTTCATAGAATCAATTGCCTTGTTCACAGTATTAAAAAACAGTCTTAAATCCTTTGTAATGCCCAATTTTGCCTCTTTTTTTTGTTTCATCTCTTTTTTTTGGCAGGAAAGCAACGCTTTTTCCACCAGTTTTTCCGTCTCCTGCACATTTAAGCTTTTAGAAATTACCTCATTCAGAATTTCTAATTGCACTTCTTCATCATGAAGTCTGAGCAGTGCTCTGGCATGACGTTCCGACAGCTTATTAATCACCAGCTGGCGCTTGACCGATTCAGACAAACGAAGCAGCCGAAGCTTGTTGGCAATGGTGGACTGATTTTTTCCCACCCGGTCTGCAATCATTTCCTGCGTCATGCCGTGAACCCGAATGAGCGTATCAAAGGCCTTTGCTTCCTCCCAATAAGAAAGATCCCGCCTTTGCACATTTTCGATCAAGGCAACCACCGCCGCGTCTGTTTCGTCAAATTGCTTGATGATGACCGGAATTTCCTTCAGCCCCGCTTGTCCTGCCGCTTTTAAACGACGCTCCCCGGCAATCAATTCATAGCAATCCTCCATTTTTCTCACCAGCAAGGGCTGCAAAATTCCATACTGCCGGACAGAAAGACACAGCTCGTCAATGGAGGTTCTGTCAAACACTCGTCTGGGCTGATAAGGATTGGGTACAATTTTTTCAATGGGCACATAATAAACCTTGTCCTCTGAGGGACCTGTCAGTTGATCAAACAGTTCATTCAAATGAAAAATCGACATCATTTTTCTCCTTTTTCCGTTTTTGTTCTATTTCTGATTCTACACCTTGAAATATCAAAAAACTGCGTATTTCTCTAGTATCAATTATACCATATATTGTATGGAATGGGAGAAAAATCGTTCGACTTCTTCAAAAAATATTTTTCTTTTTTTCGTTAGGATAAAGGCTTTTTCGATGGAATTCCCGCTTTTCTGGGATATTGCCTTGGCGTTTTTGTTGTTTTTTTCACGGAAATGATCATATGACTGTCAATCTGTGTTGTGAAACACTGCTCCGTTGTTCCCCCCAAAAGAGAGATCGCCCCTTCACTTTGATGCAGCTCCTCTTCTCCCAACTTTCCCTTCATGGCAACCAAGTGCCCTCCTTGCCGTACAAAGGGAAGGCAAAGCTCGCATAACACCGGCATGGGTGCCACCGCACGAGCCACCGCCAAATCAAATTGCTCCCGCCAGTCCTCCTGCTGCCCTGCGTCCTCTGCCCGGGCATGGAGTAAAGTGATCTCCTCCAGGCCTAATTTGTCGATGACCTCTTCCAAAAAGGTGAGCCGTTTTTGCAGGGAATCCAACAACACCATTTGTAAAGAAGGGCACGCAATTTTAAGGGGAATGGAGGGGAAACCCGCTCCCGTTCCCACATCAATCACCCGGCTGTTTTCAACAAAAAGTCCTGTTTGAAGGCAGGATAAGCTGTCCAGAAAATGCTTTTGAACCACTTCCTCCGGCTGGGTGATGGCAGTTAAATTCATTTTTTGATTCCATTCAATCAATAATTCGTAATATTGTTCAAACTGATTCAGCTGTTTTTCAGTTAACATAACACAAATCTTTTTTGCCCCGTCTGCCAGTATTTTTTTCATCGTCATCCCACCTTATTTGCTCAAATAAACCATTAGCACCGCCAGATCTGCAGAGGACACTCCGGAGATACGGGAGGCCTGTCCCAAGGATTCCGGTCGAATCTGATCAAGCTTCTGCCTTGCCTCCAGGCGAAGACCGTAAATGGAATGATAATCAATTTGAGCCGGAATTTTTTTTGCTTCCATTTTTTTAAATTGCTCCACCTGCTGCTTTTGCTTTTCAATATACCCCTGATATTTTATCGTTATGTTAACTTGTTCGGTCACATCAGAGGGAAGGGAAGGCCTGCTTTCATCCAGCTGTGCTAAATCCTCATAGCAAACGGTAGGCCTGCGAATGAGGGAGGCCACATGAACGCCGGTCGTCACCTCGCTTTCCCCCTTTTCCACCAGCAGTTGATTCAAAGCGGGGGTAGGAGGGAGGGTGGCAGATTCGCACCGTTTGATTTCCTGTTCAATCAGGTGCTGCTTTTCGCAAAATTCATCGTATCTCTGCTGTGAAATCAGCCCAATCTCATAGCCCAGAGGGGTCAGGCGAGCGTCAGCATTGTCCTGACGAAGGAGCAAACGGTACTCAGAGCGGGCGGTCATCATTCTGTAGGGCTCCCGAGTTCCCTTGGTCACCAAATCGTCAATCAAGGTTCCGATATAGCCCTGACTGCGGTCAATGATCACCGGATCCAATCCCTTTATTTTTCTGGCCGCATTAATTCCCGCAACCAGCCCCTGAGCAGCCGCCTCCTCATATCCCGAAGAGCCGTTAAACTGCCCTGCGCCGTACAGCCCGCTGATTTTTTTGACCTCCAGAGTGTGCTTGAGCTGCAAAGGATTGATACAGTCATACTCAATGGCATACCCGGTTCTCATCACCTTGACATGCTCCATGCCCTTCACAGTGCGCAAAAAAGCCAGCTGAACGTCCTCCGGCAGGCTGCTGGACATTCCCTGCACATACATTTCCTTTGTATTCTCTCCCGTTGGCTCTATAAAGATTTGGTGCCGCTCCTTGTCCGGAAACCGCATCACCTTATCCTCAATGGAAGGGCAGTATCTGGGGCCGATCCCCTCAATTTTGCCGGAATACAAAGGGGAACGGTGAATATTTTCCCGAATAATACGATGGGTTTCTTGGTTGGTATAGGTCAGCCAGCAGGACATTTTGTTTTGTAAAGGCTCCTTTGTGGCAAAGGAAAAGGGAACAACGGTATCATCTCCCTTTTGCTCCTCCATTTGAGAGGTATCAATACTGTCCAGATGCACCCGAGCGGGAGTTCCCGTTTTAAACCGCATCAGCTCAATGCCTTGCTCCTTTAAGCATTGACTCAACCTTGTAGCGGCAAACATCCCGTCAGGCCCTCCGGAATAAAACACATCTCCCACAATAATTCTGCCCTGCAAATAGGTGCCGCTGGCGATGATCACCGCCTTCACACCATACTGAGCACCTAAATGGGTCACCACGCCTGTTACTTTGTTTTCTTCAAATAAAATTTCTGTAATTTCGCATTGCTTAATGGAAATTCCGGGCTGTAATTCCAGCCGTTTTTTCATTTCCATTTGATATTTTCTTCGATCCGCCTGGGCTCTGAGGGAATGAACGGCAGGCCCTTTTCCTTTGTTCAGCATTCTGGACTGTAAAAAGGTCTGATCAATCACATGCCCCATTTCGCCCCCCAGGGCGTCAATTTCCCGTACCAAATGCCCTTTAGAGGTGCCGCCGATTCTGGGATTGCAGGGCAAATTTGCAATAGCGTCCAAATTCATGGTAAACAAAGCCACGCTGCACCCCAGTCTTGCCCCTGCAAAGGCCGCTTCGCATCCCGCATGGCCTCCTCCGATCACAGCAATATCATATTCTCCTCCGTAATACATTTTATTCACCTCTATTTTCCTACGCAAAAATCCGCAAAAATATGCGCAACCGTTTCCTCACTGGCCTCCAGCCCTGTAATTTCTCCTAAATGCCGGCATGCATCCGTCAGGTCAATTGAAATCATATCCAGGGGGAAGCCTTTTCCCTTTATGGCTTCCTCAATGCTGTTCAAAGCCCGCTCCAGGCACTGCTTGTGCCGGATGTTATTCAATAAAGGAGAATGAGACAGATCCTGCTCCTTTTCTGCGGCAGCCTGATAAATGGCCTCACAAAGATCCTCAATCCCCTGTCCTGTTTTGCAGGACACCGGCAAAACCTCATGCTTTGTGTGCAGCAAAACCGGAAGATCGGATTTGTTCTGCACATACAGCACCTGTTTTTCTTTGATTAATTGAAAAATTTCCAAATCATTTTCGTCCATCGGCCGGGAGCCGTCCATCACAAACAATATCAAGTCGCTTTCCGAAATCAAATTCTTTGACTTTTGCACGCCGATCTGCTCCACTGCGTCCTCCGTTTGGCGAATTCCGGCAGTATCAACAAGCCGCACCGGCACTCCCTTAATCTCCAGCTGATCCTCGATTGCGTCCCTGGTTGTGCCTGCAATATCTGTTACAATGGCTTTTTGTTCCTGTAACAAAAGGTTCAGCAAAGAGGATTTTCCTGCATTTGTTTTTCCGATCAGCAGAGTGCGTAACCCTGTTTTGAAAATTCTGCCCCGCTGAAATTCCTGTAATAATTGAATCATGCGTTTTTTCACACATTCCAACTCAGTAAAAAATGCTTCCCTCTCCCACTCTTCAATTTCTTCATCGGGAAAATCAATCACCGCTAAAATTTTGGCATTGATGGCACTGATCTGATCTCTCAGTCCGTTGATTTTTTGAGAAATACCTCCCTCCAGCTGGCCTGCGGCCTGCAGAGCTGCGCTTTCCGTTTCCGCATTGATCAAATCGATCACCGCTTCTGCCTGAGAAAGATCCATTTTGCCGTTTAAAAAGGCGCGCTTGGAAAACTCTCCCCGCTCTGCCTGCCTCGCCCCGACCCTCAGCACTGCCTCCAGCACCAGCATGGTATTTTTCATTCCCCCGTGACAGTATAGCTCCACAGTATTTTCCCCTGTGAAGGAAGCTGGCTCCCGAAACACCCCGCATACCACATGATCCAGAATCTTTTCCTGTTCCTGAATTTTTCCGTAAATCATGGTATAGGGCTTAACATCCTGTAATTTTTGATTGCCGCAAAAAATCCGGTCACAGATGGAAAAGGCTTCTTTTCCGCTGACCCGGATCATAGAGACCGCTCCCTTCCCGGGAGGGGTTGACACCGCCGCAATGGTATCCTCATCATACAACATATCCCTTTTTCTCCTTTCCTTTGCTGTCCTTGGAAAACGGGCTATTTTTAAAGTGGCGGGGAAAATTGCGATAATTTTCCCCGCCACTGTTTCGTTCCTTTTTTTCTACTCTGAATGATCCTGTTCCGCAATTTTTGACTGATAGGGTCTGTTTGACCGCTTATGATAATCATTCCTTCTGACTGCATTTTTGGGGCTGATAATAATTTTTCTGTTTGGTTCTTCCCCAACGCTGTAGGTATGGATCATTTCATCGTTCTGCAATGCAGAATGAATAATCTTTCTTTCATAGGCATTCATGGGCTCCAGGGAAACATTTCTCCGATTTCTCTTTGCCTTTTCTGCCAATCTCAATGCCAAATTTTGCAGCGTTTTTTCCCGCTCGCTTCTGTAATTTTCCGTGTCCAAAGAAATTTTATAATACTCCTCCGAGGATCGATTCACAGCCAAGGTTGTCAAATACTGCAGCGCATCCAGCGTTTCTCCCCGTCTGCCGATCACTGCACCCATTTCCTCGCCGGATAAATTTATCGCAATTTCATGATCCTTTTTTTCGCAGGAAACCTGAACCGTTAAATTCATTTTTTCAAACACCTTCTGCAAAAAAGAAATCGCCAGCTGTTCTGTGCCGCTTTCTGCTCCTTGCGCAGGAGTACCCAGCTCCCTTTCTTCTTCCAAAGCCGTCAATCTTACCTTTGCCAGCTTGCTGCCAAATCCCAAAAAGCCCTTTTGCTCTTTTTCCAGAATTTCAATGGTTACATCTTCCTGCTCAAGTCCTAAAGCAGCCAATCCCAAACGGATTGCCTCCTCCACTGTTTTTGCTTCCTGTTCCACCTGTCGTTTCATGATTTATTCACCGTCTTTCTTTTTCAGAGACGAAATTTTCTCCATCATTAATTTTCTGTTAAACCAGAGCTGCTGCAAAATTGCAAGCACATTATTCACAATCCAGTACAAGCCAACTCCGGAGGGCATCATAAAGCAAAAATACCCTGTCATCAAAGGCATCATCAGCATCATGCCCTTGTTCATAGACGCCGCTGTATCCTCCGCTCCGCCTGTTGCAGAGGGCTGGGTCATCATTGACACCTTGCTGGTTAAAAATGTTGTCAAAACTGCTAAAATAGGGATGATCCACAGCACATCAAACTGATTGAACTGAGGGGTTTGAGCCAAATTCAAGCCCATAAAGGTGAAATCAATGGATTTCAAGCCGCCGGGAACCAGATCCCCCAGCTTTGCAATCACCTCAGGAGTCATGTTGTGTGCAATCTTGATTTCGTTCATCATCAAAAGATTGTTGGTGGAAACATCAATATCCCACTGCATCACTTCCACAATCTTTCTGATGGTTTCCACGCTCAGCCCCATAATGTAGCTCATAGGCCGATTAATCACCCGATACAAGGCAAAAATAATGGGGAACTGAATCAGCACCGGCAAACAGCCTGCCGCCGGATTCACATTATGCTGCTCATACAGCTTCATGGTTTCCTTTTGCAGCTTTTCTTTATCATTCTGATATTTTTTATTCAGCTTTGCAAGCTCAGGCTGAATTTTCCGCATCTCTTCCATGGATTTTTGCTGCTTGATATTTAACGGAAGAATCAGCAGTTTCATTAAAATTGAAAACAAAATAATTGCCAGGCCGTAATTATTCACAAACTGATAAATAAACTTTAACACAGGACCCAGCACAGGCGCTAGAAACGCCAACGCATTCATCATAAACCTTGTCCTCCTATTTGACAGGGTCATACCCGCCTTTGCAGAAAGGGTTACACCTTAAAATCCGCTTCAATGCCATCCATCCACCCCGCAATACCCCATACCGCTCCAAGGCCTGTACAGCATATTCCGAGCAGGTAGGAACAAATCTGCAGCAAGGACGCTTTAAGGGAGATACATATTTCTGATATCCTTTGATCAGACACAATAAAAGCTGTTTCATGATTGCTTGTTCAATCCGCAGGAGCTTAACAGAGAAAGCAGGGAATGCCGGATTTGATAAAAATCCGCCTCTGCAGCCTTCACTCTCGCAACAATTACCAGATCGTACCCCTGCAGGATCTGCTCCTCGTATAGCCTGTAATTTTCCTTAATCAGTCGTCTGACGCGATTTCTCACAACAGCAGTTCCCACTTTTTTACTGACCGTAATTCCCAGATGATTTTCCTTTCCTTTGTTTTTCCGGTAATACAGCACCAAATAAGAATTCGCACGGGAGGCTGCTGACCGATACATTCGCCGGAACTGAAAATTTCTGTTCATTGCCGTTGTATACCGCATAAAATAACTCCCCACCGAGGAAGGAAAAAAGACCACTCGGGTGGTCTTTTGCATATCCCCCGCTTGTGTTTCAACTGCTATGCAGACAGCTTTGCTCTGCCCTTTAATCTTCTGCGAGCCAGCACCTTTCTTCCGTTTGCAGTTCTCATTCTTTTTCTGAATCCATGCTCTCTGCTTCTCTGCCGTTTCTTAGGCTGATAGGTTCTCTTCATTTTATCTTACACCTCCTTGCAAAAAATAAACAACAGCCGCAGTCGCCGTGCGCATTTCAAATGCGGCCAAGTTATTTTTCACTCAAAATAACCAAATTTGTATATAGCAAAACCGCTCTTACACTCATCTTAATGAAACAAGAGAGGTTTCATCTATCTCTTTCCTGTAGTTCAAATACCGCTGCTGATTTCCACGGTTTTTTCCGCCTCGTTCCAGGAAACTTTTGCATCCATTGCCTCTGCCACCATCCGAAGAGGCAAATAGGTTCTGTCCTTGATCACAAGGGCGGGAACATCCAATGCAATTTCTTCCGTCCAATTCTTTAAGGCCTTCTTTTCCCCAATCACAAAGTGAAGAACAGAACTTCCCTTTGAGGCTGTCAATGTAACAATCTGATTTTTCTCATCCCATTCCACACGATATCCCAGTTTTTCCGCAACCACCCGAATGGGGACAAGCGTTCTGTTTTCCATCATAATCGGATCACTGTCCGATTCTATTGTTTCATTGTTTATCACAATTTTAATTTTCCCGTTTTCAAAGGAAAGGCTGTCCAGCATTGCAATCACGTCGGAAAAATGATTGGCCTGATCATTTCTGCTGTACTGTATCATATACATTTTTCCGTTTTTTACAATCATATATACCGTATCGTAAAAGGAGGTGGTAAGATACCCCGGAGCATAGGCGGTATATGCCTTTTCATATCGATAAAAGTTGTTTCCGTTATGCGCCTCATAGCCGGAAAGAACAGAATCGCTTTTTACCACAACATCGGTTTGATTTTGCTCTGACAGACTGCTGGAAAGAGTCTGATCCGAATAAATCTGATCACAGATATACTTCATCATATCTTCACCAAGCTGATTCAGGTACAGATCATCATTCTCCACAAATGAAATTGTAACACTCTCCTGATCCGTTTGACTATGATAAAACACCATACTGTCCTCATAGACCTCTTTCGTCCAACTATCAGACAAGACAAAGCTGATCCCATACTCCTTGCTGTCAACCGTTTGAGCATAGCAGGGAAGACTGTAAAAAATGAGAAAGAATACCATTGTTACCATCCATATTTTTTTCATTTTTTCTTCTCCTATTCGCCCTCTTGTTTCACGCTTCAGAAGACCGGCTTCCTTTCATCAGAAAAGAAACAGCACTAAGCCCTTTTGAAAAAGGGATACAAAATTGATTATACTGTATTTTATAGTCATTTGTCAATACAATTTTCAAAAAAACCGCCCAAATGATAAAAAAATTTCATTTCTGATGATTTTTTTACCGAAATCTTCTTGCCTTCTTTCTTTTTTTTTGATATAATAGGATTTGTATGAGTATGCCATGATAGCTTTATTTATAAAAAATCAGGAAAGAGGGGTGAATCATGACAGACCTGCAAGAAATATGGGAAAAAGCAATGGGATTTTTAAAAGGGGAGCTGTCTGAAATTGCGTACAAAACGTGGTTTGCAACCCTTTCTCCTTTAGAATGCAGAGACGAGGTTTTTCTTCTGTCCGCCCCCAATGAAATTCACAAAAATATCATCAAAACCAAATATATGCCTCTTTTGGAAAGCGCCGTGGAGCTGGCCTGCGGGCAAAGACTGCAAATTGAGCTGGTGCTTCAGGAGGAATACATTCCCAATGTGCAAAAGCCCAAGCAGCTGAACAACAATCTGAATCCCAGATACACCTTTGAGGAATTTGTAGTGGGGGAAAATAATAAATATGCCCATGCCGCCTGTCTGGCAGTGGCGGAAAATCCTGCGAAAATATACACTCCTCTTTTTCTTTACGGAAATTCAGGATTGGGAAAAACTCATTTGATTCATTCAGTGGGGCATTACATTTTGGAGAACAATCCTGATGCAAGAGTGCTTTATGTCACCAGCGAAAAGTTTACAAACGATCTGATCAATTCCATTAAAGACGGAAGAAACGAAGAATTCAGAACCATTTACCGGTATGTGGATGTGCTGATGATTGACGATATTCAGTTCATTTCCGGCAAGGTGCGAGCCCAGGAGGAGCTGTTCCACTGCTTTAATACGCTGTATGACGCCAATAAGCAGATTATTTTCACCAGCGACCGCCCCCCGAAGGAAATCGCCGTTTTGGAGGATCGGGTGAGAAACCGGTTTGAAAGCGGCCTTTTGATGGATCTGCAGCCCCCTGATTTTGAAACAAGAGTTGCCATTCTCAGAAAAAAGGCCCAGTCCAACAATATTGAAATTCCCGATGACGTGATCGATCTGGTGGCTCACACCATCAAATCAAACATCCGTGAGCTGGAAGGGGTATTAAAACGGATTCATGTGCTCAAAACCTTGTCCCATGAACCCATTACAGAGGATACGGTTACCAACATTTTGAGAGACTTTTTTCACAGCGGAGAGGATACTGTTCTTTCCAATCAAGAGGTATTAAAAGAGGTTTCACGGTATTTTAACATTCCTCAGGAAGAAATTCTTTCTAAGAAAAGAACAAAGGAAATTGCCTATATCCGGCAGATTGCCATGTATTTGTGCCGTGAAATTGTGGGGGATTCCTTAAAGGAGGTAGGCGAGTTTTTCGGAAAACGGGATCATTCCACCGTGGTTCACGCCTGCGATAAAATCGAAGCGGAAATGAAAAAGGATCTGGATCTGCAAAATACCATTGTGGATCTGACCAAAAATATCAAGCACGGCAATTAACATTATCCACAAATTTATTCACATTTGTGGAAGGATAACTTGTGGAAAACCCTTGTCCCAAAAAAGTTATGCAAAAGTATTCACGAGCCCGGTGGACAGGAAAGAAAGAAAAAATCAGGGACAATCCCTCTTTTCCACAAATTCACAAAGCCTACTACTACTGTTTATTTATTTTATTTTTTTCTTAGTAAGCAAGAAAACAATTTTTCTGAAAAATCATAAGAGATGCACCAAAATGAAAATAAGGAGCGGATTCTAATTCGCTGCCGGAAAGGCGGTTATAAGGAATGAAATTTTCATGTGATAAAGCATTGTTGAGCGAAGTGGTTTCCAACGTGCAAAAATCCGTCAGCACCAGAAGCAATGTTCCTGTTTTAGAAGGAATTTTGCTGGAAGCCGGCGCAGACGGAATGCTGAAATTGTTTGGAAACGATCTGGATCTGGCAATGGAAAGCTACATGCCTGCCTCTGTTACAGAGCCGGGTAGCGTTGTCATTAATGCCAGATTTTTTGGAGATGTGATTCGGAAAATGGAGGACGGCGTCTTTTATTTTCAGGCAGATCAGGACTGTAACATTCAAATCAAATGCGGCACAGCGGAATTTTCCGTAATGGGTATTTCTGCTCATGAATTTCCGGAAATTGCGGCGGTGGAGGAAAAGGACTCCTTTTCCATTCCGGATAAGCTACTGAAAAATATGATTAAAAATACCATTTACGCCGTTTGTCTGGATGAAAATAAGGTAGCCTTGACGGGATCTTTGTTTGAAATTGAAGAAGGGATCCTTTCTATTGTTTCGGTAGACGGGTATCGGCTGGCCCTTCGCAGAGAAAAATTAGAATCCCCCTGCCGGGATCAGTCCTTTATCATTCCCTCAAAAGTATTGAATGAGGTGATGAAAATTTTAAAGGATTCTGACCACCAGGTGAAAATCGGAATTTCTGAAAATAAGGTGCAGTTTGAAATTGAAAATTATAAGCTGATCAGCCGTCTTTTAGAAGGAGAATTTTTAAATTACAAGCAGATCCTTCCAGCTCAGAATAAGCTAAAGGTTACGGCCAACGTTCGTAAGCTGAGCGACTGTATGGAGCGGGCGGCTTTGATGATTGCAAACGACAGTACCAAATATCCCGTTCGTCTTTCCATCAAAACGGATCAGATTCAAGTCAGCTGTGTTTCCCGCTTCGGGAAAATGATGGATACTGCCTCTGCCGTGACCCAGGGGGAGGATCTGGAAATTGGCTTTAATTACCGTTATCTGCTGGACGCCTTAAAGGCCTGCGAGTGCGAAACGGTGCTCATAGAATTGAATACGCCCCACAGCCCCTGCATCATCAAACCGGAGACGGGAGACCAGTTTGTGTATCTGGTGCTTCCTGTGAAAATGAAGGATTGATTCGATTAGAAATTACCACGGATACCATTCGGCTTGGTCAGCTTTTGAAGGTTTGCGGGATTGCTGAAAACGGGGGCGCTGCAAAGGCAATGATCCAGGACGGGGCTGTGATGGTGAACCACCGTGTGGAATTACAACGAGGAAAGCAGATTGTACCGGGAGATGTGATCACAGTGATGGATCAGGAAATTCTGGTACAGCGGGAACAGGAATGATTATTTCATCGCTTGCATTACAGCAGTTTCGGAATTATGAGCAGCAAACTATTTCATTTTCTCCCGGCGTGAATGTGCTGTACGGGAACAATGCCCAGGGAAAAACCAATATTCTGGAGGCAATTTATTTGTTTTCCAACGGGAAATCCCACCGGGGCGTAAGGGATAGGGAGTTAATCCGGTTTGGGCAGCCTTCCGGCGCCGCCACATTGTTTTTTGACGCCTATGAACGAGAAAACAGAGCGGAAATTGAGCTGTTCTCAGACAAACGGAAGAAAATCAGATTAAACGGTGTGGCACTGAACAGAGTTAGCAGAATGATCGGCTATTTTCAAACCGTGCTGTTTTGTCCGGAGGATTTGTATCTGATTAAGGGAGGGCCGGGAGAACGGAGAAGGTTTTTAGACAGTGCGATTTGCCCCTTAAAGCCCAATTATTTTACGGCTCTGGTGCAGTATCAAAAAATTTTGGAGCAAAAAAACAAGCTGCTGCGGCAGCTGACGGAATATCCGGAGCTGCGGCAAAGCCTAGAGATCTGGAATGAAAAAATGTGCGAAACAGGAGCCCGGCTGATGATTTATCGGGCAGCCTTTTTGAAAAAGCTGAACGAGCTTTGCGAGGAGCTGTATTCCGATATGACGGGGGGGAGAGAAAAGCTCCAGCTTCGCTATCACCCTTCCGCAGAGGTGATGTTAGACGGGGAGCTTTCCGTGAAACAGCAATTTATGACTCTTTTAGAGCAAACCAAGCAAAGAGAGCTGGGGGCGCAGATGAGTCTGACCGGCCCTCATCGGGATGAGATAGAGTTTTATATTAACGGCGCACAGGTCAAGCAGTTTGCTTCTCAGGGGCAGCAGAGAACGGTGGTACTTACCATGAAGATTGCCCAGATTGAGCTGGTCAGGCAAGCCATGGGAGACTATCCCGTGCTGCTGCTGGACGATATTTTATCCGAGCTGGACAAAAGCAGGCAGTCCTTTTTGATGGAGCAAATCAAATGTCAGCAGGTGATCATGACCTGTACTGACGCTTACGCCATAGAACGGGGAGAACAAAAAAGCTTTTACTGCGTGCGGGACGGCATTGTGACAAAGGAGTAAAGAAATGTATCTTCATTTGGGGCAGGATGTGGTGGTGAGTACCAGGCATGTGGTTGCCATTTTAGATATGGAGAACACCACCATTTCAAAAATTACAAAGGAATTTTTAAAGGGTTCGGAAGAGGAAGGCTTTGTGGTCAACGTTTCACAGGATCTTCCGAAATCCTATGTGATTTGTGAAATAGACGGAAATCAAAAAATCTTTATTTCTGCTATTTCCTCCGCAACTCTGTTAAAACGTTCGCAGCAAAAGGGTTCGTTTGAACCGGAAAAAAAGCTTGACAGTTATGGGAAACAGGAGGAACGAAAACATGTCAATTTCTGAAGCAACAAATCATTATGACGAATCTCAGATTCAGGTGTTGGAGGGCTTGGAGGCTGTTCGTAAGCGGCCGGGAATGTACATTGGCAGCACCTCCTCGGCAGGACTTCATCACCTGGTATATGAGATTGTGGATAACAGTATTGATGAGGCACTGGCCGGATACTGCACCCATATTGAGGTGACCATTCATCCGGACAATTCCATTACCGTTTGCGATAACGGCCGGGGAATTCCTGTTGGAATTCAGCCCCAGACCGGGCTGCCGGCGGTGGAGGTTGTGTTTACCATCCTTCACGCAGGCGGAAAATTCGGAGGAGACGGATATAAGGTTTCCGGCGGACTGCACGGGGTGGGTGCTTCTGTAGTCAATGCTTTAAGTGAAAGTCTCCAGGTTGAGGTGTGCGACGGGGAGAAAATTTATCGGCAGGAGTATGCCAGAGGTGCGGTCACCATGCCCCTGACCGTGGTGGGAACCACAGAGAAAACAGGAACCAAGGTGCACTTTAAGCCGGACGGAGAAATTTTTGAAACCCTGGAGTATGATTATTCCATCCTGTTAAACAGACTGAGGGAGCAGGCCTTTTTAAACCGGGGCATCCGGATCACCTTAACGGATACCAGAGGAGAAGAAAAAAGAGAAAGCATGCAGTATGAGGGAGGCATCTGCTCCTTTGTTGAGTATAAAAACAGGCATAATACGCCTCTGCACCAGGAGGTTATATATGTCGAGGTGGAGCGGGAGGACTGTCAGGCAGAAGTGGCCATGCAGTATAACGATTCCTATAAGGAAAATATCATCAGCTTTGCCAACAACATTCATACCACAGAGGGCGGAATGCATGAGACAGGCTTTAAAAGTGCCCTGACCCGTGTGCTGAATGATTATGCCAGAAAAAAAGGAATGTTAAAGGACAATGATCAGCCCCTGAGCGGAGATGACGTGCGGGAAGGCTTGACGGCGGTGATCAGCGTCAAGGTGAAGGAGGCTCAGTTTGAAGGACAAACCAAAACAAAGCTGGTAAATTCCGAAATCCGCGGGCTGGTAGAAACCATGATGTCTGATAAATTCAGTGCATTTTTGGAGGAAAATCCGGCGGTGGCAAAAACGGTGCTGGATAAGGCCATGAATGCGGCAAAAGCCCGGGAGGCCGCCAGACGGGCCAGAGAGCTGACCCGCAGAAAAGGTGCCCTGGATTCTGCAACTCTGCCCGGAAAGCTTGCCGACTGCTCGGATCGGAATCCTGAGAACACTGAAATTTATATCGTAGAGGGTGATTCCGCAGGAGGCTCTGCAAAACAGGGAAGAGACAGAACTTTTCAAGCCATTCTTCCCTTGTGGGGAAAAATGCTGAACGTGGAAAAATCCCGGATTGACAAGGTGTATGGAAACGATAAGCTCAGTCCTGTGATCAAGGCTTTGGGCGCCGGGATCGGGGATGATTTTGATGTGGAAAAGCTGCGGTATCACAAAGTGGTGATTATGGCAGATGCGGATGTGGACGGAGCCCATATCAGAACCCTGCTGTTGACCTTCTTTTTCCGGTTTATGCGGCCGTTGGTGGAGAACGGATATGTGTATCTTGCCCAGCCTCCTTTGTTTAAGGTGGAAAGAAATAAAAATGTGTATTATGCGTATACAGAAGCAGATTTGGAAAAAATTCTGAACGAAATCGGACGGGACAGCCGCAATAAGGTGCAGCGGTACAAGGGTCTTGGTGAAATGACCTCCGATCAGCTTTGGGAAACCACCATGGATCCCGCCCGCCGCACTATGCTGCAGGTGACCATTGAGGACGCAGAGGCAGCAGACGAAATTTTCACCATCCTGATGGGGGACAAGGTTGAGCCCCGCCGGGAATTTATTGAGCAGTATGCCCAAACGGTAACCAATCTGGATATATAATTCAGGCAGAGAGGATATTGATACGATATGGAACAAAATATGGAGCAACATGTGATTCCGGTCAAGCTGGAACACGAAATGAAAAAATCTTATATTGACTATGCCATGAGCGTTATCATCGGCCGGGCTCTGCCCGATGTGCGGGACGGGTTGAAGCCGGTGCACCGCAGAATTCTGTACAGTATGTACGAAAAGGGGATTACGTCGGATAAGGCCTATAAAAAGTGCGCTACCACAGTAGGTGAAGTGCTGGGTAGCTATCATCCCCACGGTGATATGGCGGTATATGACAGCTTGGTAAGAATGGCGCAGGACTTTTCTCTGCGGTATCCGCTGATTGACGGACAGGGAAACTTCGGTTCGGTAGACGGGGATCCTCCCGCTGCATACCGTTATACAGAATCAAGAATGTCTAAAATATCCATGCAAATGCTGCGGGATATTGAAAAGCAAACGGTTGACTTTATGCCTAATTTTGACGAAAGCAAGGAAGAACCGATGGTGATTCCCTCCCGGTTTCCGCAGCTTTTAGCAAACGGATCCTCCGGTATTGCGGTGGGAATGGCAACCAATATCCCCCCTCATAATTTAAACGAATTGATTGACGGCACCATTGCGCTGATTGACGATCCGGATATTTCTATAGACGGACTAATGCAGTATATCAAGGGGCCTGATTTTCCTACCTACGGGCTGATTATGGGAACCAAGGGCATCCGGGAGGCATATGAAACAGGCCGGGGCAGAGTGATTATGAGAGCAAGAGCGGAAATTGAGCCCATGCCCAAAAATGAAGCCCGGCAGCAGATTATTGTGAGTGAAATTCCTTATCAGGTAAACAAAGCAAGACTGATTGAAAAAATTGCAGATCTGGTCAAGGAAAAAAGAGTGGAAGGGATTTCCGATCTGCGGGATGAGTCAGACCGGGAGGGTATGAGAATTGTCATCGAGCTGAAACGGGATGCGAATGCTTCCGTCATTTTAAATCAGCTGTATAAATATACCCAAATGCAGGAAACCTTCAGCATCAATATGCTGGCCATTGTGGATCAGCAGCCAAAGGTGCTGAATCTGAAGGAAATGTTAGAGCATTATGTTCGGTTCCAGGAGGATGTGGTAACCAGAAGAATCCGGTTTGATCTGAAAAAAGCCCAGGATAGAGTGCATATTTTAGAGGGCTTTCGGATTGCGCTGGACGATATTGACCGGGTAATCAACATTATCCGCAGCAGCTATGACAACGCCAAGGAAAATTTGATGACCCAGATCGGACTGACCGATTTGCAGGCTCAGGCTATTTTGGATATGCGTCTGGCAAGATTGGCGGGAATTGAGAGGGAAAAAATTGAAAATGAATATAACGAGCTGATGAAAAGCATCGAGCATTATCAAGCCCTGCTGGCGGACGAGCAGCTGCTGTTTGGCCTGATCAAGGACGAAATGCTGGAAATCAAAGAAAAATACGGGGACGACAGAAGAACCGAGCTGGTTCCCATGTATGATGACATTGACCTGGAGGATTTGATTGAGGTTGAGGACAATGTGTTTACCATGACCCATTTCGGATACATCAAGCGCCTGCCGGTGGATACGTATAAGAGCCAAAAGCGGGGAGGAAAGGGCATTATGGGTCTGAGCACCCGAGAAGAGGATTTTGTGGAAAATCTGTTTGTTGCCTCCACTCATGACTATATCCTGTTCTTTACCAATCGGGGAAGAATGTATCACTTGAAGGGCTATCAGATTCCGGAGGCGGGCAGACAGGCAAAGGGAACGCCCATTGTCAACCTGATTCCCATTGAAAGCGATGAAAAAATCACCGCCGGAATCCACGTTTCTCAATTTGAAGAAGGAAAATATCTGTTGATGGCCACAAAGTACGGTGTGGTAAAGAAAACGCCGTTGGTTCAGTACGGTTCCCTCAGAAAGGGAGGTCTGATTGCCATTTCGCTGGACGATAATGACGAGTTGATTCATGTGGCACTGACAGACGGAACCAATACCATGCTCATGGGCACCCGCCACGGAATGGCGATTAAGTTTGACGAACAGGACGTTCGTCCCATGGGAAGAACCGCCCGGGGCGTGAGGGGCATCAAGCTGAAGGGAGAAGATTTTGTCATCGGTATGACTACCGTTTCTCAGGACGGAACGCTGCTGACGGTGACTGAAAACGGCTACGGCAAGCGCACGGATTTTGAGGAGTATCGGGATCAAAGCCGAGGCGGCATGGGAATTATCACTTATAAAATCACAGAAAAAACAGGCAACCTGATCGGCCTGGCCACGGTGACAGAGCAAAACGATATTATGTTGATCAATACCGAGGGCGTGATTATCCGCATGGCGGCGGCGGACATCAGCGAATATAAACGATCCACCCAGGGAGTCAGACTGATTAAAATGGACGAAGGGGTTACCGTTGTGTCCATGGCGGTAACAAATCACGAAGAGGAGGAAGAGGAGACGGAGGGCGAGGAGCAAACCTCTCAATCCGCAGAAACCTCTCAACCATTAGAAAATTCTCAACCGCCTGAAATTGAGGAATAAAACCAGAAAGAGGCTGCTTGACAGTCTCTTTTTTTGATAAAATAGAAAAATATGGAATATTATTCAAATTAATTTCCTAAATATTAGGAAATTAATTTGACAAAATTCAAAAAATGTTATATAGTAATGAAATGAGAAAAAAGAAAGGCGGTATTGTAATATGAAGCTAATTCAAAAAAGGGCTGCGGTTTTGCTTTTTTTTCTGTTTTGCATTGCCGGGATCCGCGTATCTGCCGATCAGCCGGCGGCCGGAGCTTTTTATGAGGAATATGGTGTATGGTTTGATACAAACACAGGAACGATAACCGGAATCGAGGAAGGGAGAACCTCCCTTTCCATCCCAGAAAAAATTGATGGAAAGACGGTTTTGACCATTGGGGAAAAGGCGTTTTATGACAACAAAACCCTGAAGGAGGCAGTGCTTCCCGATTCTGTTACCAAAATTGATACTCAGGCCTTTGCAGGATGCGAAGGCTTAGAGCAGATTACATTATCGAAAAAGCTGGTGAGTATTGGGAACGAAGCGTTTTTACAGTGCAAAAAATTAAGTGAAATTTCTTTTCCGGATTCTCTGGAACGCCTGGGAGACAGCGCATTTTTAGGGTGCAGCTCTTTGGGGAAAATTTTTTTTCCGGAAAAACTGAAGCAAATCGGAGAAGGCACCTTTTCCTACTGCGAGCAGCTGACGGAAATTTCCGTTCCTGAAAAAAATCAGAATTACAGCAGTGAAAACGGTATTTTATTCAATCAGAATAAAACCAAGCTGATCCAATACCCCATCGGAAAGCAAGGGTCTGTCTATATCGTGCCGGATACGGTAACAGAGATCGGCAACAGTGGCTTTGCCTACAGTCATCTGGTTTCGGTGAGCCTGCCGGATTCCTTAAAAACAATCGGAGAATTTGCGTTTTTTGACTGCGATCTGATCAGAGAGCTTGTGGTTCCTCAGTCTGTTTCGGTCATTGGGAAGGAGGCCTTTGCCTGGTGTGATCAGCTGAAAAAGGTTGTGCTGCCGGAGGGGCTACATGTTCTGGAATACGGCTTGTTCTGGTATTCCAAGAATTTGAATCAGGTGAACCTTCCCGCCTCATTAACCGCCATCAGCGATTATGCCTTTTCAAGATGCGAATCCCTCGAAGCATTGGAAATTCCGGAGGGCGTTAGAAAAATAGGAGAAGAAAGCTTTGCCTATTGCAGCAATTTGAAACGAATGATATTAGCAAAATCAACAGAAACGGTAGGAAAAAAGGCATTTTATCAGTGTTCCTCTTTGGAGCAGATCACGATCAAAAACGGAGAAACCGTTTTGGGAGAACAGATTTTTGACGGCTGCGGAACACTGCAGTTTTTTACACCGGAGCATTCCGGAGTGCAGCAATATGCGCAGAATAGAGGAGATACTTGGGAGAAGATTGTTGCGGTAATCCTGCAGGGACGGGCTCTTGTCTTTGATCAGCCCCCCGTTACCAGATATGACAGAACGCTGGTGCCGGTGCGGACCATTTTTGAAGCAATGGGAGCGCAGGTTTCCTGGGAGGAAGAAACCTCCACCGTGACTGCCTTTCGGGACGGAACCACCCTGTCCTTGCAAATTGGAAATCAAACTATGCTCAAAAACGGAGAAGAGGTAATCCTGGACGTTCCCGCCCTGCAAATTAACGATCGGACCATGGTGCCGGTGCGGGCGGTTGCAGAGGGGATGGATTGCGACATTTACTGGGATGAGGATACGCAAACAGTTTCCATTTGGGAAAAGGAGAAATAATTGTGAAAATACCGGAATTATTAACATCCATCAGCGGAGAACGGATTGAAAGTGCAGAAAAATGGGAGCAATTCAGACGGCCGGAAATTATGAATTTATTTTCCCAGTACGTCTATGGGGTTCGGCCGGTGGAACGGCCTCGGGATCTGTGGTTTCAAACGGAAAAGAAGGTCAGAGGCTTCGGAGAGCAGAACATAACATTTGAAAAAATCACTATCCATTTTTCCGGATACCGCTTTCCTGTCTATGCCTATTTTCCTTTGGAGGTCACAGAAAAATTGCCTGCCTTTGTATATGTGATGCATGAATTTGAGGAAGACAGGGTTGATTTGGAAAACAGCATTGATTTTGCATATGTGGATATCCGGGAAATCATCAGAAGAGGATATGCACTGTTTATTATGCCTACCAGCGGCGTAGCACCGGACTGGGATCACAAGGCAAATTACAGACGGGGTGTTTTCCCCTTGTTCACGCCGGATGAAAGAGACAGAGGCTCTAACGCATGGGGAACCATTTCCGCATGGAGCTGGGGTGCCTCCAGAGTGCTGGATTATATTGAAACCGACCGGCGGATTGACAGCGAAAAGGTTACGGTAGCAGGCCATTCCAGAGGGGGAAAAACAGCCCTGTGGTGCGGTGCCACCGATCAGCGGTTTTACTGTGCCATTTCCAACAATTCCGGCTGTACTGGAGCGGCAATGCACAGAACCAAGGGCGGCGATCATATCAAAAATATTAATATT
Organism: Clostridia bacterium; assembly: GCA_034117945.1. Taxonomy (GTDB): domain Bacteria; phylum Bacillota; class Clostridia; order HGM11514; family HGM11514; genus SIG438. Next base: position 367 of record JAXEOR010000140.1, on the reverse strand, counting down.
ACCGATTGGTTTTGTGAGAATTACCGGAACTATAACGATCAGGAGGAGCTTCTTCCGGTGGATCAGCATATGCTTCTTGCGGCCTTTGCGCCAAGGCTGGTTTATGTGGCCAGCTCCTCGGAGGACGATTGGGCAGATCCGAAGGCGGAGCGCTTGTCCTGCCGGATGGCCGGAGAGGCCTATGCTCTTTACGGCAAAAAGGGTGTTGTGCTGCCGAAGGAGCCGATTGAGGTAAACCGGGGATATCATGAGGGCTGCATCGGCTATCATATGAAAACAGGGGAGCACAGCATTACCCATTATGACTGGAAGATGTTTTTAGACTTTTTGGATCAGAAATTGGGGAGAAAATAGCCGTGGTGAAGCT
>JAXEOR010000139.1:0-10038 GCA_034117945.1 Clostridia bacterium | reverse complement strand
CGATAACCATGTGACCAAGGAACAGATGCTGGAAAATATTGTAATGTCCATGGGCGGCCGGGCGGCGGAAAAGCTGGTTATCAAGGATGTTACAACGGGAGCCTCCGGGGATATTCAGCATGCCACCCAGATCGCCCGGGAAATGGTGGTTTCCTATGGCATGAGTGATAAATTAGGGCCTATCGCCTATAAATCCTCACAGGATGAAGTGTTTATCGGCCGTGATTTCGGTCATTCCAAGCAGTACAGCGAGGAAATTGCAGCAGAGATTGATGAAGAAGTTCATCGGATTGTAGACGACTGTTACCAAAAGGCGATTGCCCTTTTGGAGGAGCATATGGATCAGCTCCATGCGGTTTCCCAAGCCCTGCTGGAACGGGAGGTGCTGGACGAGAAGGAGTTTGCTGCAGTGATGGAAGGAAATCAGCCGGAGGCGGAACAGCAGCCACAGGCTTTGGAGGAGCCTTCGGGAGAACAGAATTGAATGAAAACAAAAGCTCCGCCCTTTTGGCAGGGGGAGCTTTTTGTATGCAAAAATGTTGCTTACAAGGCTTCACGGTTGGTTAAAAAGATGCCGGTGCAGACCAAAGCCAGCGCCGCCAGCCCGATTATGCCAAAGGCCTGGCTGTGCTCCTGCAGCAGCAGGGCAGACAGCAACACGCCGAAAATGGGGTTGGTAAAGCTGTACACCGCAATTTTTGAGACAGGGTTGTATTTTAACAGAATGCCCCACAGAGAGTAGGCCGCAGCGGAAAGCACCGCCAGATATCCCAGCATCAAAAGTCCGACGGGGGTGACCACAGGCAGCCTTCCTCCTGCCGCCCCGCCCAACAGAATCATCAGCCCGCCTCCCAGTAAAAACTGATATCCGCTGAGCATGACCGGATCATCCTGCTTGGAAAATTTGCAGATCATAGCGGAGGAGGTGGCATAAGCGATGTTGGACAGTAAAAGAAAGCCTTCTCCCAGCAGAGTAAAGGAAAAGTTCATTTGCTCCTTGGACAAATTCACCAGAGCAACGCCTGCAAACCCGATCAGACATGCCGCCAGCTTTTTGGGAGTCAGCTTCTCCTGCCGGAAAATCAGACAGGAGATCAGCACGGCGAAAAACACGCTGGTGCCCTCCATAATAGAGGCCTTCACGCCGCTGGTGTGAGCCAGGCCGATATAAAACAGCAGATATTGCAGCACCGTTTGGGTCAGGCTCAGGGCAAAAATTCTTTTCCAGGAGCCATGTACCGGACGTAAAAATGACCGGTTCAGCAAGCTGCCGATCAGAATGGTGAAAATGCCTGACAGGGTAAACCGGCAGCCCGCAAATAAAATTTGAGACGCAGGTGCCTCTGAGGGAATGGCAAACAGCCGGTATCCTATTTTGATGCAGGGAAAGGCACTGCCCCAAAGCAGGCAGCAAAACAGAGCAAGAGGAATGACCGCAGATTTTTTTTGAAGAATTGTTTTGTTCATTCCTGCCACCCTTTGCAAACGTCAATCCATTTTTCAAAGCCGGAGTACAGCTCCAGCTGGGGCAAGGTCAGCTCGATGGCGCTGTTGGCACTGCCGCAGGCGGGAAATACGGTAGTGAAGCGCTTCAAGGATTCATCTAAATATACCAAAACCCCCTGGCGGATCCCAAAGGGGCAAACCCCTCCTACCTGGTGGCCGATCAGGGGCTCTACCTCCTCGTATGACAGCATTTTGGCTTTCATTCCGAAGACTTGCTTGTATTTTTGATTATCAATCTTAGCGTCTCCCGCTGCCACAATTAACATGGGACCTGCAGGGCCGTGAAAGGAAAGGGTTTTGGCAATGCGGGCAGGACTGCAGGACAGAGCCTGAGCCGCCAGCTCTACCGTGGCGCTGGATACGTCAAATTCCTGAATTCTGTCCTCCTCTCCCCATTGTTTGAAATGCTGCCTCACTTGCTCAATTGCCATGGTTTCATCTCCTATTTTGTAGTAAACATCGTAAAGTATTGCTCCATATCCAACCCTGCGATGGCTTTGTTTTTGTACAGAGGATATAAATTTTGCTGTCCGCTGATCAGGGAATCGGAGCGGATCCCGTATTGAATGGACAGATAGGCTTCGATATAAGCGGACAGATGATCCGCCCCCCGGATCAATTCTCCGTCTAAGGGGTTGAAGGCCTCGCTATCATAATGAAGATTGATCTCGTCGCTGGAGCAGTAAACCACATGCCCGTCCAGAATAATTTTGCTTTTGAATTCCTCTTGAATGTAATAATGAAGCTTGTCCCGCCAGGAGGGAGGGAGCAGGGGGAAAATTTTCTGCTCCAAAGCGTCATTTTCAATTTCCTTAATAATATCGTCCAGCCCCTCCACAGAGCGCTTCACCGGAGACACAATATCCCGGGTGAGCACCTCGGGCAGATCATGAAACAGGCCGCCGTAAAAATTGTTGCACAGCCGTTTGGGGCAGCCCCCGATTTCCAGAGTAAATAAATAGGATAGCACCGCCACAATCATCATGTGCCCCAACACGGAGGTTTCCGGGATCCGATAGCACCGAGCCCAGCGCTGCTGCAGCCTCAGCTGCCCAACCAGATTGAGAAAATTTTTCAGATTAATGTCGGTATAATACTGCTGCACACCGGGCAGGGAAAAATACTGGGCAATTTCCCCGTCAATTTCCGCCTTGACTGACTGAATGTCATACAAAGCCGAGGAAAAGGAATATACAATGGCAAATTCCCATGCAGTGGCCAGATAGTGTGCTGCTGAAATAATGGATTTTTCTCGCTTTCCGTAATCGGGATCCAGCAAATATTGCTGGAATTTTTCATAAAAATCGCCCCGCACCGGAACGCAGGCAGACCGCAGCTCCTCTAAAACCCAGCGGTTGATCTGTTCACCCTTTTCCTCCATCAGCTTGTGAAACACAGGAGGCTTGATATCGGTTAAAATAATTCTGTGGAGATATTCAAAGATACAGCCTTCAATCAAAAGCTGTTCGTCCAGGGAGCCTTCCGGCTCGAATTTTTTTAAGGCATACATGTAAAACAGCTTGTGCGCCTGCTTGTCCAGCTCGGTAAAGCCCTTGTGCGGCCTGAGATGATCGTTCCACCGCTGGATGCTGGCTCCTTGATGCAGCAAATCAATCAATTCCTTGGTAATCATAGGTAATCTCCATTCTGCTGCTCCGCCCGGCACAAATAATCTTAAAATCTCTCTTATCAGCGGAGCAAGGAATGATAAGAGATTTTTCGCCCCTTGATTCTGTAAAATGTTGAGAAAACAGCATTTGGTTCAAGATAGGCTTGTTTGAAATCAGTATACCATATTTCTCCGGAAAAAGCAAGGAAAAGGCTAAGAAAGTTACCTTTTTTAAGGATTTAAAAGAAAAAAGGCGGCTAATCGGGCTGAAAACGAAAATTTCTGGAATGGGGCAGAAATTTGAGAATTCACTTTCTAAAATAACTGTGTTATAATAAACCCGATCCTATTTTCTGCCGGCTTATTTGAAAAGCTGACAGGGAGCAGATGCAGGTGTCAAAAACGGAATCGAGGTGGGGGAGATGGAGATATTCCGAAAAGCCTGGCAATTTTTCACGCCGTACAAAAAGATTTTGATTTTTTGCTATTTTTTGTCGGTGGCCATGATCGGGCTGAATATGGTAAATCCTTATCTGACAAAGATTTTGTTTGATCAGGTGTATGAGCAGGGGCAGGGGAGACTGCTGGTTCCCTTGCTGATTGCTATGGTATGTGTGACGCTGGTTCGTCACGGAGTGAATTTCACAAAAAATTATTTGCTGGAAACCAACACCTTAAAAGCGGTTATTGAAATGCGGGGCTGCTTGCTGAGAAAGTTTTTCAAAATGTCTTTTGAAACCTTTAATAAAGCCAAAACGGGCAATCTGCTTACGGTGTTGACGGTAGATGCTGAAAATGTGAAAAATATTTTCGCCTCTACGTTTCCGGCTATTTTTGAGTCTGTTTTTTCCTTTGTAATGGCCAGCGTGGTGCTGTTTTCCTTAAATCCGGTGATGACGCTGTGCGCATATGCCTGCCTGCCGCTGGTGTTTCATACCACCAAATCCTATGCCAAGCAAATCCGGCCGGTATATGTGGATATCCGGGAGCAGTCTTCCAGAATTTCCACCGTGGCTCAGGAGAATCTGAACGGGGTTCGGATTGTGCGTGCCTTTGCCAGAGAGGAATTTGAAAAGGAAAAGCTGGATCGGGAAAACAAGGCCTTTACCTTTTTGCATTTCAAGCTGGTGCGGTTGTGGGCCAATCGGTATTGGAAGCTGCTGCTTTTGGGGAATTGTCCTTATATGACCACCCTGTTGGTAGGCGGTATTTTTGTGATCCAGGATCGGATTTCCTTAGGAACCCTGGTGGCCTTTACAACGTATGTGAATTATTTGATGAATCCTATCAATTTGATTGCAACCTACACCACTACGGTGCAGAACGCTCTGGTTTCGGGAGAAAAAATGTTTGGCTTTTTGGAGCAGGAGCCTGCCATTGTAACCCCTGAGCAGCCGGTGGAGCATCCGATCATTCGGGGAGACATTGCCTTTGAGGATGTTTCTTTGGTGTATGACGGCAACAGGATTCTGGATCATGTGAGCCTGGAGCTGCCCTTGGGCAGCAAGCTGGGCATTTTAGGCGCAACCGGCAGCGGAAAAACCTCGCTGGTCAATATGATCCCCCGTTTTTATGACTGCTCGGAGGGGCGGGTCACGGTGGACGGAATTGACGTGCGCCAATATAATCTGCAGCAGCTGCGCAAGGCTGTGTCTTATGTCAATCAGGATGTCTTTTTGTTTTCCAACACCATTGATTCCAATATTGCCTATGAAAACGATCAGATTTCACAGGAGAAGGTGGAGCATGCGGCCGTGCAGGCCGACGCTCACGGATTCATTTCTCAGATGGAGCTGGGCTATGATACCATCGTGGGAGAGCGGGGGATCGGCCTGTCTGGAGGGCAGAAGCAGCGGATTTCCATGGCCAGATCCTTTGTGAAGGAGGCACCCATTTTGATCCTGGATGACTCCACCTCAGCTCTGGACAACGAAACGGAGCAGCTGATTTTACATAACATCCGTCAGATGCAGCATCCCCATTCTCTGTTGATTGTGGCCAGCCGGGTGTCCTCTGTGCAGGATGCAGATCAGATTATTTTGCTGGATCACGGCCGGATTGCGGAGCGGGGCACCCATCAGGAGCTGATTGCGCAAAACGGGCGGTATGCCCGGATTTACCGGGAGCAGTACGGCGACAGTGCCGCAGAAATTCTGGGAGGTGATCAGAATGGCTAGAAATACTTATTTTGAGGATGAGGTCATTCAGCGCAAGTGGAATCCCCAGCAGCTGAAAAAGATCGGCGCCTATGTGGCCAAGTACAAGCTGGAGCTGTTCGGCGGCTTGGTATTGATGGGGGTGGCTTCTGTCTGCTCTCTGGGGGGGCCGTATATTTCAAAAATTATTCTGGACGATTTGATCCCGGCGGGGAATATTCCCGGTATTTTTGCGGCGGTGGGGGTGTTTTTGCTGCTGGTATGCGCCCAGGCGGGGCTGACCATCGCCAAGGGATTTTTGATGAATAAAATGGGATACTGGGTGATTTATGATCTCCGCAAGGATTTGTTTGCGCATATCCAGACCCTGTCCTTTCAGTTTTTTGACGACCGGCCGACCGGTAAAATTCTGGTGCGGCTGACCAATTATATCAACGCTCTGGCAAACCTGTTGTCAGACGGGATTGTCAATCTGGTGACGGATTTTGTCACCTTGATTGCCATTATCGTGCTGATGCTCACCATTGACGTGAGGCTGACGGCGGTGAGCCTGATTACCTGCATTCCTCTGGCACTGGTGGTGTTTGGGTTTAAAAACACCATTCATTACTGGCAGGTGCAGACCAATTATAAAAATTCCAACCGGACCGCCTATGTGCATGAAAATATTATGGGTGTGAAAATCATTCAGGCCTTTACCAGGGAAAAACAAAATGCACAGGTGTATGACGGGCTGAATCAGGCCTGCGTGGATACCTGGCTTCACGTCTTTCGGCTGAATCAGATTTTTCTGCCCTGTATTGATATTATCGGGGTGCTGGGAACGGTAGCGACTTACTTTGTGGGCTGGCTGCTGCTGGGAGAAAATTTGATGACTGTGGGAATTATTTTTGCCTTTTCCGGCTATATCACTCGGTTTTGGCAGCCCATCAACAATATGTCCGTGATTTATAACCAGATGCTGACCGCCATGGCTAATCTGGAAGCCATATTTGATATTATGGAAACAGAGCCCGATCTGAAGGATGCGCCGGATGCGGTGGAGCTGCCTCCCATCAAGGGGGATGTAACCTTTGACCATGTCACCTTTGGGTATGAGGAGGGGCAGACTGTGCTGGAGAACGTATCCTTTCAGGTGAAAAGCGGCCAGACCATTGCGCTGGTGGGTCCTACGGGAGCGGGAAAAACAACGGTGGTCAATCTGATCAGCCGGTTTTATGATCTGCGGTCGGGCAGGGTGCTGATTGACGGGCATGACGTGAGCCGGGTGACCCTTCATTCCCTCCGTTCTCAAATGGGCATTATGATGCAGGACAGCTTTGTGTTTGAAGGGACGATTCTGGACAATATCCGTTACGGCCGGCTGGACGCAACGGACGAGGAATGTATCCAGGCGGCAAAGGCCATTTATGCAGACGAATTTATCCAAAAGCTGCCCCAAGGGTATCATACCAGAATTTCTGAGCGGGGCAGCGAGCTGTCCGCAGGGGAACGGCAGCTGCTGTCCTTTGCCCGGGTGGTGCTGGCAGATCCCAAAATTCTGATTTTAGACGAGGCCACCTCCACCATTGATACCGAAACGGAGCGCTTGATTCAAAAGGCCTTAGAACGGCTGCTGGAGGGAAGAACCTCCTTTATCATTGCGCACCGCTTGTCTACCATCAAGCAGGCGGATTGTATTATGTGTATCGCAGAGGGGGGCGTGAAGGAGGCCGGAACGCACCGGGAGCTGCTGGAGAAACGGGGCATGTATTATCAATTGCTGCGGGCCCAGTATGAGGCACTGGAGCGTTAGCGACGGATAGGAAAGAGGGGAACTTTATGGCCAGGGGAGCAAATCAAAAGCTGAAATTGCTGTTTCTTGCAAAGCTGTTTTGGGAGCGGACAGACGAGCAGCATCCCATGACGATTTCGTCTATCATCTGCGCCTTGGAGGAGCAGGGGATTTCTGCGGAACGCAAAAGCCTGTACGACGATTTTGAAGCCCTGCGTTATTTCGGAATGGACATTGTGGGAAGAAAGGAAAAGACCTATGGGTATTATCTTGCTTCCCGGGATTTTGAACTGGCAGAGCTGAAGCTTTTGGTGGATGCAGTGCAGGCCTCCCGGTTCATCACCAGAAAAAAGAGCAATGAGCTGATCCGAAAGCTGGAGGGGCTGGCAAGTATTTATGAGGGTCGCACCCTGCAGCGGCAGGTGTATGTGGCCAATCGGGTCAAAACCATGAATGAAAGCATTTATTATAATGTAGACAGAATTCACAGTGCCATCAGCGATAATATGCAGATCGGGTTTTATTATTTTGACTTAACGCCAGAAAAGGAAAAGCAGTACCGTCACCAGGGAAAGGAGTATCAGATCAGCCCTTGGGCTCTTACCTGGCAGGATGAGCGGTATTACCTGATCGGGTATGATGCAGAAGCGCAGAAAATTAAGCATTATCGGGTGGATAAAATGGAACGGCTGCGCCAGCTGAAGCAAAAAAGACAGGGACAGGAGCTGTTTGAGCAGTTTGACGTGGGAGCCTATTCCTCTAAAATGTTTGGTATGTTCGGTGGGGAGGAGCAGCTGGTTCGCCTGCGCTGCAGCGGAGAGCTGGCGGGGGCGGTTTTGGATCGGTTTGGAAAGGATGTGACCTTGTTCCCGGACGGGGATCAGTTTGAGGTGACGGTGAGAGTGGCGGTCAGCCCTTGGTTTTTCTCTTGGGTCTTTGGCTTTGGGGGAGGAATTGTGATTATATCGCCGGAGGAGGTTGCCGGTCTGTATCAAAAGCAGCTGGCGGCGGCTTTGGAAAAAAATTTGGGTTTTTTTCAAAAAAAGTAGTGCATTTGCCCGGAAAATATAGTATAATAGAATCAAACGGAAGAAAGGGTGAGTTGGATGAGTATTTTAGTCACGGGAGGCGCGGGGTATATCGGCAGCCATACCTGCGTGGAGCTTTTGAATGCGGGGTATGAGATTGTTGTGGTTGATAATTTTGTCAATTCCAAGCCCCAGGCAATCGAGGATATTAAAAAAATTACCGGAAAGGAATTTCCTTTTTATGAAGCAGATCTGCTGGATCAGGCGGCTGTGGAAAAAATTTTTGACGAGCAGGACATTCAGGTGGTCATTCATTTTGCCGGTTTAAAAGCGGTGGGGGAATCGGTGAGTCAGCCCATCCGGTATTATGAAAACAATCTGTTCAGCACGCTGATTTTATGCCGGGTGATGAAGGAGCATGGCGTGAAGAAACTTGTGTTCAGCTCCTCTGCAACGGTGTATGGCGATCCGGCCTCCGTGCCGATCAAGGAGGATTTCCCCCTGCATACCACCAATCCTTACGGCAGCACCAAGCTGATGATTGAACGGATTTTGCAGGATATTTTTGTGTCCGATCCGGAGTGGGGTATTGTGCTGCTGCGGTATTTCAATCCCATCGGTGCTCACAAAAGCGGCTTGATCGGAGAGGATCCCAACGGTATTCCCAATAACCTGGTTCCTTATGTGGCAAAGGTGGCCACAGGCGAGCTGGACTGCCTGAACGTTTATGGGGATGATTATGACACTCCCGACGGTACCGGCGTGAGAGATTACATCCATGTGGTGGATTTGGCCTTGGGGCATGTGAAGGCGGTGGAGCGCATTGCAAACCGCTCCGGCGTGGATATTTATAATTTGGGTACGGGCAACGGATATTCTGTTTTAGAGGTGGTAAAGGCCTTTGAAAAAGCCAGCGGAAGGGAAGTAAAGTATCAGATTACAGACCGCCGCCCCGGGGATATTGCCCAGTGCTATGCAGATCCCTCCAAGGCTAAGGCGGAGCTGGGATGGGAAGCAAAATTCGGAATTGATGAGATGTGTGCGGACGCATGGCATTTCGCCCAGTGCCGGTTTCAAAAATAAATGAGAAAAGGGCTTGACAAACAGGCTTGTTTGCTGGTATAATATTTGTTGTGAAAAAAGAACGGCAGGTTCTTTTTTCACTTATGCTACCGTGGCTCAGCAGGTAGAGCAGCTCACTCGTAATGAGCAGGTCGTCCGTTCGAATCGGATCGGTAGCTCCAGAAATCGCGGACAATTTAGATGCCATCTAAATTGTCCCATTTTTATGCGGTTTTTGAGCATTTTTGCAAAAATCCGTGTGGGAAGTAAATAGTAGATGCCACCCCCGTTTGCACAGGAATTGAACAGGAGACACCTTAAAAACAGGGCGTTTTTTAATGATTTTGCGAAAGATCAACAGAGAAGAAAAAACATGAAATTCAAATCGTGTACAATATGGATGACGCTCCGTTTGTTCTTAGATACGAACAGGAGACAATACAACTAAATACGATAAAGAGGATAGCAGTTTCTATAACAGAGATTGCTGTCTTTTTTAATATCCAAATTTAAAATGGAAGGAGAGAAGGAGAATGAACTCAAAATTGTTATACAACCAAATCAAAGAGCAGCTTCCTCCTATGGAAGGAGTTGCTGTTAAGGTTGAAGACAACAAAATGAATTTCTACATAGATGGGAGGTTATTCTTGAAAATATTTGCGAAAATGAAGGTATTGATAAACTCAATATGGTGGTGAATAAACTCGTTCAATTAGACGATACAAAGCTCACATACATTGTTCCCGTGATTGAATATGCACATTTCGAAGAGCGCGTATTTCAGCTTCAAGCTCACGCTGACGCTTGTCATTACGGTTTTGCCGGTCGGTTGCCCCAGGCTGAAATCCGGCACGCTTGAGCCAGGATTTAAGAGTATCTATGCAGATACCAAGCTCTGCGGCA
>JAXEOR010000138.1:0-6646 GCA_034117945.1 Clostridia bacterium | reverse complement strand
GCTGGGGGTACACCACAGCCAGCATGTTTTGCTGATGTTTTTGTCCCAGCACAAAGAAATGCCCTCTCAAAGGGAAATTGCGAAGGAATTTGATATTAGTCCTGCGGCAGTGACTGTCACCATCAAAAAGCTGGTGCAGGGCGGCTACATTGAGAAAAAAATTTCTCGGGGAGATGAAAGATATCACGAAATCGGGCTGACTCCCAAGGGAAGACGGGTTGTAGATCAGTCGCGCGCCCTGTTTCAGGCTATTAATCTGGAGATTTTTGAGGGGATTGACCAGGAGGATCTGGAGCATGTGCAAAGAATTTTAAGCAGAGTTTTGCAGAATTTAAAGCAGTTGGAGGAAAAACAAAGAAAGGATGATTTCATTTGAAACGATGGATGAAATATGCAAAGCCCTATTGGATTTATTTTATTCTGGGACCCATTTGTATGATTGTTGAGGTTATCGGCGAAGTGCTGCTGCCTAAATTTTTAGCCCAAATCATCAATCAGGGAATCGGAAGCGTGGGGCAAACAGGGCAGGGAAGCGGATACATTATGGCGATCAGCGCCGCCATGGCGGGAACGGCTGTGCTGATGCTGCTGGGGGGCGTTGGAGGCGCTTTTTTTGGGGCGAAGGCGTCGGTCAATTTTGCTGCTGATTTACGGCAGGACGTCTATCGAAAGGTTCAGAAATTTTCTTTTGCCAATATTGATAAGTTTTCCACGGGATCCCTGGTGACCCGGCTGACCAACGATATTACACAGATTCAGAATTTTGTGAACATGCTGCTGCGGCTTTGCCTGAGAGCGCCGGGAATGCTGATTGGGGCAGTGATTATGGCGGTTTTGCTGAATCCGAGACTGGCGATCATTCTGGCGGTTATGGTTCCCATTATTTTGGTGGTCCAGTTTATCATCATTCGGAAGGGCTTTCCCAGATTTACAAAAATGCAGACAAAGATTGACTCCTTGAATTCTACCGTCCAGGAAAACCTGACCAACGTGCGTGTGGTGAAATCCTTTGTACGGGAAAATTTTGAGAAAGAGAAATTTGCTTCTGCGAATCAGGAATTGAAACAGGCCGGGATCAGCGCCATGAATATTATGATTTTTATGCAGCCGCTGATGATGCTGCTGATGAACTTCACAACCCTGCTGGTTTTGTGGTTTGGGGGCAATCAGGTTATTGACTTTGTGCAGACGGGCTTTGGCATGGAAGTGGGCGATTTATCTGCCTTTTTAACCTATGTAAATCAAATTTTGTTTTCTTTGATGATGGTAACCATGCTTTTCATGATGTCCTCCAGAGCACTGGCCTCCAGCCGACGGGTATGCGAAGTGCTGGATGAAAGAATTGACCTGACAGACGAAGACGCCGCAAAGAAGGATCTGAAGGTGAGCCGCGGAGAAATTGATTTCCGCAATGTGAGCTTCCGATATTATAAGGACAGCGAGGGACTGGTTTTGGATCACATCAATCTTCACATTCCTGCAGGAAAAACAGTGGGGATTATCGGTTCCACAGGCTGCGGGAAAAGCTCTCTTGTTTCCTTAATCCCTCGTTTGTATGATACAGACGAGGGTGAGGTGCTGGTAGACGGGGTGAATGTGAAGGATTATTCCATGGAGCATTTGCGGGACGGGATCGGCATTGTTCTGCAAAAAAATGTTCTGTTTTCCGGTACCATAGAGGATAACCTTTTGTGGGGAGATGAAACAGCCTCTGAGGAGGAAATAAAGAAGGCGGCCTCCTATGCTCAGGCGGATTTGTTTATTCGTAATTTTACCAAAGGCTATCAGACGGAGCTTGGGCAGGGGGGCGTGAATGTATCGGGCGGACAGAAGCAGCGCCTATGTATTGCCAGAGCGTTGCTGAAAAAACCGAAAATTTTAATTTTAGACGATTCCACCAGCGCAGTGGATACGGCGACAGAGGCGAATCTTCGCAAGGCTTTCCGGGAGGAACTGAGCGGTTCCACTAGAATTATCATTGCCCAAAGAATTTCTTCTGTTATGGATGCTGATATGATTGTGGTCATGGATGAGGGCTGCATCACCGGACTGGGCACCCATGAACAGCTGCTGGCAGACAACAAGGAGTATCAGGAAATTTATTATTCCCAAATGGACAGAAGGGAGGAAGCCTAATGGCCAGATCATTATCAGAGTTGCAAAAGCAGTATCATTCCGCTCCGGTGGCTGTAAAGAAGCCTCCCATGGGCGGCGGACCGGGCCCCGGACACGGCCCCCGGCACGGTCAGCAGGCGGCCGGCGGAAAGCCTAAAAATTCTAAGGGCGTTTTAAAGCGGCTGCTGGGGTATATCGGCATTTACCGATATCGGTTTATCTGGGTCTTTTTATGCATGATTTTAAGCACGGTAACCTCTCTTTTGGGATCCTATATGCTGTCTCCTATCATCAATCACGTTGCGGGCGTTCCGTCCAGAAATGATTTTGCAGATCGGCTAATTGTTTCGGTGACAGGCCGGATGGTGCCCCTTTTGCAGGGACTGACCGGTTCTGCGGGGTCTGCTGAGACAGTGGCATATCTGATGACAGGAATTTTGTGCCTGGGAATCATTTATCTGGTTTCTGTGGGGGCAACCTATGGGCAGAGCAAGCTGATGCTTTATATTTCTCAGGGAACCATTCAGAGAATCAGAAACGACCTGTTTTGCAAGGTGCAGTCCCTGCCGGTTCGTTTCCATGATACCAATTCTACCGGAGAGGTCATGAGCCGGTTTACCAATGATGTGGATAACGTCGGTACCATGCTGGATTCTACCGTTGTCAGCTTGATTTCAGGGATTGTTACGTTGGTTGGTACCTTGCTTTTCATGATTTACACCAATGTGGTACTGACTGCCATTACGGTATTGTTTATCCCTATATTTGTGTTTGGGGGCTCTGCTGTGGCAAAAAAAAGTCGTCGGTATTATTCGGCTCAGCAGGCCGCCTTGGGTGCAATGAACGGCTATATCGAAGAATCGGTTACCGGGCAGAAGGTGGTAAAGGTATTCAATCACGAAGAGGAATGTGTTGAGGAATTTTCACTGCTGAATAATGATCTGCGGGACAAACAGATTTTTGCCCAGTTCTTCGGCGGTATTATGGGGCCGATTATGGGAAACATCAGCAAAATCAGCTATGCGCTGACTGCCGGAGTGGGGGGCGTGTTTTGCCATATGACTCTGACCGGAAGGGTTTCTCCGGGCAGTATTTTTGCCCTGACGGTAGGAGGACTTACTATTTTTGTAAATTATGCAAATCATTTTGCCCGTCCGATTAATGAAATTTCCACCCAGATGAATACCATCTTTTCCGCTTTGGCCGGTGCGGAGCGGGTGTTTAAGGTGATGGATGCCAAAGAGGAGAAGCCGGATCGGGAGGATGCGCTGGATATGCCGGATATGAAAGGAAATGTGGTGTTAGACCATGTTACTTTCGGTTACAACCCCGATAAGGTGATTTTAAAGGATATTTCTTTGTATGCCAAGCCCGGGCAGAAGGTGGCGTTTGTGGGCTCCACCGGTGCGGGAAAGACCACCATCACCAATCTGATGAATCGTTTTTATGATATTGATCAGGGTAAGATTACCATTGACGGAGTGGACATTCGGGATATCAAACGGTCTGTGCTGCGGGCAAACATCGCCATGGTATTGCAGGACACCCACCTGTTTACCGGAACGGTGATGGAAAATATTCGGTATGGCAGACCGGACGCGACAGATGAAGAGGTGATTCAGGCGGCGAAAACCGCCAGCGCTCATGGCTTTATCAAGCGGCTGTCTCACGGATATCAGACCATGCTGGAAGGGGATGGGGCTAATTTGTCCCAGGGTCAGCGGCAGCTGCTGAATATTGCCCGGGCATCCTTGTCCCGTGCGCCGATTTTAGTGCTGGACGAGGCCACCAGCTCGGTGGATACCAGAACAGAAAAGCTGATTGAAAAAGGAATGGATCGCTTGATGGCGGACAGAACCACCTTTGTGATTGCTCACAGGCTGTCCACCGTCCGGGACGCTGACGCCATTATGGTGCTGGAGCATGGGGAAATCATCGAACGGGGCACTCATGAGCAGCTTTTGGAAATGAAGGGCAGGTACTATGAGTTATATACCGGCTTAAAAGAGCTGGATTAATCAAAAAAGCGTATCTTACAGGAGCAGTGCTTCTATGAGGTACGCTTTTTGCTGCCCGGATAAGACTCCAAAAAAATCAGCCTGATTTTATTGCGGAGAGTCAGGAAAAGTGATATAATAAATGTAAACAAACCTTGGGAAGGGAGTGCGGGGATGGGACTTTGTTTTTTTTACGGAATGGATCGGGATGCCTTACAGGAATATTGCAGACAAGAAGCCCAAAAAAGCGGCAAGTCGATTTTGATTGTACCGGAGCAGTTTTCCCTGTCAGGAGAGACCTCCTTTTTGGATTTGCAGCGCACGGGAACGGTTGTTACCAGCTTTCGTCGTTTTGCTCAGCAGCTGTTTGAACAAACAGGGACGGAGGGAGAATATTTAAGCGGTTCTTCCAAGCTGATTTTAATGGAACGTGCACTGCAAAAATGCGCTTCTAAAATGACCGTTTATAAATCCAGCGTGGAGAAGAAGGGCTTTGCAGATACCCTTTGCAAAACAGTTGCAGAGCTAAAGCATGCGGATATTACCCCCCAGGTGCTGCGGGAAAAGGGGGAGCAGATGAGCCAGCATCCTTATTTACAGGAAAAGCTGGCGGATTTATCCCTGATTTATCAGCAGTATCTGGAGCTTTTGGAGACTGCCGGAAGGGATGCAGATGATGACCTGACCAGACTGACCCGCCTTCTTTCAGAACAGTCGGAGGAAGCGGATTTACAGGATACCACCCTTATTCTTTATTATTTCAGCGGATTTACCCCTCAGGAAAGAAAGGTGATTTCTGCATTGGAGGGGTTGTGCAGCCGGGTGCTGATTGGTTTGGTTACGGAGGATTGTGCAAGCAAACCGGATACCAAGCTGTGCTTTTGGTCTACCGTTCGCAATATTGAGGCTTTTTCGGCGCTGCACCCTTCCTTCGTTCGGGTGCAGGGAGGGCAGGAAAGCAGAGCGGCCGATCTTGCCTTTTTGTCTGAGCAATATTTTGCTTATCCTTATCAAACAAAGCAAGGTGTGCCTGAGGGAATTCGTATTTTTGCGGCCGATCATCCTTATGAAGAGGCTGAAATGGTGGCGGCGGAAATTGTAAGGCTTTGTCGGGAGGCGGGCTTTCGATATCGGGATTTTGCCGTGGTAGCCCGGGAATTGAGCGGCTATGAGGATGTGCTGGAACAGGTGTTTTCTCTGTTTGAAATTCCCTATTTTACCGACCAAAAGGAACAGGTGACCACTCACCCCTTGGTCAGCTTTTTGCTGTCTGTGCGGGATATTTTTGAATATCGGTGGAATTATGAGTCGGTGTTTCATTTTGTGAAATCCTATTTCAGCCCTATTTCCAAAGAGGATGGCGATGCTTTGGAAAATTTCGCTCTGGCTTACGGTATCTTCGGCAATGTGTGGACGGACGAGGAGCTTTGGAGAAAAAAGCTGGATCGGGCTTTTTCTGAGGAGGACTGCGGCTATTGCCGGGACACGATTGAACAGGGCAGAGAGCTTTTGGTTCGGCCTTTGCTGCGGCTTAGGGAGAGAACGGCAGGAAAGCGTCCTTATCGGGAGCAGACCAAGGCGTTGTTTCTCTTTTTGGAGGAACTGGGCATGTATGACCGTCTTGCGGAAAAAACAGAACAGCTTCGGCAGGAAGGGCGGCAGCAGCAAAGCGAGGAATACCGTCAGCTGTGGAACGCTTTGCTTCATGTGCTGGATCAGGTGGCAGCGCTGGCGGGAGAGGAGCAGGGCTCCTTTTCTAAATTTATGGATTTGCTGGAGGAGGGCTTTTGCGCCTGCTCTATCGGTTCTGTTCCTCCTTGTCTGGATAGCGTGACGGTCACCTCTGCGGATCGGTTTGTGGGAGAGCAGGTGAACTGCCTGTTTGTGATCGGTGTGAACGAGGGGGAATTTCCTGCTTCGGGCATCCGGGGCGGTTTGCTGGACGGCACCGAGCGGGATGTGCTGGAGGCCTTTGGACTGGAAACTGCTGTAGGCCGCCAAAAATCAGCCTATATGGAGCAGGAAATTATTTATAAGGTCATTTCGCTGGCGCAAAAGCAGCTGATTGTTACTTATCGAAAAGCAGATATGGATCAAACTGCCCGGGCGCCTTCTAACATCATTCGCCGGATTTGTGAACTGTTTCCGGATATCAAGACGGAATCTGTCCTGCCTGCAGTCAGCGCACCGGGATATACCTTTGCCAAAATGGCGGAGCATCCGGAAGATTACTATCAGGCGAGAGAATGGTTTGCAGATCAGCCCAAATGGGCAGGAAGACTGGAGCTTTTGGAGCGGGAGGGAGATCGGCAGCAGGTGAAGCTGTCTGACAAAACGGTTCAGTCTTTGTATCGGCAGGGGATTTATGCCAGCGTATCCAAGCTGGAAAAGTTTAACCGCTGTCCCTTTTCCTTTCATGCCACCTATCATCTCAAAGCAAAGGAACGGCGGCAATATCGCCTGGGGGCTCCGGATACGGGCAGCTTTTTGCATGATGTGCTGGAGCAATGCGCTCATTTGATTGACCAATCCGC
>JAXEOR010000137.1:0-17062 GCA_034117945.1 Clostridia bacterium | reverse complement strand
TCAGCTCCGCGGAGGAGAAGCAGCAACAGGTCAGATCAGCCGATTTGCAGATGGGGCTCAGGTTTCTTCCTGGGCTGCCGAGGCGGTTGACCAGGCAGTCAGCGTAGGGTTGATGAGCGGCATGACGGCTGACAGATTTGCCCCGGGTGACAATGCAACCCGTGCTCAGGTAGCCAGCCTGATCAAGCGGTTATTAACGCAATAAGTCTTCTCCATCTCCTTTTTGCAGTGCGGACAGTTTTTATACTAGCTGTCCGCACGATATTAATTAGCATAGCAGAGCAAAGCAAAAATGAGGACGATTGCAGCAGCAAAAGTCCTCATTTTTTGTATCATAAAAGGGATGTGAACAGCTTCATATGCATCAAAAATGATTTTGCAACATTTCCCTTGCGGTTTGTAAAAAGCTTTGCATAACGTTGTTCTATTTCATCCCATGGAATTAATTCAGCTTTTTTAACCCAACGATTATCAGGATTAAGTTTCATCCCAACAGGCGTATTGAAATCTGTAAGACTTATTTATTTGCTTCTATATTTACACATTTTTACAGTTCCCATAAAAACAAAAGTGCAAGGGTTTTTGCCGATTTCTGCATTTCCCCTTGCACTTATTATACCATAAACAGCTTGAAAAGTCAGTAGTTTAGCCAATTTTTATTTAGTAGGACATTAGTTATTTTCACTCTGTTTCTCCTTAAAATTCAGGTTTATAGGTTTGAACAAAAGGTTCCCATACAATTTCATGAATGTCGATGTCTTTGATTTTTAAAACGGTGCTGTAGGGAGAAAATCCCACATGTCCGCCTTTAATTGGATTCGGATCAATCATTTCGCAAATCAACTCGCCGTCGGCAAGCATAAAATTATGTCCGTCAATTGCTCCTGCGCAAAGGCGGATTTCGGAGCCGGGTACATATTGATATAGGCTGGTGGTACTGTAAAGATTGGAGCTTTTATTGCGCTCAATGCCGCTTTTGTGTTCATACCAGCCGTTGATGCCGCAAACGTAGGATTCTCCCAGATAATCGGTCTGCGGATCCCAGTGGGCGCAGTATACGGCGTTTAAATCGCGTGTCGCGGGCAGAACGGTCGATACGGTAAAGCTAATCATTACATTTTGTTCATAGCTTTTTCGGCTGAATAAAATGCCTCCGAAATTTCCTGGTTCCGTGCCGATTAAATACCCGTCCTCACACTTCCAGTCGCCTTTCATTACCTGCCAGTACTCTTCCCAGTCATCACCGGGATCATAATGCAGAAGAAGCGGAGATTTATCCATGCATATCTTCTTTCCCAGCAATTTGATGTCCTGCAAGAGGATCCCTCCCTTTTTATTTATTTAGTAGCCGTTTGTAAAAGTCTGAAAAGCCAGATTTTAAGCGGCTTTTTTTGGGTTGATATATGATGATTTTTCTCCGTTTTTATGGTATAATTAAGTTGACAAAAATAACAAACCAAACAATAAAACGGAGAAAAAATCATGCCTAATAATAAATTTTCGCAAATATCACTTTTTGACATTTACGAGGATTTTAATACATCCTTTACTGAAAAGAAATCCGAGCTTGTTTCACTATTGGAAAAGCATATTGATTTCTCTTCTTTCATCTCATATGGGTTTCGCCATGCCTTTTACAGCACTTTTGGCAGAAAACATAAATATTATCTTGAAAGCTTTATCAAAACTCTGATTATTCAAAAGCTTTTTGCTTTCAGTTATGACTCTCAGCTTATCCTTGTTTTAAAGTGTTCAGCCGTGAAATTGATGCTAAAAAGGCTGATTATCTGATTTTTGGTACTACAGGGATTGAGCTTTATGTTACCGATTTAGGTGATGCTGCCTTTGATTCTTACGATAATTACACAATGCTGAAAAACGATTTTTCATTTTTCGCGGCTAATTGCTTTTCTCAATCTGTTTTTGCCTTACTTTTACAATCGTCTATTTTTATAAGTGTACCTCATTTGCGCCGATTTGTCAAGCTTTTTTCGTAAATTGTCAGTGTCAAGTAAAAGTTGTAAAATTTTTCATTGTTTAATTTGTGAAGGTGCACATGTTGCATCAACTATCATTGTACCCTTGTTTGAGGGCGGATTAGACTCATCTTCATCGTCGGAGTTTTCCTTGCTTTCAGAATTGCGGATAATCATTTCATTGATTTCTCCTAAAATATCAGGGGTAAGTCTTTTTCTGAAATACACCATTAATGACGGATCAAATGGAGGCTTTTCATCATTGTATTCCGTATAACCACAGAAAAATTGGAGATATGCTGTTTCCTGAATTTGCAATACAACCTCTTCATCGGAATAACCGTATTCAGCTTGTATGATACATGCTCCGAGCGCAAGGCGAAGTGGTTTTGCAACATTTCCCTTTCGGTTTGTGAAAAGCTTTGCATAACGCTGCTCTATTTCATCCCATGGAATCATTTCGGCTTTCTTTACCCAACGATTATCAGGATTAAGTTTCATCCCAACAGGCGTATTAAAATCTGTCAAACTGATTTGTTTGCTTCTATATTTATACATTTTTACAGCTCCCATAAAAACATAAGTGCAAGGGTTTTTGCCGATTTCGACATTTCCCCTTGCACTTATTATACCACATATTCCCTCAAAAGTCAGCAATAATGCGAATTTTTATTTGGTCAGTAGGCATTAAAAAGGATTGCGATTCAAACAATTACGAATCGCAATCCTTTTTGTTAGTGTTCCTTATAATTTTTATTTTTTATCCGCCTGATCAGCGAAGCACTGAATTTCCAAAGCCTGTCTTTGTGATTGCAAAATGCCGCACGTGTTCATCATTGTTTTTTCTCCGGCAATTTCTTTCATAAAATCTCTGAGATACCCCGGTTTTCTTTCCTCGCATTCTATGGTTTCGCAGGCTTTTTTGTATATTCTTATGTCCCTGGATTTATAGTTGAAGTTGATCATTCCTTTTGTACCCCAAAAATAAAAATCCCAGTATGTCGGAAGTATTCCTTCAAAGCCGGGGGCCGCATATGATACATCACCCATTACACGTATTGTTCCGAAATCAGCAATCAAATGAGCGGAATCTTTAAAATTCGGTTCTTTGCTTGCAAAAGCATTGCGCACCCCGGCATAATTTATCGCAGACAGGTTTTTCCCTGTGATGAACCGGATTAGGTCAATTCCGTGAATAGCGATATCGTTTATGGTACCGCCGTGCTTGCCGGCTTCAAAATACCAAGACGGGCGATTGCCGTAATCAAGAAAATGCTGACCGGTAAAAGAGATATTTAAAATCTCTCCGACTTCTCCGTTTTTGATTATTTCACACACCTTGGGAATCTGCGGCATATACCGCAAATCAAGCATACAGCATACCTGCAAATTTTTTTCTGCTGTGAGCCGTTCTATTACGTCAAGCTCCTCGATCTGAGTACAGATAGGCTTATCGCATATCACATGCTTTCCGGCTTTCAGTGCTTTTATTACAAGTTGACCTCTTATACCGTAATAGTCTCCTATTGCCACTGCATCAACATTTTTGTCATTTAAAATCTCATCATAGAAATTATAATTAAATTCTATTGTGTGCGAAGAGGCAACAGCATTTTTTGCTTCATTATCATTTTCAAAACAGCCTATAATATGTACCTCCGGCTCTTTCAGGCAAGAATCATAAAGTCCGAGAATATGGCTGTGCCTGAAGCCTGCAAATGCGATATTCATATTTTTCATCCTCTCAAAATCAACGTTACACGATAGCTTCCTGCCGTGTGATTTTTTCTTCTTTGCCGCTTTTGATCGAACGGTCGATTGCATTTAATATAAATACCGGCGCGATAAAGTCATCATAGGATTCAGGCTGTTCACCGCCCTTCAGCAATCCGTAAAATGTCTCAAACTCACGCTCAAAGCATCCGTCAAGCTTAAATTCCGAAAATCCGGCATTTTTCTCACAGTTAATTCCGGCATAATAATGATTGTTTCCGTCAACGTATACCAAAGTTACATCATACTCGTTGTATCTGACAATACAGGTGATCACATCTTGATTCACATACGCCTTAACGGAATTGGGATAATATCCGAAAATTTCACACATAGCCTGCACCAGATGCTGTGAATAAAAATAGAAATCTCCGTAATCGTTTACCATGTTTATCGGCGCACGCAAAAGGCCGCCGTAACACTGCCCGTAGGTTTTTTCTGCAACATTTTTCTTCAGTTCACGGATCATATCGGGATATTTCAAAACGGATCCCCCGCAAACCCTGACACCATTTTTTATGAGCTCTTTTTTGAGTTCAACAGCCTCTTTTTCCGATATTGTGATAGGCTTATCAATAAACATGGGGATTCCTGTGCCGAGATACGGCTTTGCATATTTGTAATGATTGGCACCGTGACGAGCGGTGATAAGAATACCGTCTGTCTTTCCTGCAAATTCATCAAAGCTCTTTGCAGCATATACGCCGTATTCTCGGCTCAGCTTTTCGGCAGCCTCGGTGTCATCGCTGTATACACCCACAACTTCAATATCCGTATACAGTTTATCCTTGATGATATAATTCAAAAAAGTATTTGCATGAGAGTTTTCACAGCCTAATATTGCTATTTTATACATCTTTTTTCCTCCTTTAAAATTTGACAGGCAGCGGATTTTGCGCATGAGCCTGTTCAATCACACTGATGATCATTGCCGCATGCTCCGGTGTTACTGCCATTTTTTCGTTATTTGTTATTTTATTGTACATCATTTCATAGAAACGCATCGTTCCAACATCAAATGCGCTGCCGTCAAACTTTCCCTTTTCCTCATGAGTGATCAAATTTTCATGGCAGTATACCGGAAAATCGTTTTCATCCTTCATCGAATCCAACACAAGCTTTTGCTCCGGATTATCGCCGTCAATGATATACTTCATTTCGTAGGATGATATGGTTGATTTGTAAGTTCCTTTGGAACCGAGTATCTTAATATGATCAGCCGGATATGCATCGTTTGAGCTGATTTCCACATCAATTACCGGTTTGTTCGGCGCCGTCAGAATAATTTTAGCGTAATCGTCGGCATCACCGCTGGACAAAACATGATCCAGCTTTGAAAATACCACTCTGCAATTTTCGTCAAAATCCAGAAAACCCAGTGCAAAGCCGATGGGATGGGGACCTGTATTATAAATGTTTCCTCCCATTTTCACCTGCGTTGTCTGCCAATCCCATCTGCGGGATAAGCTGCTATAGGTGATATCTATCTGCATGATTTTACCCAGCACACCGCTGGCAATCACCTCTTTTGCCTTTCGGTAAAACGGAGCAAAAAACGACTGCTGAAACACACCGAGAACCACATTGTTTTCACGGGCTGTTTTGATCAGATTATCGCATTCATATCTGCTCCTTGCAAACGGCTTTTCCACAACAACATGAAAGCCATGCTCCAGCAAATCCTTTGTGATTGCGTAATGCTCGTTTGAAAACGTAGAATTGATTACCAAATCGATGTTCTTTTTTTCGTAAAGCTCTGTATGGCTTTCAAACACCTCACATCCCGGATATTCCTCTGCGGCTCTCTTTCTTCTCGTTTCATCTTTGTCCACAACCGCAGCGACCTGAAATGCTTTGTTATTCTCTGATTTGAAAAAGTGCCCATGAATATTTCTGCCGCTTCTTCCCTGACCAATGATTGCTACATGTAACTGTTCCATAAAAATCTCCCTGTTACTAAAAAATTTATACTATCATAATAACATTTATTTTTTGTAATAAAAATATAAAAAAATGTATATTTATATTGCAAAAAATGTTGCTTTAGTGTATAATGCATTTGACAATACGCAAAATCGGAGGTGAATCTATGCCAGTCAATATCGTTTCGGAATTTAAGGATAAAAATATCCTGTTTAACCACTATATCTTTCTTCTGCCTGACGATAGCACATTTGTTTCTCATACGCACGATATTTGTGAAATGATATTTTTAAAAAAGGGTAATGTTTCCGGCATCATAAACGGAAAAGTGTATCAGCTGAAAAAAAACGATCTGATCATATTTCGTCCCGGTGTATTTCACAGAATACGAATAGACGGAAACTGCGAGTATGAAAGAACAGATATTCTTTTTGATGAAAAAGTGCTTGCAAACAATGCGTTTCATAATATTCCTCAGGAGCTGAATGTTGTGAATTGCACCGAAAATCAACCTATCATTGAAAACTTTAAAAGACTGGACTTTTATTGTCAAAAATTTTCCGGAGAAGATTTAAAAAAACTGGTGACAGGTTTGGTTGAAGAAATTATATTCAATTTGACCCTGGCAGCCTGCAAAAAAGACAAAGAGCCTGGTGTTAATTCTCTGGCAGATATGGCAATTGAATTTATTGACAATCACTTTACAAATCAAATTGACATAGCTGAAATCTGCAATGCATTATATATTTCTAAAAGTCATCTGCATCATTTGTTTCGCGATAAGCTTCACATCAGTCCGAAAAAATACATCAATCTGCAAAGGCTGGAAAAAGCCCGCAATATGATAAGAGCCGGTCAAAAGCCTTGCCATGTCTATCTTGCCTGCGGGTTTACGGATTATGCAACCTTTTACAGGAATTACAAGCTGCATTTCGGCCATATCCCCTCGGAGGAAAACAAGATCGAAATGATACGGGATATTAAATCTTAATGATATTCAACTACAGACAGCACGCATTGATACTAAAAAACAACTGTCCATTATGTATCATTTACTGATAAAGTGTGATACAATGCAAATGAACAGCGCAAGGAGGCCAACTCCAAAAACCGTCCCCATATCGGCATTGCCCCAATAAAAACAGCGGGCTTTGTGGAAATGATGAAGATAATTACCAAAAAGCTCGTGACCGTCAGCGGAGGCTAAGGCACCTGTTTGGATCATGCGAAAGAATGGGGAGAATATATTTGACAAATTTCTGAATTTAAAGTATAATAATAGTAGTTTTTGGGGTGAATGATTATGACGATAGACAAAAAGAAATTCATTGAACTGCTTGACTTTGGGGCAGATATTGAGTTTTCTTATCACGAAAAAGTATATACTATTTTAGCATGGATAGATAATGGTATTTCAATAGGGGAGCAAAATTCGGAAGAGGATGAGGTTTATTCTTTGCGTGATGATTTTATCCGGTACTGCAAAATAGATGGTATTCCGATTTTGGATGCTTTGCCAGAAATAGATGTATTGTACCATAGTTAGATTTGAAGCAGAGGCAGTTGCTTGTCTGTTTAAATTCTTGTTTGATTCTGTCATAGAGGCAGGAAAGAAAAAGTATTTTGCCGAATCCTTAACTCATTTAAAAAAGCTAAATGGGGTGATCATATGAATGAAAATATGAAAAATGCTTGTTCTGATTTTTTTGATTTTTTTGGATATTACCCTAATTATCCAAATGAATTGGATTTTGACCAGGATTCATATGCAGAACTTCTAAACAAGTGTATTGCAGATAAGTTTGATTACACGATAAAAAAATACGGGACAAATCCAAGGAAAAGGACAAAACCATTTGATGGGGTTTATATTGATTGAGGTAGCTTTTATGTGTTGCATTTAATTAGAATAAAGCCAGACAGATTGAGACGGGAGATTTTATTCACGGCCAACATTGATGTGACAAAGGAAATCCCTGTGAGAGATAGAAGAAAGGGGCGGCTGATATTTACGAAAGCTGCTTTGAAGGATCACAGTGATTTTATACGGCAGAAGATGATGACGGTAGTGTTATGTGAATAAAAGTGCAAAGGATTTAGTGCTTATGAATGTCATAGGTGCTTTTTTTCAATATTTATTAACTGCATGTACCTGCAACACTGCTATTTTAGTGTTCTGTATCGTTTGTTTTACATTTTTTAATGGTTGATAAAGCGGGGAGAAAAGACTTGGGTAATTTTTTTTAAATAAAATAAAAAAAGTACTTGACAAAATCCTATTACAGGTGTAATATATAAACGTAGTACATTTGTAGTAGAAGGAGCTGATTAGAATGATTCCCCAAATTTCGGACGCAGAGTGGCAGGTTATGAACGTGTTGTGGGAGAATTCTCCCTTGACTGCCAATGCCATTGTGCATGCACTTCAAAAGAATTTTAAATGGAAGGATATGACCATACGAACCCTGATTCGCCGTCTGGTGAAGAAGGGGGCTCTCTCTTATACGGTTGACCCGAAGGACGCCAGAATATTTTATTACCGCCCGACGGTATCCTTTGAGGAATGCATTGATCAGGAAAAGGAGAGCCTGCAAAAGAAAGCGAACAAAAAAATGGGGCTACTGATTGCCTCCTTTATTGACGACGTATCGCTGACAGATCGGGAGATTGACGAGTTGTCTAAAATTCTGCAGGAAAAGAGGGATAAAAATGGTTAAAGCCCTATTGGAAATGAATTTGCAGGCGGGGGTTCTTATTGCGTTCCTTTTTGTGCTGATTTCTGTTTTTGGGAAACGGATGAGCATTAAGACCCGCTTTTGCCTTTGGTTTCTGCCTGTTGCCAGGCTGCTTTGTCCCATTCTTCCTCAAAGTCCGGTTGGGTTATTTTCTTCCCACGAAACCGGCCTGGCCAATCAGGTGTTTACCGCTGTGCAGACAACTCCCGGGATCCGGATTCAGCATGCTGCTGCTCCCTCCTTGCCTGAGCAGGCGGTGACTTCGGGATATGATGTGTTTGCTGTGATCTGGCTGTGCGGTGCTACTGTTTTGCTGGCGGCAATGCTTTGCTCCAATCTGATGTTTTACAGAAAAATCAAATATTCTGTGCAGCGGGGCGGGGTGTTTTATTCCGACGCAGTTTCCGCCCCCATGGTATTCGGCCTTGTTAAGCCGAAAATATTGCTGCCTATGCACAAAAAGCTTTCCGATCGGCAGCGGCAGATGGTGATTGCCCACGAAAGGGCGCATATCAAGCGAGGGGATTTAATATTGTTTTCCTGTCTGGATTTGATTTGCATTGCTTTTTGGTTCAATCCCTTTGTTTGGCTGATGGCTCGCCAAATGAAATATGAGGCGGAGCTGCTGTGCGACGGAGCGGTTTTGAAGGGGTTGAATTGTGAGGATGCCTTGCTGTATGGGGAAACCATCCTCCAGCTGGCCAGATCCTTTCAAAAGCCCGCCCGGTTGTGCGCTGCGGCAGGGATTTTGGGCGGAAAACAGCATTTGAAAACAAGAATCCGGATGATTGCCAATTATTCTAAAAAGGCATACCGGGTTTCTGCCGTGGGAATTTTGCTTCTTTTGCTTGTGGGCTGTGTTTCTTTAACCAACAACACGATAAAGAACCCCTCCCCCAAGCCGGAGCAGACTCAGCCGGCGAGGAAATTGGAATATACCTATGTGATAGATCAAAATCAGCTTGAGGAAACCTTACTGTGCGCCGAACAGAAGGGCACCTTGGATCTTTTGAAGGTGCTGCGGCAGCTTGAGGTCAGCTATGAAGGGAATACAAACGAGGACGGCAGCAGTACGCTGACGGTGGCTTATGGCGGCGAGGAGGCTGTTGTCACCTTTGGATTGAGCGGCACCGGCAGTATTGATTATCAGGGGAAAAGGTTTGATGTGCCGTTTGGTCTTTGGCTGCGGGATGGTACTGTAGTGGTTTCAGAGAAGGAGCTGGTGGAGCTTTTGCAACAATATCCTTGTCAGGGAGTGCAAATTGATCCAAACAGAAAGCAGATCACTCTGTCTTCTCAGGAACTGAAAACCATGCTGGGAGGGGTCTTAGGGCTGCAGGAGGGACTTTGACCATGAAGCGGCTTCTTTTAGTGCTGTTCCTTGCTGGGGGAGTAGCCGCCGGTCTGTATTTTTGGTGTTCAAGGGTGCAGGTGGAACAGCTGGTCATTTATCATGATCAGGATGAAGACGGTATTTATGACCTTGAGGATATTGTGCTGGGTGCCCGGCGGGAGGTCACGGGCAAAACAACCTACAGAGACGGATATTACGAGGGAGGCTATCCTCCCGAAGGAGAAGGGGTTTGCACAGATCTGATCTGGCGGGCTTTTTCCAATGCAGGCTATGATTTAAAGAAAGAGATCGACCTGGATATTCAGGAGCATCCGGAGGAATATCCCGTGGAAAAGCCGGATCCCAATATTGATTTTAGAAGAATTGTGAACCTGAGGATTTTTTTTGCACGGCACGGCACCGTGCTTACCAACGAAATCATTCCGGGAGACCCGGAAAATCTTGCCCAATGGCAGGGCGGCGATATTGTAATTACGGATGATCCGGAGCACATCGGCATTGTATCTGACAAACGCAATGCCTCCGGTGTTCCTTATGTGATTCACAACCCGGGACCATGTCCAAGGGAAAGCAATACCCTGCGGTTTTGGAAGGTCACCGCCCATTTCCGGTATCCGAAGGAGGGAGAGAGATGAAATATCTCAAGCAGATTGCCCTGCTGGCAGTGGGGTTGGCGTTGATTGCCAATGTGGTAATGCTATATCCCGTCGTTAATTTTACTTTGGGCCTTGTTCTTACCGGCTGTTTCGGTATTTTGTTTTTGGTGTACGGCGTCTTTTTTAGGAAAATCCAACGGGCAGGCGGCGTGATCAAATGGCTTCGTTGGCTTTTTTGGGCAGGAATGCTCTGTATGGCAGCTCTGATTCTTTTTTTGGCAGCCTACGGAAGCTATGACACGGCCGACTGCCGGGAGGACGCCGTGATTGTGCTGGGGGCGGCCATCCGGGGAGAAGATCCCTCTTTACCCTTGGCCGATCGTCTGAAAAAGGCGGTGGAATATCACCGGGAAAATCCCGATGCCTTGATTGTGGTATCCGGCGGGCAGGGGTTTCAGGAATCCATCTCCGAGGCCGAAGCTATGGAACGGTATTTGGTAAAGAAGGGGGTTCCCCGGGAGCTGATTCTGAAGGAAGAGCAGGCGGCCAGCACCTATGAAAATTTTTTGTATTCCAAACAGCTGCTGGATCGGACATTTTCGGGAAAGAATTACCGCATTGCATATATTACTAATGATTTTCATTGCTACCGTGCCGGTCAGGTGGCCCGGCTCGCAGGATTTTCAGATTCCACCCGCCTACATACCTCCACCTCCTGGTATACCCTTACCATTCATTATTTTCGGGAATGTGCGGCAGTGGCGAAGGTTTGGGTGATGGGAAAGTGACAATCATCCTTTTTTGAACAAGGGATCAAAGAACAGCCGTTCTTTGATCCCTGATTTTATTTTCCTTGAAACACGGAAATGGCTTTTTTTGCGTCTAGCTTCATGGCCTGGGTTGCTTTTGTAACAATATCATGGAAGAAAACGGGTTGTTCCATGTTTCCAATCCCTTCACCGCCCGCCTTTGCCAGGTAGGTGTAATAGTTAATTTTTCGGATTCCTAAGGAAATCACCTTTTGGTAATCTTGCTCGCTGACGCCGGAGCCCCCGTGCATCACCAGCGGAACGGACACCTTTGTTTGAATCTCCTTCAGCCGATCAAAATCCAGCTTGGGCTGCTTCAAATACAAGCCGTGGGCGGTTCCGAAGGCGCAGGCGAGAGCGTCAATGCCGGTTTGCGCTACAAAATCAGCTGCATCGTCCGGATCGGTATACACGCTTTCTCCGCCCCCTTCTCCCGATTCTCTGGCTCCCATACTGCCGATTTCCGCCTCCACCGAGGCCCCGTACCGCCCGGCCATCTCTACTGCGATACAGGTGTTTGCAATATTTTGCTCCGGGGGCAGCTCCGATCCGTCATACATCACAGAGGTAAAGCCGATTTCCAACCCCCGTTTTAAGTAATGAAGATCGGTTCCGTGATCCAGATGAACACAAACCGGAACGGTCGCCCGATCTGCCATGAAAAGCATGATTTCTCCGATTTCCTCCAGCTTGCACAGTCCCATTTCCTCATGGATCTGAGCGTGCATTAAAATCACAGGCTGCTCCAGCTCCTCCGCTGCTGCCAGCACCGCCTGCATGCTTTCCAAATTGGGCGTATTGAATGCGCCGATTGCTTTTTTGCCGGTTTGCGCCAGCTTTAAAATTTGTTGTAATGTTACCAGCATGGTAAAAAACCTCCTTAATTGTTGATCAACGGCCGAACTGTCTGATACAGCTGCCGATATCGCTGATAAATTTCTTCATAGGTCTGCTGCTTGGAGGGATTGGGGAGAAAGGTCTTTTTCTCCCGCACAAAAAACTGCTTTGCCTGATGATAATCAGAGTACAGTCCCAGCGTGACCCCCGCCATCATGCAGCTGCCGCAGGCACCTGCCTCCATGGCGTCCAAGGCGGTAATGGGAGTTTTCAGAATGTCTGCCTTGATTTGCAGCCATTCCTCGGATTTCGCCCCTCCGCCCGTTGCCCGAAAGCATTTGGGGCGGATGCCGAACCGGGACAAAAGCTCGGTATTCAGCCGCATTTCATAGGTGACCCCTTCCATAATGGCTTGATACAGATCCCCCAGCCCGGTCTCCAGGGTGATTCCCAGTATGGCGGCTTTAGAGCCGTTGTCCATATAAGGGGTTGCGGCTCCGGCAAAGTGAGGCAGAACCAGGATCCCGGTAGGCTGCCCGGGCAGGGACCGGTTCAGAACCTCATAGCCCGTTCCCTCCCGGAAGGTATCCCGAAACCATTTGATCGCCGCACCGCCTGTATAGGAATAGGCATAGCACACATAGGTGTCGGGAAACACAAAGGGAATCACGGAATAATTGTGTTGATAAAAGGCGGGATCCTGAGGGATTTCCTGAAATACGGGAGTGATACATTCCACCGTTCCGGTGCCGTCTACCGTATCTCCCGGCTCCAGCACCCCTGCTCCCACGGCCGCACTGATCTGATCCTGCCCCGCTATGATGATCTTAACAGAACCGGAAAATCCAAATGCTTTTTGTAAATTTTCTTTCATGTTTCCTGCAAGACTTCCGGAAGGAACGGGGGTGGAGAGCAGAGATGGGTCAATTCCCGCCGCCTGTATAATTTCCTCGGAGAAGCAGCGGCGGCGAATGTCAAAGGCTGCCGTTCTTGCTGCCAGAGAATCGTCAATCACCGCCGCACCGCTCAGCCGATACACAATAAAATCTGCCATCAGCAAAATTCTTTTTGTTCTTTGGTACAGCTCTCTCTGATGCTCCTTCATCCACATGATTTTTCCCAGACTGTAGGTGTGATGAGGCCTTGCCCCGGTAATCTGAATCAATCGGCTTTCCGGGATGATTTCCTTCAGGCAGGAAATTTCTTCCTCCCCTCGAGGATCTGTATAAATCATGGAGGGTGCTAAAATTTGATCCCTTTCATCCAGCATGACAAAGGTTTCTCCAAAAGAGGTAACGCCGATGGCAGCAAGCTCGGGCGCTTTTTGTGCAGTTTCTTTGATCACCTGACACACGCTGTCCCAGATCAGGCCGGCATCAATTTCATGTCTTCCGCAGCTGCGGGAAATTTCATATTCCCGATAGGCATTTGTGATCCAACGCCCCTGATCGTCATAAACCGTCAGCTTGCAGCCGGTTGTTCCAATATCAAGGCCTCCCAGCAACATGGCTTTTCCCTCCTTTATTTCAATTCCATCATATCATAGCCCAGATAGCGAAAGGCTTCTTTTAAAACGGCGGCCAGCCGACCCTTTCCCACGGCGGTGTGATGCCGGAATCCGTTTTTGGCCAGCTGAATCAGCTTTGACTGCAGGCCGGGGATTTCCGCCACTCCGCCGCAGCCGAAATACCCCTCTTCAATGGGTTCGCCGGTAAAGCGGCCTTCATCCGCATAGCAAATCAATTTTCCGTTTTCTGTTTTGCAGTTGGAATAGGTCATAGGAAAAGGGGCAATCCGTCCTTCGTTGCTGCCCCAGCCGCAGCCGGGACAGCCCTTGGAAAACATTTTATGGTCGGTGACAATCCCTTTTTGTTCCATCAGGCTTTGGGCGACCGGGCCGCAATGGAACAGAATGACCTTATTCTGGTCGTCCCCGTAGTTATTGTTCCAGTCTAAGCAGGTGGTTGGAAATTCAGAGGCCAGCTGCATGGCATACATGTTGATGGCTGAGCATACGTCAATCTCGCAGGATGCCACAATCCCTCTGTCATTCAGTTCACTTAACAGAACGCAGGGGGCAATGCCCAGAACGGTCTGCATTTCCTCCCAGCACCGCAGTGCAATGCAGTCCAGATGATATTCCTCAATCATATCGTCTATGACAACCGACGTTTTTGCAAGGGTCAGGGTTTTCTCCTTGGGAACCTTTGAAAAGTCGGTGTAGCTGATCAGCCGCTCCAGCTTTGCCAAAACCTTTTCGTCTGTATCGGCGAGCTTTTCTATACGGTAAAACAGTTCGGATAAATCATAGGTATCGCAGGTGATGCCGTATTTTTGCAGGGTGATTTCATCATACCGTACCGTTTTAAATTTGGTGGTTCTGGCACCGATAATGCCTATGGTAAATTGCTTCATTCCGTTGACCACGCGGCATACGGCGGCAAAATCCTTAAGATTTTTGTCAAATTCCGGCGACAGGGGATGCACAACGTGAGGTGCCATGGCGGTATAGGGAATTTTGTATTGATAAAACACGTCGCAGATAGAGAATTTTCCACAGTAGGAATCTCTTCTGTGCTCAAAATCCATTTTGCCGATTTCATCGGGATAGGCCTGAATAAAAATGGGAACGCCGGCGTCCTTTAAGGCGGCAGCTGCGCCGTTTTCATCGCCGAAATTAGGCAGAGACAGGATAACACCGTCAAACTCCCCTTGATGCTCCTTCAGCCATTTTGCGTACCGGATGCCCTCCTCCTTGGTTTCCACAGCGCCGTATCTTGTCATGTCCTCAGGGGGCATGAGAGATTCAAAGCCTGCTGCCTTCACCGCTCTTGCCATTTCGTCCCTTGCTGAAGCAATCAATGCTTCGGGGAAAAATCCTCTGTTTCCGAAATATAATGCAAATTTCATTTTTCTGCCTCCTGTTTTTTTATTTCTTATCTTGATTCTATCAAATTTTATGGTATAATAATAGAGGAATAAATCCAAAAAACTGTAATTTCATCCGGAGGGAGAAATAAAATGACGGTGCAGATGGATACGGAGCAAATGCGCTCCTTATTTGAAGATTTTTATGTTTTAACAGGGATTATGATTGCGCTGTTTGACAGGGATTATCACCAGCTGCTGTCCTTTCCCGAGAACGGAACGGAATTTTGTTTTCAAATGCGCCAAAACAAAGGATTTTTAGAGCATTGCCATAAAAGCGACTGCGTTGCCTTTCAAAAATGCAACCAGACCAAAAAGCTGATTATTTATACCTGCCATGCGGGTCTGACCGAAGCGGTCGCTCCTATTTTGGAGGGGAATGCCACCGCAGGCTATCTCATGTTCGGTCAGGTTACGGATCAGCGAAAAAAAACATCCATTTTGGAGCAGATTGCTCCCTATGATCACCCGGCAGCCGAGGCATTGGTGAAGAAAATCAAATATAAAAGCCGTCGTCAAATTGTGGCCGCCTCTAAAATATTGGACGCCTGCACCAATTATATCATTCAAAAGGAAATGCTGGCCTCCAGGCCGGACGATTTGTTTTTCAGAGTCAATGCTTATCTGGACAGCCATTTGCAGGAGGATTTGTCTGTTAATAGGCTGTGCCGTCAGTTTCATATTAACCGCACCAGGCTGTACGAGCTGCTTGCCCCTGACACGGGCGGGGGAATTGCCCGATATATCAAAGAAAAGCGGCTGAACCGGGCAAAGGAGCTGCTGAAAACGACGGATCTGTCCGTTGTGCAAATTGCGGAGCAGGCGGGAATCAGCGATTATAATTATTTTTGCCGCATTTTTAAAAAGAGCTTCGGCATTTCTGCCAAGGCTTATCGAAAGAAGTATCGGGATCTGTAAATCAGGCCTGCTGTTCCGGCTGTTTTTCATGGAAGAACAGCCGGATTTTTCTGCATAAAAATTTCTGATTGACCCATACTAACCAAAAGAAAGGAAGGATCAAGATGGGTCAACAGGAAAATAAACGGTATCAGCAAAAGGTCAAGGAGGCCTCTCCCAAATCTCCCTCTTGGAAAAATTGCTTTTGGGCATTTGTCATAGGCGGAGCCATTTGCCTTGTGGGACAGGTTCTGGGGCAGATTTTTCAGTTTACGGGAATGAATAAGGAGGTTTCTTCTTCGTTTGTTTCTATTATTTTGGTGTTTTGCGGCGCGCTGTTTACCGGGATCGGCTGGTATGATGATTTGGCAAAGCATGCCGGAGCGGGAACCCTGGTGCCGATCACCGGATTTGCCAATGCGATGGTGTCTCCCGCTTTGGAATACAAAACAGAGGGAATGGTCACAGGGGTGGCGGCAAAAATGTTTATCATTGCAGGGCCGGTCATTGTGTACGGGATTTTATCCGCCGCGGTTTTGGGCTTGGTTCGGATGATTTTTGGGCTGGTGTAAGGAGGGCAGAACAATGGATCAAAAGCTTGGAGCAAGAACAGTAGCATTTCAGTGCCCGCCTGTGATTTTAGAATCGGCGGCTACGGGGAGCAAAAAGGAAAGCGAGGGGAAGCTGGCAGCGGATTTTGATTTGTTGGTTCCCGATCCCCTATGGGAAGAAAAAAGCTGGGAGGCGGCAGAAAGCAAGTTTTTAAAAACTGCCGTTTCCATTGCCATGGAGAAGGCGGAGCTGCAGTGGGATCAGATCGGCTGCATTGTTTCGGGAGATTTAATGAACCAGTGCACCTCCACCGCCTTTGCAGTGAAGGATTTTCACCGACCTTTGCTGGGGGTTTACGGCGCCTGCTCCACCATGGCGGAATCGCTGCTGATTGCTGCAAATCTGATTAGCAGCGGCTGGCAGGAGTATGCCATTGCGGCCACCTCCAGCCATTTCTGTTCAGCAGAAAAACAATTCCGCACTCCCTTAGAATATGGCGGCCAGCGCACTCCCACGGCTCAGTGGACGGTAACGGGAGCCGGGGCGGCAGTGCTGGCCGCTCAGGGGAAGGGGCCGAAAATTACTCATGCCACTTTGGGAAAAATTGTGGATCGGGGTGTAACAGACCCTAACAATATGGGAGCGGCCATGGCGCCGGCCTTTGTGGATACCATGATCAATC
>JAXEOR010000136.1:0-21715 GCA_034117945.1 Clostridia bacterium | reverse complement strand
TATAATCTTCAATCTTACCTAAAGCATTATCATTATTATCATCAAGAAAACCAAGCACATTATCATTATTTGCTTTTATTATCTCTGCAATTACCTTACCGTGACCACCCGCACCGATAATAACTACTCGTTTATCCATGTATAGACTCCTGTTTCACAATATTCTCAGAAAAATCCCCAGAAAATTCTGTCATTGTTGCCTGTCCTTCTTGGTTAATTCCCTCTGCTTTTATAAAAGCCTTCCAAACAGTCATAACAACTATTTTTACATCCAGGCAAAATGAAATATTTTGAGTGTATTCAACATCATATTTAAATTTATCTTCCCAACTCATCGTATTTCTTCCGTTGATTTGAGCCAACCCAGTCAAGCCAGGTCTTACATCATGACGATGCTTTTGAAAATCATTATATCTCGGTAAATAATCAACAAGTAGCGGTCTAGGCCCCACAACACTCATATGCCCCAATAATATATTTACAGCTTCGGGAAGTTCATCTAATGACATTCTTCTGAGAATACGACCATAATTATTTAACCTAACATCATCGGGCAAAAGTTTTCCGTTCTCATCTTTTCTATTATCCATCGTTCTAAATTTGACTAAATTAAATATTTTCTCACCTTTACCCGGTCTTTCTTGAGTAAAAAACGGATTGCCTTTCATAAATATTGCACCCAATACAATCAAAATTATATATAGCCAAGAAAAAACAATTATAGCTGCAAGGGCGCACACGATATCCAAAAGTCTCTTTATGTACTTCCTATACATCGAAACACTTCCTTACTGCTTCAATAATTACCTCTTGCTGCTCGGGAGTCATCTTATTATCACTGGGCAGGCAAAGACCGCGCTCAAAAATATCCATACCCACATCAATACCGTTTCCAGCTATGTACGCATTTGTTCTGGCTCTGCCGTTACCGTTCACCGTCACAAAAGGGTGATTTCTGAAAACAGGCTGCATATGCATGGGTTTCCAGATGGGTCTGCCCTCAGCATTCAGACTTGCGATGGCTTCAAGAATCTCTGTAGGACAGGTTTTTCCCTGTTCCTTTTTATAGCAGGCATCACGATCCGATCGAACCTGTTTGCACATGGCTGATGGATCAATCAGCATACAAGAAAGCCAAAAATTCGGCTCGCAATTTTTTTCATCATAAGGATTCATTGTAACAGGCAAATCACGAAATCCTTCTTTATATCGCATATAAATTGCCTTTTTCTGCGCAATATGCTCCTCCAGATGCGGAAACTGACCGCGAACAACACCGGCAATCACATTACTCATGCGGTAATTGTAGCCTATTTCCTCATGTTGATACCATGGCGCTGCTTCACGGCTTTGGGTTGACCACTTGCGAGCCTGATTAGCCGCCTCCAAATCATCCGTTAAGAGCATACCTCCTGATGAGCCGGTAATAATTTTATTCCCGTTAAAGCTTATTGCGTTATATTTTCCAAAGCTCCCTGTCTGTTTTCCATGATAGGAAGCCCCTAAGGACTCTGCTGCGTCTTCAATTAAAATTGCGCTGTGCCGTTCGCAAATATTCGCAATTTGATCCAGCTTTGCAGGTGTTCCGTAAAGATTTGCGCAGACCACAACCCTTGTATCCGGATACAATTCAAATGCTTTTTCAAGGGCAACAGGATCCATATTCCAGGTATCCCGTTCTGTATCAATAAATACCGGAACCCCACCATCATACACAATCGGATTCACCGTTGCTCCAAAGGTCATATCTCATGTAAAAACAAGGTCTCCCGGTTTCACCCCTGCAAGATACACACATAGGTGCAGCGCTGCAGTTCCGCAGGACAAAGCAACCGCATACTTGCATCCAACCTTCTCTGAGGCCAATCGTTCTGCTTCGTTGATATTTTCTCCTATCGTAGACATCCAGTTTGATTGATATGCCTCTGTCATATACCGCAATTCATCGCCATGCATTGTGGGAGAGGATAACCATACCTTTCTCTGAAATGCTTTCTTCATGATCTACCAGTCCTTTTTGTCGTTTTCAGTGCTCACTTTCTTTTCGCTCATCCGCTCATCCGGCAGTTCCGCATTGCTGCTGATTTATTCCGCAGATCCGCATAAAACCACCTATTTTGATGTAATTTATACATTTTTCACTTTTGACAGTCTCGTTACACACATGAAAAACATTCTTCTACATTATAGCACAATTTTTTTTCACCGTCAATCTTTTGCAACTATTTTCATCATTTTAACTAAATCAAAAAATAATCATAGACTTTTATCGACCAAAAAAAGAAATTATTACAAGCTTTGTAAAACAAAAATTGAAAAAAAGCCGCTGAACCAATAAGAATCAACGGCTGTTTATTCTGTTTTTTACTCTTTTCCTGGGCGACCAGCCAAAGAAAAGTGATGATTAAAATTCATATCCTGCCAGCAGCACCTTTTTATTAATTTCCACTAAGTGCTGTTTCTTGGGCGGGATCATTTTCTCCAAAGCCTTTAGCACCAAATCCATAGGAAGAATTCCGCTTTCCTTAATAATTTTACCGGTCATCACCATATTGGCCAGCTTATCCGCCTCTAAATCCATTGCAATTTTCGTAGCCGGAAGATCAAAGCAGGTAATATCCTCCCGCTTGGTTTTGCTGTCAATCAAAGTGGAATCCTTTACAATGATCCCTCCCGGCTTAACAGCCTGCTCGAATTTTTCAAAGGAAGGCTTGTTCATAGCGGCTAAAATCGTTGGTGTTGTTACCAGTGGAGAGCTCACGGGAGACTCGGATACAATCACATGGCAGTTTGCCGTTCCACCCCGCATTTCAGGACCGTAGGAAGGAAGCCAGGAAACCTCCTTTTCTCCCATCATGGCCGCATAAGCCAGCAGCTTTCCTGCAAACAAAATGCCCTGTCCGCCGAAGCCGGCAAAAATCAGTTCATGCGTCATTTTGCCTCTCCTCCTTCCACGTCACAATACACACCCAGAGGATAATGCTCCAGCATATTTTCCTGCAGCCATTTGATTGCGTCTACCGGAGACATACCCCAGTTGGTAGGACAGGTAGAGACCACCTCAACCAAGGTAAAGCCCTTTCCTTCCATTTGATACTGAAAGGCTTTTTTGATCGCCTTTTTGGCATTTTTGATATTTTTCACTGTATCCACGCTGACTCGCTCAATATAGGCCGGCCCTTCCAGAGTGGACAGCATCTCGCAGATCCGAATCGGATACCCTTGCGTTGCCGCATTTCTGCCGTAAGGAGAGGTTTGGGTTACCTGCCCCACCAAGGTAGTGGGTGCCATCTGGCCGCCCGTCATTCCATAAATGGCGTTATTGACAAAAATCACTGTAATATTTTCCCCTCTGGCAGCTGCGTGAACCGTCTCTGCAGTACCAATAGCCGCCAGATCTCCGTCTCCCTGATAGGTAAATACAATGTGATCCGGATGGGTTCTTTTAATTCCGGTCGCAACCGCAGGGGCTCGGCCGTGAGCCGCCTGCTGCATATCGCAGTTAAAATAATTATAAGCAAAAACCGAGCATCCCACGGACGCAACCCCGATGGTTTTTCCCTCCAGCTCCAGCTCATCCAAGGATTCCGCTACCAGCCGGTGGATAATTCCGTGAGTACATCCGGGACAGTAATGCAATGTGGTGTCAATCAACGCGTGAGGTCTGTCAAATACCTTTTCCATTATCTGTCACCTCCTAAAATTTTTACCGCTTCCTCCGCAATGGCTGCGGGCGTGGGGATCATGCCGCCGGTTCTTCCGTAAAAATGAACAGGGGCTTTCCCATTCACAGCCAGGCGAACATCCTCTACCATCTGACCCATGCTCATTTCCACGCTCAGGAAGGGAACCCCCCGCTGA
The DNA here is from genome assembly GCA_034117945.1 of Clostridia bacterium. GTDB lineage: Bacteria > Bacillota > Clostridia > HGM11514 > HGM11514 > SIG438. The sequence goes on along the minus strand of JAXEOR010000136.1, from coordinate 17,854 downwards.
GCCGCCTTTTGATATGCTTTCACAGGGAAGGGCCACAGGGTAATGGGTCTAATCACCCCTGCCTTAATTCCCTTTTCCGCCAGAATTGCTTTTGCGGTTTTTGCAATTCTTGCAATGGTTCCATAGGCGGTTAAGATAATATCTGCATCGTCACAGTCAACCGTTTCCACCATTACCTCATTTTCACAGATGGCGTCATACCGTTTTTGCCGCTCCAAGATCAGCTTTTCCAATTCGTCCGGCTCGATAAACAAAGAATTTACGATATTATGCTTCCGCTTCATCTCTGTTCCGGTGGTAGCCCAAGGCTTTTCAATCTGCGCTGCGCCGGACTGCTCCGGAAACACCACCGGCTCCATCATCTGACCCAGCATTCCGTCTCCCATGATCATGGCCGGAACACGGTATTTATCCGCCACGTCAAAAGCATGGCAGGTAAGATCCACAACCTCCTGAATGGAGCTGGGGGCAATGACAAACAAATGATAATCGCCATGTCCGCCGCCCTTGGTTGCCTGAAAATAATCCGACTGAGCAGGCTGGATACCGCCTAATCCGGGGCCGCCCCGCACAATATTAACCACAACACAGGGCAAATCGCTCCCTGCGATATAAGAAATCCCCTCCTGCTTTAAGCTCACTCCGGGGCTGGAGGAGGAAGTCATCACTCTTGCTCCCGCACCGGCTGCGCCGTACACCATATTAATGGCCGCAACCTCGCTCTCTGCCTGTAAAAACACGCCGCCCTCAATTTTCGGCAGCTTTTTTGCCATATATGCCGCAACCTCCGTTTGGGGAGTGATCGGGTAACCAAAAAACATTTTACAGCCCGCCCGAATTGCAGCCTCTGCGATGGCCTCGTTCCCTTTCATCAAAACTTTCTCAGCCATATTCGACCCACCTCATTCCTTATTTTTCTACTCTAATCACAACATCAGGGCAAATTGTGGCACAAAACGCACACCCAATGCACTTTTCCTGCTCCTTCACCTCTGCCGGGTGAAACCCTTTCGCATTGATTCGATCCGTTGCCATTGTGACAATCTGCTTGGGACAAACCGTGGTGCAAAGCCGACACCCCTTGCATTTATCCTCTAAAAATGTTACCTTTGCCATACAACACACCCCCTTGTTCGTCATTAAAAAGGCTTTTTTAAAAATAATTTTATGGGAAAACCCTTTTCGGGCTCCGAAAGCAAGGTTAAATTTTCTGCCGTACCGGCAGTATAGAAAAAGGGCAATCCAGCCATTTGGGCGGTTTGCTTCACAATCTTCTCCCCCTGAGCCACCAGCTCCGGGGTGGTATCCTCCATCAAATTTGCAGTATTGACCAAACCGGTAAATCGCAGACGGGAGGCCTGCTCAATCGCCCCCATCATTTCCAGTGCCTGGTCCGGCGTTCTGGTAAAGGGTCGGTTGGGATTCATCACAAACAGCATATCGTAGCCTGCCTGGACAATCTGCTTTTGGTAAACTCCCAGCACAACCGCTCCCTCGTCATCTCCTCCCACGTCAAACACCGCCCTGCAATCCGGCGATTCAAAAACAGACAGAATCTGAGAGGGCACAGATAAAATATCCACATTAGTGTTGGCAAACTGAGGAGAAATTACATCAATCCCAAGGGCTTCTAAGGGTTCCTGAGCGTCCTTTGTGCGAAAATAAGGATTGACCGTGTCCATATCCGCCACCGTCACCCGGGGATAGTTTCGTTTCAATTCAATTGCGTAATTCAGAGCAAATTCCGTCTTTCCGCTTCCGAAATGTCCGGCGATTATAGTAATGCGTTTCATCGGTCAACACTCCTCCTTACCCCATTTTCAGCATCTTTTCTTTTTATCATATCATTTTTCCCAACCTGTGTCAACCGCCAATTCCGACAAATTATTTTACAATTGCGGATTTTTTTTGTTCATAAGCAATTGACGGCAAACAAAAACGCCGCCATCAAGATAATAGGCGGCGCATGGCCGGGAAAATTCCCGCATTTTTATTCACAGCTTGCTTCCTTTTCCCTTTCAATATCAGCTTGGTTCAATTGCTGCTCCACAGCCCGCTGCTCCTGCTCCTCCAGCCGAGCCTGCTCCTCCTCTGCAATTTTTTGCTGCCGTTTCGCTCTGCGGCGCTCGGCATTCTGAGCCCGGTAATACCGCTGAATCATTCTCCGTTCCTTGGTGTATCCGAAGTAAAACACCACCACCGTACCAAAGGTGAGCAAATCAGACAGGGTTTCAACCGATTTTACCCGCACAAGCTCCATACCGCCCTTCACACAGAAGGAAAAAACAATCAGATCCACCGCAGCCGCAAAGCCCAGGCATATGGCCAAAGCCAGGCAGGTGGTATCGCAAAAGGAAAAATCCGTGCTGATGTCAATCACCGTCCATGCCAGCACAACAAATTGAAAGGCACATGCCACTGCCGCCAGCACCTCAATGGGCTGCCCCCCTGGGGTAATGCTTTCCATCCGCAACCCATGGCTTTGATCAAATAAAAAACGGAATCTAGAGCAAACAGCCATTAATTCCCCGGCTGCAATCATCGCCCCCGGAATGGCAAACAGCTTCAAATGCCTTGCATCATACACAAACAAGGCCATCCCCAAAAAAATCACGCACCCGGTCAGCAGCAGAAGCTGGGATGAAATCCAATAAGGCGAAGACTGGCGGTACAAAAAGGTCATAGAAGTCATCAAAATAGCAAGCATGGAAACCAGACCCAGACTTAATTTACGATTGTCATTCATATCAAAAATCCCCCTTATGTATGAATCAAAAAGAAAACAGCACAAGCCCCGAAAGGATCATGCTGCCCGTCTGCCTTCCTATCCGACAGGATAAAGCAGGCAGGTAGGTTCCCTTCCGGATTATCTCTGTCAATATTGTATCACAAACAAAAGTTTCCGTCAATCCAATTCTGATGATTTATTACGAATTTTTCATCATAACGCTTTCCACCACGTTGGCAACATGCTCGCAGGCGTCGCAGCAGCTCTCCAATTGGTGGTACACCTCCGTCCAGGCAGTAATCTTCACCGGATCGCCGCCCCCCACATAAAGAGCTCTGACCGCATCCTGATACAGGGTGTCTCCCACTTCCTCCAGGCGGTTCATTTCAATAATCGAATCGTAAATTTTGCCGGATTTTTTAAAGTGCTCAAATTCCTCCATGATGATCTTCATTTCGTCACAGCACCGCACGATCACCTGGGTAAACTGCAGTGCCTCAGGAGAAATCACATTAATATTATACATATAAATCCGCAGCAGCACATCCTCTATGGCATCCGTTACATTATCAATTTCATGAGCCAGGCTGATAATATCCTCCCGATCAATGGGAGTGATAAATTCCTTCAGCAGCTTTTTCATCATTTTATGCTTTTCCTCGTCGCCGCTGTGCTCAATCCCATGCAGATACTCCATCTGCTCCGGCATTTTCAGCGGATCGAAGGATCTCAGCACCTGATCCAGATTTCTCGCTGCGGCACAGGAAAAATCCGTCATTGCAATGAGCATTTCAAAATAATTATTTTTTTCTTTTTTTCCAGCCATTCTGATCTCACCCTTTCCAAACAATTCATTTATCATTATAGGTGAAGAACAGGAAAAAGTCAAGTTAATATCCCGTAAAAATTTCTGACCGGAGGAAACAAAAAACCGGCTTTGGAAGATCTCCATCACCGGTTTATCCTTTTGTTTTTATGATGCGCTGTCCTCTGAACGGGGGGGCTGCTCCACAACCACCGCCGGCTTTTCTTCTTTACTGCGAAGATTTTTACGGTTCAGATTATGAGTCAGCTCCGGCCGCTCACCGTCTGTAATACAGCCGGCTGTGACCACACAGGTTTCAATGGTAGGATCGGAGGGAATTTCAAACATTACGTCCGTCATAACCTCCTCCACAATCGCCCGAAGTCCACGGGCTCCGGTATTCCGCTCAATGGCCTTTTTGGCGATGGCTTCTAATGCATCGGGCGTAAACTCCAATGTCACATTATCCAGCTCCACCAATTTTGCATACTGCTTTGTCAGCGCATTTTTAGGCTGGGTCAGAATATTGACCAGTGCGGCCTCGTCCAACAGCTCCAGAGAAACCACCACCGGCAAACGACCCACAAACTCTGGAATCAAGCCAAACTTCAGCAAATCCTGGGGCTGCACCTGCGCAAACAGCTTGCCGATATCCTTTTCCTGCTTGCCCTGCACCTGAGCGCCAAAGCCCATGGTCTTCTTCCCGATCCGCTGCTCCACAATTTTATCCAACCCGTCAAAGGCACCGCCGCAGATGAATAAAATATTTGTGGTATCAATTTGGATAAACTCCTGATGAGGGTGCTTTCTCCCCCCCTGGGGCGGAACAGACGCAACCGTCCCCTCCAGAATTTTCAAAAGGGCCTGCTGAACTCCTTCCCCGCTCACATCCCTGGTAATGGAGGGATTTTCACTTTTGCGGGTGATTTTATCAATCTCGTCGATATAAATAATTCCTTTTTGGGCGTATTCCACATCATAATCCGCAGCCTGGATCAGCTTGAGCAGAATATTTTCCACATCCTCCCCCACATAGCCGGCCTCGGTCAGTGAAGTAGCGTCCACAATGGCAAAGGGAACGTTCAGAATTTTCGCCAAGGTTTGTGCCAGCAGGGTTTTTCCGCAGCCGGTAGGTCCCAACATCAGGATATTGCTTTTTTGCAGCTCCACATCCGAGTCCACTTCGGAGCAAATTCGTTTATAATGATTATAAACGGCAACCGCCAGGGATTTTTTTGCAGACTGCTGACCGATGACATACTCATCCAGAATCTTTTTGATTTCAATGGGCTTTGGCAATTCATCTAAAGAAACATCCAGATCAATATCCCCAAAATCCTCTTCCAGAATTTCTGTGCAAAGATCAACGCATTCATTACAAATATAAACACCCGGCCCTGCAATCAACCGTTTTACCTCCCCCTGCTCTTTTCCGCAGAAGGAGCATTGCAGCTGTTTTTCATCAAATTTAGCCATTCAATCACCTCGTTTGGTTGGCTGTCTTATTTTTTTCGTTCAATGACCTCGTCCACCAAACCATATTCCTTCGCCTCAGCGGCAGACATAAAGTTGTCGCGCTCGGTATCATGGTTGATGACCTCCAATGATTTTCCCGTTCTCTCGCTCAGGATCTTATTCAGCGTTTCCCTGATTTTGATAATCCGGTCGGCATGGATTTTAATATCCGTTGCCTGACCCTGGGTACCGCCCAAGGGCTGGTGGATCATAATTTCACTGTTGGGCAGTGCAAACCGCTTTCCCGGAGCACCAGACGCCAGCAAAAACGCACCCATGCTGGCCGCCATACCCACGCAAATGGTTGACACATCGCATTTGATATACTGCATGGTATCATAAATTGCCATGCCCGCAGTGATAGACCCGCCCGGGCTGTTGATGTAAAAATTAATATCCTTATCAGGATCTTCTCCTTCTAAAAACAACATCTGAGCAACCACCAGGCTTGCCGTTGCGTCATTGACCTCCTCGGACAAAAACACAATTCGATCCTTCAGCAGTCTGGAAAAAATATCATAGGAACGCTCTCCCCGATTTGTCTGCTCAATGACCATTGGTACCAAACTCATAATCTGTCACTCCCTTATTTGGTTTCTTCGTCCTTTTTGTCAGCTTTTTTGGTTATTGTTTTTTTGGCAGCGGGCTTTTTCTCCGCACCTTCAGCGGTTTCCTTTTTTGCAGTTGTCTTTTTTGTAGTTGTTTTTTTGGCAGTTGTTTTTTTCGCCGCCGGCTCCTCTGCCTTGTCGCCCTCTGCTTCTTTCTTTTTGGAAACCTTCTTTTCCTTAGCATTTTCCAACAGGAATTCCATGGTCTTGCGCATTGCCAGGTCTTCCTTCACATCCTCCGGCTTAATAAAGCTTTTGATTTTATCCACTTCCATCTGATACTGATCCGCCATTTTTTGAATCTCTGCCTCCGCGTCCTCATCTGTAGCAGAAATGTTCTCCAGCTCCAGAATCTTTTCCAAAGCCAGAGTTGTTTTCACTCTGCGGTCAGCCTGCTCCCGGAAGCTGTCGCGCATGGTTTTCGGATCCAATCCCATATAGGTCATATAGGTATTCATATCGATTCCCTGAGAGGAAATTCTCATTTCAAAATCCTTCATCATGCTGTCAATCTGAGATTCCACCATCACCTCGGGAATATTGGCCTGCAGGTTTTCGCACAAGAAATCAAGAATGGCTGTTTCTTTTTCATTTTTGGCCTTATCCGCCGCAGTCTGCTCCAATTTCTTTCTGGAATCAGCCTTCAGCTCCTCTAAGGTGTCAAACTCGCTGACATCCTTTGCAAACTCATCATCAATGGTGGGAACCACCTTTTCCTTCAGCTCGTTCAGCTTTACCTTGAATACCGCTTCCTTGCCCTGCAAATCCTCCGCATGATATTCCTCCGGGAAGGTTACATTCACATCAAACTCTTCTCCCGGCTTTTTCCCAACGATCTGATCCTCAAATCCGGGAATAAACTGACCGGAGCCCAGCTCCAAGCTGTGATTTTCTCCCTTGCCGCCTTCAAAGGCAACCTCGTCTACAAAGCCTTCGTAATCAATAATAGCGGTGTCGCCCAGCTTTGCTTCCCTGTCCTCTACGGTAACCAGTCGGGAATTTCTCTCTGCCATGGAAGAAATTTCCCTTTCTACATCTTCATCGCTTACAGTATACTCAATTTTTGGAATTTCTATACCTTTGTAATGATCAATGGAAACCTCCGGCTTTACTGTCACCTTAGCGGTCAACACCAGATCAACGTCCGGCCCAACCTCCTTAACATCCACCTCCGGCCGGTCAACAGGGGTAATGCCGGCTTCCTTTACTGCTTCATCATATGCATCCGGAAACACAAAGTTAATGGCATCGTCATAAAAAACTTCCGGTCCGTACATTTTTTCGATCATCTTCTGGGGTGCTTTTCCCTTGCGGAAGCCGGGAATCTGAATTCTTTTCACATTTTTCCGGTAGGATTTCACCACGCCTTCCTGAAAAATTTTCTGATCAACGGAAAACTCCAGCTCTATTACATTTTCTTCTACATTTGTTACTTTTACTGACATTGTTATTTCCTCCTAAAATTCATTGGTTCATTTGAGTTTTTCTTACTGTTACGCTAAGCGAAGAGGCGCAAAATCCAAATAGTCGCAGGAGACCAGCTGAAACCGAATGCCTTCTTTCTCCTCCGGCACCATGCCGTCATACCGGCGGCCGTGAATATGCCCGTAAATCACCTGCTGCACTCCATACTGATGAAACAGCTGCATGTGTTCCCCGCTCAGCCTGCCGCTCAAATCAACCGGCGGGTAGTGGAGGCAACAAATAACGGATTCACATCCCTTTGCGCTTTCCAGCGAAAGCTGCAGGCGCTGAAGCTCACGCTCCCAAAGATGGGCGTCCTCAGCCATGTTACCATGATTACACCAACCCCTTGTTCCGCATATCCCGGTAGTTCCCCAGAGATAGCTGTTATTATAAAGAAAGCGGAGGGAGGAAAAGCCCTTTTCCTCCGCATATTCACGCATTTTTTTGGCGGTGGTCCACCAATAATCGTGGTTTCCCTTGCCAATAATTTTTGTTCCGTTCAATTCATGGATAAAACGAAAATCCGCCTCTGTTTCCTCCAGATAGGTTGCCCAGGAAATATCCCCCGGCACCAGCACCCAGTCCTGAGGAGCGACCCGTTGATTCCATTGCTCCCGGAGACGGTTCTCATAGTCCTTCCAGCCAAACACATCCATGGGCTTATCTGTACCGAAGGAAAGATGCAAATCGGAAATGGCAAACAGACCCATAGGCTAAATCCCCAAAAATCCGCTGACAGCACGGTACATCTCGTCCTTGTCCACTGCGCCGTTAAACCGAACCTCTTTTTGCCCTAGCTCTGCCAGCGAGGCAGGCAGGGGCAGCCCTGTTTTTTCCGCCAGGGTATGGAGCAATGCAAATTCCGAAACTCCTTCCGTTTGTTCCCCCAAAGCTCCGGCCACGCAAGCATTGAATTTAAAGGGACTGGCTGTGGAGGCGATGATTGTTTTTGTGCTGTCCCCCGTCTGAGCAAGGTATTTTTGATACACCCCATAGCCCACGGCCGTATGAGGATCCATCACATATCCATACTCCCGGTAAACCTGAGCGATCATCCGCTCTGTTTCCTCATCGTCACAAAAATCAGCCCAAAGAAGATCTTCCAGCCGCTCCTTCATCTGCCGGGACACTTGGTACCGCCCTGTTTTTGAAAGCTGCTCCATCAATTCCTTCACGCATTTTTCATCACTCAAATGGTACAGCAGCCGCTCCAGATTGCTGGAAATCAAAATATCCATAGAAGGAGAATGAGTCACATAAAAATCACGGTTTTTATCGTAAACACCGGTTCGGATAAAATCAGTTAAAATTTTATTTTTGTTAGAGGCGCAGATCAGCTTAGCAATAGGCACTCCCGCCTGCTTTGCATAAAAAGCAGCCAGAATATTGCCAAAATTACCGGTGGGAACCACAACATTAACCTGCTCTCCGGGCTGAATTCTCCCCTGATCCGCCAGCTCGCAGTAGGCATGCACATAATACACAATCTGCGGCACCAGACGACCCCAGTTGATAGAATTTGCAGAGGAAAAAGCAAAGCCGTTCTGGTTCATTTTTTCCCGATACTGTTCATCCGTAAAAATTTTCTTCACAAAGGCCTGCACATCGTCAAAATTGCCCTTCACACCGGACACAAACACGTTGCCGCCCTCCTGGGTAGCCATTTGCAGACGCTGAATTTTGCTCACACCCTGATCAGGATAAAACACCGCAATCCGAGTCCCCTCCACATCAGCAAAGCCGGACAAGGCAGCCTTCCCGGTATCCCCGGAGGTGGCCACAAGAATCACCACTGTTTTTTCCTCTCCCTGCTTTTTCATGGAAGTGGTCAAAAAATAGGGCAAAATCTGAAGCGCCATATCCTTAAAGGCGCAGGTTGGCCCATGCCAAAGCTCTAAAAAGGAAAGAGAATCATCCAAATGGGAAAGAGGGGCAATCCATTCCGAGCCAAAATGCTCCACTGTATAGGCGCCCTGGACGCATGCGTCAATCTCCGCCGGAGTAAAGTCGGTCAAATAATCGGAAAGAATCGCTTTTGCCCGCTGGCAGTAGGATAAGCCACCCAGCAATTTCAAAGAAATTTTGGGAATGGTATCCGGGACAAACAGTCCCCCGTCCGCCGCCAAGCCGGAAAGAATCGCCTCTGACGCAGTTACCTTTATTTTTTCATCTCTCGTGCTATGATATTGCAAGCCCTTCACCTCGCCTAAAATTCATTCATGTCATTCTATTATCATACTACAATTTTTCAATTTTGTAAAGGTCTTTTTCATATTTTAGTTAAAATGGTTGAAAAAAAGCAAAGGATTCATGAATTATTTTTCTCATTGGTAAAAATCATGTATGAATCGCCCCTGTTTCCCTCATACTAAAAAAGAAGCAGAAGACTTAACTGGCCTTCTTTATCCCGCATCTGCTCACAGTGCGGGACAACATTTCTACCTTGTGAGCAGAAAGGCTTTGGTAACGACAATGAAAAAAATAGCGTTTTTTGACGCAAAACCCTATGACAAAACCTATTTCACACCTCTTAGCGAGCAGCACGGATATCAGCTCAAATATTTTGAAAATAAATTAAACGAGGATACTGCCGGGCTGGCAGCAGGATACGACGGCGTGATCGCCTTTGTCAACGACATTTTAAATCAGCAGGTCATTGATACATTATATCAAAACGGAATTACGCTGGCAGCCATGCGGTGCGCCGGATTTAATAATATTGATTTTAAAGCGGCCTACGGAAAAATACACATTGTCCGCGTTCCGGCCTACTCCCCCTATGCCGTTGCGGAGCATTCCATGGCCATGCTGCTGACCTTAAACCGTAAAATCCACAAGGCGTATTTCCGCACCAGAGATTTTAATTTCACCTTAAACGGCCTGACCGGCTTTGATCTGCACGGAAAAACTGCCGGCGTTATCGGAACAGGAAAAATCGGCCGGGTGTTTATTGAGATCTGCAAGGGCTTTGGCATGAAGGTGATCGCATACGATCCCTTCCCTGTAGAGGGGATCGACTATGTTCCTTTGGATGAGCTTTGCCAGCAGGCGGACATCATTTCGCTGCACTGCCCTCTGACCGAATCGACTCATCACATCATCAATGCGCACACCTTATCTCTCATGAAAAAAGACACTTATCTCATTAACACCTCCCGAGGCGCTCTGATTGACAGCGAGGCTCTTCTGGAGGCTTTGAAATCCGGAGGCATCGGAGGAGCCTGTCTGGACGTATATGAAGAGGAGAGCGACTTTTTTTATGAGGATCGCTCCGGCCGGGTGATGCAGGACGATAAGCTGGCACTTTTGGTGGCCATGCCAAATGTTCTGGTCACCTCTCACCAGGCCTTTTTAACCCACGAGGCACTGAAAAACATCGCCCAGACAACCATTGAAAATCTGGACGCTTATTTTCAAGACAAGCCCTTGCTGAATGAAATTTGCTACAAATGTTCAAAAACAAAAAACTGTGACAAAAAGCATCAAAATCGGTGCTTTTAGTCCAAGTCCCAATAAAAAAGGGCAGCTATATTCATTTTTATATAGTTGCCTTTTTTATTGTTTCTCTGTTTCCGGAAGATAGCTTCCGTCGGAATACTCGTCTCAAAAATGATATGAGATCTTAAAGAGGATTGCATTACATTTCTTGCATTTTTTTGTTTCACCGAAGCAAAATTCCTGAACAAACGGATGAAACCCGCCTGATTTCAAGGCGGGTTTCATCCGTTTGTTCAAAGCATCCTTTTCAGCAAGGTTTGCTTGATTCTTTTTTATTTAAACAATTCACCGTATTTGGTCCAGTGCTCATACCGTTCCTTCGCCTGAGCCTCAGCCTGTTCAAACAGTTCTTCTGCTCTTTCAGGGAACTTGCGCTTCAAAGAGCTGTACCGCACTTCGTTCATAATGAAGTCTCTGTACGTGATCTTATCTGCGTCGGGAGCCTTAGAATCCAGCTGGAAGGGATTCTTACCCTCAGCCGCTAAGGTAGGATCAAACCGGAAGGTGTTCCAATATCCGGCCAAAACAGCATTTTTGATAATCTGCTGAGTATTGGTCATTCCGCCCTTGATACCGTGGTTAATGCAAGGCGCATAACCGATAATCAGGGAAGGACCGTGATACGCTTCCGCTTCCTTAATGGCCTTAACGGTTTGGTTCATATCATAGCCCAGTGCAACCTGTGCCACATAAACATAGCCGTAAGACATAGCAATTTCTGCCAAATTCTTCTTCTTCAACGGTTTACCGCCGGCAGCAAACTGAGCCACAGCACCGGTAGGCGTTGATTTAGAAGCCTGACCGCCTGTATTGGAATAAACCTCGGTATCGAATACCATCACATTCACATCCTCGCCGGAGGCCAGCACATGATCCAATCCGCCAAAGCCGATATCATAAGCCCAGCCGTCACCACCGAAGATCCAAACGCTCTTCTTAGACAGGAAGTCCTTATAATCCAGAATTTCCTTTGCCTTATCACATCCGCAGGCTTCCAGGGCAGCAATCAGATCCTTGGTAGGCTGCTCATTGTCAGCACCGCTGTTATAGGTATCCTTCCAAGCCTTTGCCGCTTCCACAACAGCAGGATTTTCCAGCTCATCAATCTTGTTTGCCAGGCGCTCCCGCAGCTGTTTTGCAGCAACCGCCATACCCAAACCATGCTCTGCGTTATCCTCAAACAGAGAGTTTGCCCAAGCGGGACCTTTCCCCTCGTGATTCTTGGTATAAGGAGTAGAAGGTGCAGAACCGCCCCAGATAGAGGAACATCCGGTAGCGTTTGAAATATACGCTCTGTCGCCGCAGATCTGAGTGATCAGCTTTGCATAAGGCGTTTCACCGCAGCCCGCACATGCGCCGGAGAATTCCAGCAAGGGCTGACGGAACTGAGAATTCTTCACATTCAAAGGACCTGCCAGCACGTCTGCTTTGGGAGGAATGGTAACGCCGTAATCAAAGCAAGCCTGCTGATCTCTCTGAGAATCAATGGGTTTCATCACCAAAGCGGAATTCTTCGCCGGGCAAACCTTAGCGCAGTTGCCGCAGCCGGTGCAATCCAACGGAGAAATTACCACGCCAAATTCGTAACCATCCATTCCCTTTCCGATCATTTTTTTATGCTTCATGTTTTCCGGTGCAGCAGCTGCCTGGTCAGCATCCAGCACAACAGGACGAATGACTGCGTGAGGACATACCAGAGAGCACTGGTTACACTGGATACAGTTTTCCGGAATCCACTCAGGAACATCTACTGCAATACCGCGTTTTTCATAGGCAGCGGTTCCCTGAGGCAGGTGACCGTCGATCATATCCATGAAGGAAGAAACGGGCAGCTTATCTCCTCTTTGCTGATCGCAGGGTTCCAGAATATTTTTGATAAAGGCCGGAACATCCTTTTCCTCAGCAGGGCAGTCCTCAGCCTTAGCCCAATCTGCAGGAATCTCAATCTTTTTGATGTTCTTTTCTCCTTCGATAATGGCCTGATGGTTCATGCTGACAATCTTTTCACCCTTGGCGCCAAAGGATTTTACAACAGCTTCCTTCATATATTCCTTGGCGTCCTCAAAGGGAATTACATCGGCAATCTTGAAGAAAGCAGACTGCAATACAATAGAGGTTTTGTTACCAAGACCCAATTCCTTGGCAATACCGATTGCGTCAATGGTATACAAGGAAATATTGTTTTCTGCAATATAGCGCTTCATTTTAGCAGGCAGACGATCAGACAGCTCCTGTTCGTCCCAAGCGCAGTTAAGCAGGAATTTTCCGCCGGGAACCAAATCCTCTACCATGTCATATTTGGTCACATAGGAAGGATTGTGGCATGCCACAAAGTTTGCCTTGTTGATCAAATAGGTGGATTTGATCGGCTTTTTCCCGAATCTCAAGTGAGAAACGGTGATACCGCCGGATTTTTTGGAATCATATGCGAAATAAGCCTGGGCGTACAAATCAGTGTGGTCACCAATGATTTTAATGGAGTTTTTGTTGGCACCAACAGTACCGTCAGAACCAAGACCCCAGAATTTGCAGGCGGTATTTCCTTCCGCAGAGGTATCGGGATTTTCTGTTCTGGGCAGAGACAGATTGGTCACATCATCCTCAATGGACAGAGTGAAGCCCTTGATCGGTTTGTCAGCGTCCAGATTTCTATAGGTTGCAATGATATCAGCAGGAATGGTGTCCTTAGAGCCAAGACCGTATCTTCCGCCGATGATCATAGGCGCATTTTCTTTTCCGGTAAAGCAAGCGCAAACATCCAGATACAGCGGTTCTCCGATGGAGCCGGGCTCTTTGGTTCTGTCCAGCACAGCGATCTTTTTGCAGGTCGCAGGAACAGCAGCCAAAAATGCGTCAACCGGGAAGGGACGATACAGGCGAACCTTAAGCAGACCAACCTTTTCACCCTTTGCCATCAGATAATCAACCGTTTCCTCAATGGTTTCACAGACGGAACCCATGGCAACGATCACCTTTTCCGCATCCGGCGCACCGTAATAATTCACCAGCTTATAATCGGTGCCGATTTTTGCATTTACCTGGTTCATATAGTCTTCCACAACGCTGGGAATGTTGTTGTAATAGGTATTGCAGGCTTCTCTGTTCTGGAAGAAGATATCAGGGTTCTGAGCACTTCCCCGCAGAACAGGGTGCTCCGGATTCAAAGCGTTGTTTCTGAATTCCTTGACCGCATCCATATCGATCATATCCTTCAGATCTTCATAATCCCAAACCTCAATTTTATCAATTTCATGAGAGGTTCTGAACCCGTCAAAGAAATGCAGGAAGGGAACTCTGCCCTTGATGGCAGACAGGTGAGCGATAGCGCCCAGATCCATAACCTCCTGAGTGCTGTTGGAGCACAGCATTGCATATCCGGTCTGGCGGCAGGCCATCACGTCGGAATGGTCGCCGAAAATATTCAGGGCGTGGCTTGCAACGCAGCGGGCGCTGACGTGAATGACAGAAGGCAGCAGCTCGCCGGCCATTTTGTACATATTGGGGATCATCAGCAGCAGACCTTGAGACGCCGTATAGGTCGTTGTCAAAGCGCCGGCTGCCAAGGAGCCGTGCACCGCACCGGCTGCGCCGGCCTCGGACTGCATTTCCACAACCTTTACAGGCTGTCCGAAAATGTTATTCTTTTTGTCAACCGCCCATTCATCTGTTACTTCAGCCATAACAGAAGACGGGGTGATGGGGTAAATAGCGGCCACATCGGTAAAGGCATAGGATGCCCAGGCGGCAGCGTTATTTCCGTCCATCGTTTTCATCTTTCTAGCCATGAAAACATTCCTCCTACTATTTAATAATATCAACTAAGATATCAAAAGATCTAGCGGTACCAAGGTACCACTACTCATTATATCAACAAAAACCGCCCCTGTCAAGGAAAACAAGGCGATTTTTTGCGATAAAAAGAAGAAATTGATAAATAAAACAAAAAAGCCGTTTTATTCAATCGGCTTTTCGTCATTTTACAGTCCGGTTACAAGAGAATGACAAATGAAATTCTGCTTTCTTCCTCTGCTGCACTGCGGTCAAGCCGACCGCTTAATTTTGTTTTTTCACAATCTGATATTCGTCCCCTTCTCTGAAATAAGGGCAGTGCCTTTTCCCGGCAAGCCGCACCAGCTCATCCTCGTCCAAAACCATACGGCACATAAATTCGCAATACTCCTCGTCATATTCTCCATACACGCAGTGCTCACACTCTTCCATATGCTCTCTCCTATTCATTCAGCGCTAAAAAGCGCATCACAATGGCCACAACCTCCGCCCTCGTTGCGTCTCCCTTCGGATCCAGACGGCCGTTTTCCTTTCCACTGATCAGTTTTTGCGCCACCGCCCAGGAAACCGCCGCTTTTGAGACAGGGGCAATCTCCCCGTTGTCTGAAAAAACAGTGGTATTGCCATACTGGCTCACATCATACCCCATCACCCGGGCATACCGGTACAGCATGGTCACAATCTGCTCCCGTGAAGCGCTCCCTGTTACGCCGAAAACAGTGCCGGTCTGACCATAAGAAATTCCTTTCTCCACCGTCCACAAAACCGCTTTTTCATACCAGCTGCCCTTGGGAACATCGGTATATGCGCTCTCCCCCGAAACCTCAGGCTGACCGGCCATCCGGTAAAGCAGGGTGACAAGCATTGCCCGGGTCATGGGAATATCCGGGGAAAACTCCGTTTCCGAGGTACCCGAAACATAGTTCAGATCAACCGCCTTATAAATCTCCTGTTCCGCCCAGTGCCCCTGGGTATCTGTAAACCCTCTGGTTGCCTGATTGAAAAATTCGGCAATGGTTTCCCGTTCTATATTGATTACTCCGTCTGCCGCAAAAGCAGGCGATACGGCCAGCACACCTCCAAGCACCGCCGCAAGCAATCCCATTTTCTTCATTCAAATCATAGCCTTTCTATCTAAAAGTCCTCATCCGTCTTTCTCTGTAAAAATCACAAAAAACCACAAATTCATTTATTTGTATTTTATTCGACAAAACACAAGAAAAATCCTCTTTTTTATCAAGGATCAAGCTTTCGTGCATAAAATTAAAGATTTTTATGCACAGAAAAAAAGGCACATTCCTTTCAGTTATGATATAATAGGAGCAAACCGAACAGGGAGGAATTTGTGATGAAGCATTTGACGCATCATGTGGATTTTTGCGTGGTGGGAGGCGGAATGGCGGGAACAATTGCTGCAATTGCCGCAGCCAGAAAAGGAATTCGGACAGCCCTGATACAGGATCGTCCTGTTCTGGGAGGAAACGCCTCCTCAGAAATCCGTATGCATATTTGCGGCGCTCATGGAAGTAACAACCGGGAAACGGGTATTCTGGAGGAAATGATCCTGGAAAACTGCTACCGGAACCCAGAGGCAAACTTTTCCATCTGGGACAGCGTATTATATGAAAAAGCCCGTCAGGAGCCCAATCTGCTGCTTTTTCTCAACTGCACCTGCCAAAGAGCAGAAACAAAACAAAACCGGATTCTCTCCGTCACAGGCTGGCAGATGACCTCCGAAACCTATCACACCGTTTACGCGGCTTATTTTGCCGACTGCTCGGGAGACTCTATCCTGGCTCCCTTAACCGGCGCAGCATATCGGATCGGCCGGGAGGCAAGAGAGGAATTCGGAGAATCTATTGCCTTAGAGCAGGCGGACACACGAACCATGGGAATGAGCTGTCTGCTCCAATTCCGGGAAACCACTCATCCTAGCCCCTATATTCCCCCCGCCTGGTCTTACACCTTCCCCACAGATGAGGATCTTCCCAAAACAGTGCACGGAATCGGAGATAATTTTTGGTGGATTGAGCTGGGAGGAGAACAGGATTCCATTCACGATACCGAAGCCATCAAGGACGAGCTTTTAAAAATCGCCTTTGGGGTTGCAGATCACCTGAAAAATCAGCAGGATCACGGCATGGAATGCTGGCAGCTGGACTGGGTCGGCTTTTTGCCAGGCAAGCGGGAAAGCAGAAGATATGAAGGTGACGTGATTATCACCCAGAGAGATGTGGAGCAGGCGGGAAAGCATTTTCCGGACATTGTGGCCTACGGTGGCTGGACGATGGACAATCATTTTCCCGGCGGATTTTATTATCGTGACACTCATCCTACCGTATATAACCAAGCCCCCTCTCCCTGGGGCATTCCCTTCCGGGCACTGTACTCCAAAAACATGGATAATCTCCTGTTTGCAGGGCGAAATATCAGTGCCACCCATGTTGCCATGAGCTCCTCCCGTGTGATGGCAACCTGCGCCGTGGTCGGCCAGGCGGTGGGAACGGCTGTGGCGCAATGCGTCAAAACAAACACAACCCCCCGCACCCTAAATCTTTCCCTGCTACAGCAAACCCTGATGGAGGATGACTGCTATCTGCCCTTTTTGCATCGGAGCATCTCCCCTGCCACCAAGCAGGCTCGCTGCACCCATCCGGTGGTGACAAACGGATATGACCGCCCCCTGGAAAACGAGGACAACGGCGCAATGCTGTCCCCCGGCGAATCCATTGTGTTTACATGGCCTCAGCCGCAGCAGCTTTCCCAGCTTCGGCTGATCTTTGACAGTGATCTGAACAGAGCGGAAAAAAATATGCCCGCATATCACCCTCTTGACTGGGGAGACAAGTACAAAACCCCAAAAACGCTGGTCAAAAGCTTTCGCGTTATCCTGTTTCATCCCCAGGGAACAAAAACAGAATTTACAGTGGAAAACAATTACCAGCGCATGGTTAGGATTCCCCTGGATGCCGATGCCATCAAGACGGAGATTACGCCCCTTTCCACCTGGGGCGCTGAAAAATTTCATATTTTTTCGGTGGATTTTCAATAAACACTTTCATAAAAAAGGGGCTGCACCTCACTATACCGACAGTGCAGGCAGCAGTCCCTTCTTCTTATTATTTCTTATTTCGCTTTTCAGGTTCCCGGCTTGGCCTTTTTGGCCAATTCCAGCAGCCGTCTTTGGGAAACGTAATACTTATGATTGCAAAAATGGCACACCAATTCCGCCTCCTCCGGCTTTTGGGCAAGAGACTCCAATTCCTTGCGTCCCAAACTAATCAGTCCCCGCTCCATCTTCTCCATGGAACAGTTGCAGCGGTAGCAAGGGGTGATCTGCTCCATTTCCTCCAAAGCTTCACCCTGCAATACGGCCTGTAAAATCCCCTTAGCATCCGCCCCGGCCGTAATCAGATCTGTTACCGAGGTGACCCGCTGCAGACC
>JAXEOR010000135.1:0-4022 GCA_034117945.1 Clostridia bacterium | reverse complement strand
CACATTTTGATTGCCTCCGGTCTTGTTCCGAACACGGTCATTACCTTAATCATGCTGTTCTTCCTCCTCATTTTGCGCTTGTTCCTTCTCTTTCAAAACCTCTTTGGCTTCCTCCTCCAGTGCTTTCTTAGCTTCCTCCTGCTTCTCCGTTTCACCGAAAACCGCATCCTGTATCATAGGCGACTCCTTCTTATGAGCGGAAAACAGCTGCACTCCCGTAAAGGCCAGGGTTGCCAAAGCAAAAATCACAATGGCGATAATTAAAATCATTGCCCGGGCAGAGCCGAACAGCAGCAGCACCACCGCGCTGAGAGCCGCCAGCGCACTGATCACATATAAAATATACACCGTCTGCTGATGAGAAAAGCCGCTGTCCATCAGTCTGTGATGCAAATGCCCCCGATCCGGCTGAAAAATGGATTTTTTGTTTTTCATCCGCCGCATAATGGTAAAGGAGGTATCAAAAATAGGAAGTCCCAAAATCATCAGGGGGATCAGCAAGGAAACCACTGCATAGCTTTTAAACAGCCCCTGTATGGAAATGGTGGCCATAATAAAACCAAGAAAATTTGAGCCGGTATCTCCCATAAAAATGCTGGCCGGATGGGAATTATAGGGCAAAAAGCCCAAGCATCCCCCAATGACCGCCGCAATCAGAACGGCAATATTGCCCATTCCGGTAAAAATGGCAATGATAAACAAGGCAAAGCAGGCAATGGCAGAAATGCCGACCGCCAATCCGTCCAGCCCGTCCATCAGATTCACCGCATTGGTTACCCCGACAATCCAAAGAACGGTCAAAGGATAGCCCCAAAGCCCTAAATGAATGTAAGACCCTTCCCGGAAGGGGTTGGTAATCACCGAAACGTCTACTCCGTGGCACACCACCAGCACAGCCGCCCCCAGCTGAACCAAAAATTTCAGCCATGCCGGCAGCTGGTACACATCATCCAGCGCTCCCAACACTGCAATGATCACAGCCCCTAATAAAATGCCACGCAATTCCGGGCTTCCGATATCCACAAAGCAAAGCACGGATACCATAAAGCCGTAAAAAATCGCCATGCCGCCCATACGGGGGATCGGAACCTTGTTCACCCGCCGGGCAGAAGGATAATCCACCGCTCCCACCCGCCGGGCAATCAGCTTGGCAATGGGTGTGGTGGCAAAGGCAATGATCGCCGCCACCAGGAACGAAAAAATAATATAAATCACTTCGGTAGACTGCAAGCTAAATTCCATGATATTCCTCCGACTTAAGCCTTTTTCACCAATCCCACGGCCCGGTACACATCCTGCAGGGTGGCCTGTGCCTGCTCCTCCGCCGCAGCCGCTCCCCGACTGTAAATCTGCTCCAGATAGCCCGGATCATCCATCAGCCGCAGATAGGCCTCCCGGATGGGACGCAGCTTTTCCACCACTGCTTCTCCCACCGCCGTTTTAAAGGCGCCGTATCCTGCGTTCTCAAACTGGGAAACCGCCTGATCAACAGACGCCCCCGTCACTCCACAGTAAATATTCAGCAGATTGCAGATGCCTTCCTTATCCTCCCGGTATAACACCTGATTTTCCGAATCGGTTACCGCTTTTTTAAATTTTTTCATAATCTTGTCCGGCTCGTCAATCACAGACACAAAGCCGTTGGGATTCTCGTCTGACTTAGACATTTTCTTACCGGGATCCTGCAGGCTCATAATTCTGGCAGAGGTTTTGCCGATGTAAGCCTCCGGAACGGTAAATACCTCACCGTAAATTTTGTTAAACCGCATGGCAATGTCCCGGCAGATCTCCAAATGCTGCTTCTGATCTGCCCCTACCGGAACCAAATCTGCCCGATACAGCAAAATATCTGCCGCCATCAGCACCGGGTAATCAAACAGCCCTACGTTGATATTATCCGCGTGGCGGGCTGATTTTTCCTTAAACTGGGTCATCCGGTTCATTTCGCCCATATAGGTATAGCAATTTAAAATCCATCCCAGCTCCGCATGAGCGCTCACATGGGACTGAAAAAAGATGGTATTCTTTTCAGCGTCCAGCCCGCAGGCCAAAAACTGAGCCATCAGCTTGATGCAGCGATCGCGGAATTCCTCGGGCTGCTGACGAACCGTTAAGGCATGCAAATCTGCAATCGCATATAAACAGTGATATTCCTCCTGCAGGGCAGACCAGTTCTGAATGGCTCCCAGAAAATTCCCTAAGGTTACCACACCGGATGGCTGCATTGCGCTGAATATTGTTTTTTTCTCCATGGTTTACAATCCTCTCTTACGCTTGTTTTATCACATTTCCCAAAATTTTAATGCCCTGTTCTATTTTTTCATCGTTCATGGTGGAATAATTCAGCCGGAAGGAGGAACAGGGTTGTTCCATATCCGCCATAAAGGTACAGCCCGGTACAAAGGCCACCTTTTGCTCAATGGCCTTGCGGGACAGGGGCATGGTATCCACATCCTTATGAATGGTTCCCCAGATAAACAAGCCTCCCTGAGGCTTTGTCCAGCTGCAATAATCCGGCAGCTCCCGGGCAAGAGCATCCAGCATTTTGTGGCATCTGTGCCGATAGACCTCCGCCATCCCCTTCACATGCCGGTCAAAATCATGCTCTTTAAAGAACTCCGCCACCATCATCTGATTGAGCACGCCGGTATGTACATCGTTCACCTGCTTGCACACATCCAGCTTGTCCATCAAGGCCTCGCTCCCGATGCAGTAGCCCACCCGCAGGCCGGGAGACAGGGTTTTGGAAAAGGTGCTCACATATACCACCGTATTACCGTCATCCAAAGATTTAATGGTAGCCACAGGCTCTCCATCAAACCGCAGATTGCCGTAAGGATTGTCTTCCATCACCATCACACCGTACCGCTTGGCCAGCTCCAGCAGCCGCATTCTTTTTTCCAGACTCATAGTGATCCCGGAGGGATTCTGGAAGGTTGGAATGGTGTAAATCAGCTTCACCCTATTGTCCTGTGAAAGTGCCTCCTCCAAAGCCTCCATATTCATTCCGTCCTGCTCGCAGGGAATTCCCCGCAGCCGTGCGCCATAGGTACGAAAGCTGTTTAAGGCACCGATAAAGCTGGGATCCTCGCAAATCACCGTATCCCCTTCGTTGAGCATAATTTTTGCCACCTGGTCAATCCCCTGCTGGCCGCCGGCGGTAATCATGATCCCCTCTCCGGCATGGATATTTCCCGCCGCCTTCTCCCGGGAACGAACAAAGTCGATCAAAGGCCCATACCCTTGGGTCACGCCGTACTGCAAGGCGATCTGCCCCTGATCCTTTAAAATTCTCGCCGTAATTTCTGCCAGCTCCTCCTTAGGAAACAGCTCAGGGGCCGGCGCACCTCCCGCAAAGGAGATAATCTCCGGATCTCCCATCAGCTTAAACATTTCCCGAATGGTAGAGCCCTTCACATCATTTACTTTATTTGAAAAGATGTATTCCAACTCAATCACCTCATGCTTTTGTTGTTTTTTTCTTATTTTTTAGTATATCACAGAAAAATCCCCTTGACAATAGCTAATTTAAAATATATGATATAAAGAGAGGAAATTTTTTGAGAAAAGGAGTCAATCATTATGGCAAAAATCAGAACCCGCTTTGCTCCCAGCCCCACAGGCTATATGCATATCGGCAATCTTCGTACCGCATTATACGCTTATCTGCTGGCCAAGCATGATCAGGGTGATTTTATTTTAAGAATTGAGGATACCGATCAGGAGCGTTATGTGGAGGGCGCGGTGGACGTTATTTTTAAAAGTCTGAAAAGCGCAGGGCTGATTCATGACGAGGGCCCGGACATCGGCGGTGATTACGGCCCCTATGTGCAAAGTCAGCGCCGGGGCATTTATTTGGAATACGCCAAAAAGCTGGTAGAGCTGGGAGGCGCCTATTACTGCTTCTGTGACGAGGATCGTTTGGAGCAGGTCAGACAGGCCCAAAAAGCGGCCAAGCAAACCCCCAAATATGACGGTCACTGCAAATCCCTGACCAAAGAAGAGGTGGAACAAAAGCTGGC
>JAXEOR010000134.1:0-5936 GCA_034117945.1 Clostridia bacterium | reverse complement strand
CATTTTTGAAACGAGATTTTGCACAAATTCCTTTTTGTTCTGATTCATTGGTTTCACCATTCCTTTTTATTTTTAAATTGTATCTAAAGCTGCAGAAATATCAGCAATCAGATCCTCTGCGCTTTCAATTCCGACAGACATACGGATCAGATCCGGGCTGACGCCCGCCGCCTTCAGCTCATCGTCATTCATTTGACGGTGGGTTGAGCTGGCGGGATGGAGCACACAAGTGCGTGCGTCTGCCACATGGGTCACAATAGCGGCAATTTTCAGTGCTTCCATAAAGGTCACAGCCGCCTTACGGCCTCCCGCAACCCCAAAGGAAATCACGCCGCAGGTGCCGTTGGGCATATACTTTTGCGCCAATTGATAATATTGATTGGAGGGAAGACCGGGATAATTTACCCAGCTTACCTTTGGATGCTGCTCTAAAAATTCCGCTATTTTCTGCGCATTTTGGGCATGCTGCTTCATTCTTAAATGCAGTGTTTCCAGCCCCAGATTCAGCAAAAAGGCATTGTTGGGACTGGGGGTAAAGCCAAGGTCACGCATCAAATGGGTTTTTGCCTTGGCGATGTACGCCATTTTTCCGAAATGCTGGGTGTAAACAATGCCGTGATAGGATTCATCCGGCTGAGTCAGCTGAGGATAGTCTCCGGCTGACCAGTCAAAATTACCGCTGTCAACCACAACGCCGCCCACAGCCACTGCATGTCCGTCCATATATTTTGTGGTAGAATGAACCACAATGTCCGCCCCGAATTCAATGGGTCTTAAATGAATGGGGGTAGGGAAGGTATTGTCCACAATCAAGGGCACATGATGTGCGTGAGCCAGGTGGGCAAATTTTTCAATATCCATCACAACCAGAGAAGGATTGGTCAGGGTTTCTCCGAATACAGCTTTTGTATTGGAACGAAACAGGGCTTCAATTTCCTGTTCCGACGCATCCGGATCCACAAAGGTTACTTCGATGCCCATTTCCCGGAGGGTTTTGTTCAGCAAATTAAAGGTACCTCCGTACAAGGTGCTGATGCTGATGATGTGATCGCCCGACTTGCAAATATTAAACAGTGCGCTGAATACCGCAGACTGTCCGGAGGAGGTCAGCATTGCGCCCACGCCACCTTCCAGATCGGCAATTTTGCGCTCTACTGCGTCAGTGGTGGGATTTGCCAAACGAGTATAAAAAAAGCCGTCTGCTTTCAAATCAAATAAATCTCCCATGGCATCGGAGGATTCATATTTGAATGTGGTACTTTGGCAAATCGGCACAACTCTTGGTTCTCCGTTTTGGGGTTCGTATCCGGATTGGACACACTTTGTTTCCAACTGATATTGCTTCAAAGCTTTTTCACCTCTTTCGTTTTCCTTATTTACTTATTATATAATACAACCGGAATTATGTCAATTGTTTTTCAGAAAAAGGATTAGTTTTTCCAGGCTTTGGGCAAATTTTGCGTCCTCTTGTGCCGTTCTTTTTTTGGGTCCCTTCATGCGGCCTCCGCTTCTTCTGATTTTTCCTGCGGTATAGCGGCTGTGGAGGAGCCCCTCTATGTTGTCTGACGTATAAAGCAATCCGTCCTGACGAATGGGGCTGGCCTGCTTGCTCAGGCACATGGCAGCAAGACCGTAATCCTGGGTAACCACAATGTCTCCCTTTTGTGCTCTGTTGACCAACGCAAAATCAACGCTGTCAGCCCCCTTTGATACAACCACTGTTTCTGCTGTGCTTTCAGCGATCTGATGGGAGGTATCGCAAAAAACAATGCATTTGATGTGATATTTTTCTGCCAGCTTCACTGCAATAGACGTTACGGGGCAGGCGTCAGCGTCAATCAATATCTGCATGGGATCAGGCTCCTTTCTCTCTTTCTATTATACCAGATAGTGCCCTTTTAGGCAAGTACCAGAAAAATAAAAGGGAAACGTAAAGCTACAAGACAATTTGTTTTTTATCAAGTTAAAAATTGACGAGGACAAATAAATATGATATAATAAGCGAGGTGATCAGCAGAAAAAGGTCGAATATGCCAACATGAGAGAATTTTTTAAAAATGTGGAGGGTAGGCGGATGGAACGGTTAAAAACACTGGGTGTTTCGGCACTCGTCATTTGTCTGCTCCTCTTTGCTTCTTATTCGGGTATCTTATGTTCGAGTGATGCTCCTGTTATGACTGTTGCAAGAGATGTTACGGTTTTTTTCTTGTATATTTGTATGATTATGGCGTGGGGCATATCTCTTGGGAAACGTATTATGCATCGTCCTATTCAAAATTATCTGCTGTTTATTGTGGGCTGTATGCTGTTTTGGATCTTTGTTCGTACCTGCAAAAATCAGTTTTTCCAAAATCTCGAGCCATGGGGACGTTGGTTTTGGTATCAGTATTATATTCCTATGATTCTGATACCGCTTTTCGGTTTGTTTGTGGCGGCATATATAGGAAAGCCGGAAGATTGGCGGATTCCAAAAGGTTACTTTGTTCTTCTTGTTCCTGCCCTTTTTTTGATTACGGGAGTTTTGACAAACGATCTGCATGAATTGGCGTTTGCTTTTCCGAATGGATATGATGCCGATTATACCCGTAGTTTTATTTATTATGCTGTGGTGGTATGGATGCTGGGAATATTTCTGGCAACCATCGGTGTGCTTTGGTATAAGTGCAGACTTCTCTACATAAAAAGACGTGTCTGGCTGCCGCTTTCCTTTGTGGGGGTGGGGGTGCTATATTGTGTTCTATATTGGATTGACAGTTCCAAAACGGGATTTGGATTTATTGAAATGACGGTGATGTACTGTGCACTGACGGCTGCCATTTGGGAAAGCTTTATTTCTACCGGACTGATTCCCTCAAATAAAAAATACAAAACATTTTTTCAGGAGTCCTCTGTGGGTGCCCAGATTGTTGATACAGACGGCAGTAAGCGGTATTGGTCTAAAACAGCCGCTAAAATATCCGAAGAAACATTTGAACGGTTAAAAACAGAAACGGTATTTGAGTCCAACGGAGATACAGAGCTTCACATGAAAGCGCTTCGCTGCGGATATGTGATTTGGCAGGAAGATTTGTCGGCGGTGAACCGGGGGCTTGAGGCGCTGCAGGAAACGGAACGAGAACTGAAGGACAGAACGCAGCTGTTACATGCGGAGTTGAAGCAAAAATCCAAGGCGCTGAAGGTGCAGGAGCAAACAAAAATTTATCGTGCCATTACTGCGCAAACGGCCGGACAGCTTGAAAAAATAGAACAGCTATTAAAGCAGCTGGAATGTTCTGACGCAGCGCAAAGCAGGTGCATTTTATCGGAAATCAATGTGATCGGTGCCTATATCAAACGGCGCAGTAATCTCATTTTGCTCAAGGAATCACAAAAGGAAATTCCTGGGGAGGAATTGCTGCGCTGTTTGGAGGAATCTATTGAAAACCTAAAGGTTTGCGGTGTGCATTGCACAGCTGCGGTAACGGGAATCAAAACGCTGGATCCGGACTATGGGGCGATGTTTTACGATTTGTTTGAAGCGGTCATCGAAAGTACGCTGCCTTCCCTGCATACGCTTCTGGCGGTGGTTTCCAGACGGGGTGCTATGCTGCGCCTCAGTGTTTCGGTGGAATGTGATAAAGAAATCGATAAATTAATTGATGATCAATGGCTGCAAGCAACACAAAGCAGGCTGGGTGGCTGTTTTACCTGTGAATTGCAGGAGAATAGCGCGCATATCTCCCTTTGTCTGCCGGAAGGAGGCGGGAAACAATGATCCAACTGATGCATAGCTCTGCCGCTGCCCAATCGTTTTTGATTGCAGGATATGCCGTATCCGCAATCATTGCCACGTTGCTGTGTTTTGTTCGCTGCAAACGCCTTCAGCGGCCTGAGCCTGTATCTATGATTGCAGCAGTCATCCTGGTGATGCTTTTGTATATGCTCATGACGGTGCATCTTTTTGTGATAATGAATCGCCCCCCGGAAGGACTTCTTTTTGCGGCCGGCTCTATTCCAATTGGATTTTATACTTTGTTTCTGGTTGTTACTGCCCTGGTTTGCGGGAGAATCCTTTGGAAGGAAGTGCAGCTTTACCGCAAAACAATTACCTCCGGCACCATCCGGGAAGCGATTGACGACCTGCCGGGAGGGCTGAGCTTTTTTGAGCCGGACGGACTTCCGGTTTTGGTAAACCGCCGTATGTATGCATTTTCGTTGGAATTAACGGGAAAGCCTTTGCAAAACTGCGAGGAATTCTGGCATAGTTTGTCGGCGGATTCAGAATGTGACATAGGTCAGCCCAATGAGGACGGGGGACATCCTGTGTTTTCCTGTTCGGACGGGAAGATTTGGCGTTTTTCAAGAAAAATTCTGGAGATTGGCGGTCGGTCATATATTCAGATGACAGCGTCAGACGTGACGAAGCAGCATCAGCTCAGCCGGGCACTGAGGGAAAATAATGCAGCTCTCGATCAACAAAAGGAACGGCTGAAGGAACTGCTTGCAAATATTGTACAGCTTAAGCACGAGGAGGAAGTTCTTGCCTCCAAAATTCGGATTCATGGACAGTTCGGACAATGCGTATTAACAACCCGCCGTGCTTTGGTTCAAAATCGTCCACCGGAGGAAATGGAAGAGGTGACGGCACTTTGGAGAAATGTGATTCGGAAAATGCGTCTGAACCTTTCAGAGCTGCAGGAGGATGAAGATGATACATTGAATCAGCTGAAGGAAGCCGCAGCGGCGATGGGATGTAAGCTTGTGTTTACAGATGTTTTTCCCACAGACCGTGATACAAAATATTTACTCTTAACGGCGGTGCGGGAGGCGGTTACCAATGCGGTGCGTCATGCCGGGGCGGATCGGGTTACGGTTACAACAACCAAAACAGAGGATGCCTATGTTACAGTGATTTGTGATAACGGCATGAAAAAGGTGCAGTCTGTAACAGAGGGCGGCGGCCTGGGCGGACTGCGTGAAAAAATAGAAAAAGCAGGCGGACAGCTTAAAATTGTATGCGATAAGGGCGTTTGCCTGCACATCAGGCTTCCCAAACAGGGAGAGGAGGAATAATGGATGGTTCGCGTGTTAATTGTGGACGATCAGCGTACCGGGCGGCAGATTCTGGAGGAATATATTGCAGAGTTGGAAGGTTATTCCCTTGTTCATTCGATTGAAAATGCCTCTATGGCAGAGCTTTACTGTGCACGGGGGAAAATTGATTTGATTTTGATGGATGTATGTACGGCTCATGGAGAAAGCGGTCTTGTGGCGGCAGCTAAAATCAAAAAGCTGTATCCGCCTATCAAAATCATTATTGTAACCTCAATGCCGGAGCACAGCTTTATCGAAAAAGCAAAACAGGCAGGCTGTGAAAGCTTTTGGTATAAGGATGTTGGACATGAAAAATTGACCGATGTGATCCAGCGCACCATGGCGGGAGAATCCGTTTATCCGGAGCATACGCCTATGCTGCATATCGGTCTTGCAAAAAGTGTTGAATTTACCCCTCGTGAACTGGAGGTGCTGCGGGAACTGGTGGGGGGCAGCAGCTATAAGGAGATCTCGGAGGATTTAGGGATTTCAGAAAACACATTAAAGTCCCATATCAAAAGCCTGCTGTCAAAAAGCGGATACAAAAGCACCTTACAGCTGGCGGTAGATGTGGTGGATAAAAAATTGATCCTACCGGGTTTTTAATAAAAATACCGTATTGCTTTTTCCGGCGATGCGGTATTTTTTTGAATATCACCCATTTGTGTGATGTGCAATGCCTCATTTTTCGGTATACTTTTTATTGTAAAAAACGTGAATGCCAGGAGGTGACTTTTGTTGAAAACGATTGTAATGTGTATTCCCAATACTCTGCTTTCCGGTGGATTATCAAAATATTTGCAAGAGGAAACGGGAAACCGCATTTACACGGAAGATGATACAGAGAAACTTGCAGATACCTG
>JAXEOR010000133.1:0-5941 GCA_034117945.1 Clostridia bacterium | reverse complement strand
GCTGCCCTTAGAGGGGGTGTTGATGACCAGATTCACCTCGCCTGATCGAAGCAAATCGGCAATGTTAGGAGAATCTCCAGAAATTGTGTTCACAAGCTCCGCCTTCACACCATGCTCATTTAAAAATTTGCAGGTTCCTGTGGTGGCGTAAATTTCATAATGCCGCCGGCCGAATTCCCGTAAAATCGGCAGCGCCTCTTCCTTATCCTCATCCCGGATGGTGGCGATCATTTTTCCCTTGGGCTTCACCTTATTCCCGGATGCAATAAAGGCCTTGAGCAAAGCATGGGGGAAGGATTTTGAAATCCCCAGCACCTCTCCCGTGGATTTCATTTCAGGCCCCAGGCTGATATCCACATCGTGCAGCTTTTCAAAAGAGAACACCGGCATTTTCACCGCCACATACTCGCTTTCCGGATGCAGCACCTGCGTGTATCCCAGCTCCGGCAGCTTATAGCCCAGCAGTGCCTTGGTAGCAACGTCGATCATGGGCACATTGGTTACCTTGCTGATATAGGGTACCGTCCGGCTGGAACGGGGATTTACCTCAATGACATACACCGTATCCCCCGACACAATAAACTGAATGTTGATCATGCCGATCACATGCAGCGCCCGGGCAAGGCGGCAGGAATACTCCACAATCGTATCCTTCGCCTGCTGAGACAGGGACTGGGGCGGATAAACCGAAATACTGTCTCCGGAATGAACCCCCGACCGCTCCAAATGCTGCATAATTCCGGGAATCAGCACGTTTTCTCCGTCGCAGATGGCATCCACCTCCGCCTCGATTCCCCGGACATATTTGTCCACCAAAATAGGATGCTCCTGCTCCACCCGGTTGATAATGGTCATATAATTGGTGATTTCCTGATCGGATAAAGCGATTTCCATCCCCTGCCCGCCCAGTACATAGGAAGGCCGCACCAGTACCGGATAGCCCAGCTCATTGGCAGCATCAATGGCCTCCTGGCAGGTATACACCGTTTTTCCCTTGGGACGAGGGATACGGCATTCCTCTAAAATCCGGTCAAATTCCTCCCGATCCTCTGCGTTATTCACATCCCGGGCGTCGGTTCCCAGAATTTTCACGCCCATATCCTCCAGAGCCTGCGTCAACTTAATGGCTGTCTGCCCGCCGAACTGAACAATGGCTCCCTCCGGCTGTTCCAGATCCACAATATTTTCAACATCCTCCGCCGTCAGCGGCTCAAAATACAGCTTATCCGCAATATCAAAATCGGTGCTGACCGTCTCCGGATTGTTATTCACAATAATTGTCTCGTAGCCGCAGCGGCTCAAGGCCCAAACACTGTGCACAGAGCAGTAGTCAAACTCAATTCCCTGCCCGATCCGAATGGGACCTGACCCCAGCACCAAAACCTTCTTTTTGCCGGAAGGAACAGACTCGTTTTCGGTATCATAGGTGGAATAATAATAGGGTGTTTCCGCCTCAAACTCGGCAGCGCAGGTATCCACCAGCTTATAGGTGGGCAAAATTCCCCAATCCAGCCGTTTTTGCCGCACTTCCCCCGGCAGCAGGCCGGTATATTCTCCGATGACCTTGTCTGTATAGCCCATTTGCTTTGCCTTGCGCAGCAGCTGAGGGGTCAAAAGCTTTGTTTTCAGCAGATCCTCCATCAGAATCAAAGACCGGAACTGATCCAAAAACCACACATCAATTTTGGTAATCTCATGAATTTCCTCCATGGAAATCCCTTTTCTCAAAGCCTCCGCAATCACAAATACCCGTTCGTCATCCACCACCTGCAAGGCCTCCCGCAGCTGCTCCGCAGAAGCGTCTGCAATTTTGGGCAGATACAGGCTGTCCAAATGCTGTTCCAGCGACCGGATGGCCTTCATCATGGCATCCCCGAAGGAGGGACTGATGGCCATCACCTCTCCCGTGGCCTTCATCTGGGTTCCCAGCGTCCGTTCCGCATGGACGAATTTATCAAAAGGCCATTTGGGAATTTTCACAACCACATAATCAATCACCGGTTCAAAGGAAGCGTAGGTCTTTTTGGTCACCGCATTTTTGATTTCATCCAACCCGTATCCCAGCGCAATTTTCGCCGCCACCTTGGCAATGGGATATCCTGTTGCCTTGGAGGCTAAAGCGGAGGAGCGGCTCACCCTGGGATTCACCTCGATGACCGCATATTCAAAGCTGTCCGGGTGCAGAGCAAACTGAACGTTGCAGCCCCCCTCGATCCCCAAGGCGGAAATGATTTTCAGCGCAGAGGAACGCAGCATCTGATATTCCTTGTTTTCCAGGGTCTGACAGGGCGCCACAACAATGCTGTCCCCGGTATGCACTCCCACCGGATCCACATTTTCCATGCTGCATATAGTAATGCAATTCCCCTTGGAGTCCCGCATCACCTCGAACTCAATTTCCTTCCAGCCGGCAATGCATTTTTCAATCAGCACCTGACCCACCCGGCTTAACCGCAAACCGTTGGGAGCAATCTGAGCCAGCTCCTCCTCGCTTTGCGCAATACCGCCGCCTGTTCCCCCCAAGGTATAGGCCGGGCGAACAATCACCGGAAAGCCGATTTCCTTGGAAAAGGCCAGAGCGTCCTCATAGCTGTCAACCACCTTGCTGGCAATACAGGGCTCGTTGATCCGTTCCATAGTGTCCTTAAAGGCCTGGCGATCCTCCGCCATTTTAATGCTGTTTGCCGAGGTGCCCAGCATGGCAACACCGTGCTGCTGCAAAAATCCTTCCTCTGCCAGCTCCATGGCCAGATTCAGCCCTGTCTGCCCTCCCAAGGTGGGCAAAATGCTGTCCGGCTGCTCCTGAAGGATCACCCGTTTGACCACCTGAGTGGTCAGCGGCTCAATATATACCCTGTCGGCAATGTCCTTATCCGTCATAATGGTGGCCGGATTGGAGTTAATCAGCACAACCTCCATGCCCTCCTCCTTCAGAGCACGGCAGGCCTGGGTGCCTGCATAGTCAAATTCCGCCGCCTGACCGATGATGATGGGGCCGGAGCCGATCACCAGTACCTTTTTAATATTAGGATTTTTAGGCATTGTGGGATTCCTCCTTTATCATGGTAAGAAATGCGTCAAAAATAAATCCGGTATCCATGGGACCGCCGCAGGCTTCCGGATGAAACTGCACACTGAACACCGGCTTTCCGGGATATGCAATTCCTTCGCAGCTGCCGTCGTTTACATTGCTGTAGGTCACCTGAGCAGTTCCCTCCGGGAAGCTGTCTCCAATCACCTCGTAGCCGTGATTCTGGGAAGAAATATAAACCCGGTCATGAGCCAGATCCTTGACAGGATGGTTGGAACCGTGATGTCCGTATTTCATTTTCCGAGTATCCCCGCCCTGAGCCAGAGCAAGGAGCTGATGCCCCAGGCAGATGGCAAACACGGGAATGCCGGAATCGGCCAAGGCCGCCACCGTGTCAATCACACCGCCGCATTCCTTAGGGTCGCCGGGGCCGTTGGACAGAAAAATACCATCCGGATGGGAATCTAAAATGGTTTTTGCAGGAGTGTTGTAAGGATAAACGGTCAAATCGCAGCCTCTGTTTTGCAGACAGCGCAGCATGTTTTTCTTGAGTCCCAGGTCAAGCACCGCCACCCGAGGACCCTTTCCAGGAATGTGCCAAACAGCTTGACAGCTTGTCTTTTGCACCACCCGGCCAACCCGATAGGCCTTTGCTTTTTGCACGCATTCCTCTAAATCAAAGCCCTCATCGCAGGTTAATACCCCATTCATCACGCCGTGCTCCCGGAGCATCCTGGTCAGCATTCTGGTATCAATCCCCTCAATTCCGGGAATATCATACTCCTGTAACAGAGTTTCCAAATCCCCCTGGGAACGGAAATTACTGGGGCACCGGGACAGCTCCTTGACAATCAAGGCCTCCGGCCACAGCCGATCAGACTCCCAATCCTCCCGGTTCACACCGCAGTTGCCGATCAGCGGATAGGTCAGCACCAGTCCTTCCCCTGCATAAGACGGATCGGTCAGCATTTCCAAATACCCCACCAAAGAGGTATTGAACACAATCTCGCACACAGCCTCCCGGGTGGAGCCAAAGCTTTCCCCCTCAAACACATACCCGTTTTCTAAAATCAAAAATGCTTTCAACCTGTTCACTCCCATCAAGTTATTCCTTCCTGTAACCCTTCTCTATGATTTCACCCATCAAAAAAGCGCTCTGCTTTCTTCCGGATGGATCTACCATACCCCTTCTTCCCCTTTATCATACCACAATCAGTCTTATTTTTCAATAGAAAAATGTATTTTTATTAATTTTTTTGAATAAATATTTATTTTTGGCCAAAAAAAATTCAAGAAATTGAATTTTTTACATAGATATTCATTCTGGCAAACCGCAAAACGCCATTTTTTCTATTTTAACTTATTTTCGCAAAAAAATCAAGTGTTTTTTTCAAATAAAAAAGCGGTTTTTCACCGCTTTTCCATCAATTTTTTGGTCAATTTCCCGGTATCGTTGGGGACACGGCCTAAAAGAACCTGATCCAGCAGCCATTTTCTAGCTTTTCCAATGTCGGATCCGGTGCAAATACCTTGTTCCAGCAGCATTCCTCCCGTTACCGCCAGAGTTTGCAGCGTTACAAACCCCTTTTGCTCCCGGATCCGTTCAAACCGCTCCATGGCCCCCTGCTCCCCATAGTAGCGGCGAATCAGTAATAACTGATACAAAGCCTGAACGCTGCTGTCTGCCGCCAGCCGCTTCATTGGATAGTCCTCCTGCAGCGGATCGTCCTTGTGCTCTGTCAGCCATACAACACGGGAGATCACATCCCCCGGGCGGCGCAGTCCGCGCAAAATCTCCCGCACCCGGCTGCTGTGCCAAAGGAGCGCCCCCCACCGTTCCTGAGGGCTTGGGGGAAGAGAGGCGCAGATGCTCCATTCCCGCTCCCCCGCTGCAATCCGCTGATCAATCTGTTCCAGGCAGCCTGTTTGCTCCAGCAGAGAAAAGCCCTGCACCGGATCGGAAAGAAGAATTTTTTCCATCTCTTCCCCAATCCGCTCCCGGCTGATATGAGAAAGCAGTGCCGCTGTATCGGTCATGGCCGCCTGGGTTTCCTCTGTCACGGAAAAGCCCAGCTGGGCGGAAAACCGAGCCGCTCGGAGAATCCGCAAAGCGTCCTCTGAAAACCGCTCCCTTCCGTCCCCCACCGTGCGCAGCCGTTTTTCCTTAAGATCCTTCCGTCCATCAAAAAAATCCAGCACTTCCCCCTGCCCGTCCCAATACAGAGCATTCACGGTAAAATCCCGCCGGGCAGCGTCAGATGCGGGATCGTCGGTAAACAGCACCTGATCCGGCCGCCGGCAGTCGCTGTAGCCACCTTCCCGCCGGAAGGTGGTCACCTCAACCGTTCCGCCCCCAATCAGCACCGTCACCGTTCCGTGGCGCAGACCTGTTCCAATGGTTTTGGGAAACAAGGCCTCCACCTGCTCCGGAAGAGCGGAGGTTGCCACATCCCAATCCTTGGGCTCCTTCCCCAGCAAAAGATCCCGAACACAGCCCCCCACCGCATAGGCCAAAAATCCTGCCTGATGCAGTTTCTCAATCACCTCCGCCCCACAGGGGGCCATCCTCATCACTGCTGCAGGCCGAGTACAAACTCGGCAAAATCAGCAGCCGCATTGGGCTTTCCCAAATAGCCGATCAGCGACTCCCCCTTGGTTCTGCGCCATTCGTTGGACAGCACCTGATAAACCGCCTCGTCCAAAGGCACCGTTTTAGAAACCCGAACCGCAGCACCGTTATTCACCAAAAATTCCCCGTTTCTGTCCTCCTGCCCCGGAATGGGATTCACCAGCACCATAAACAGACCCTTGGCCAGAGCCTCTGACGAGGTAAGCCCCCCCGGCTTGGTTACAATGCAATCCGCCGCATCCATCATCAAATGAACATTATTCACATATCCAAAATTGTAA
>JAXEOR010000132.1:0-5234 GCA_034117945.1 Clostridia bacterium | reverse complement strand
TTAATCCGTTTTTTTCGGATATATTTATACATGGCAGAGGAGGGCAGGGCGGGAAAGGCCTTTTGCAAAAATTTATCCAGCCGCTGACCTGCGTCATTTTGATTAATCTGTAGGGTCTGCATCACAAGATCTCCTTTTTGTTCTCTTTTTATTGTACTACAAAAAAGGAAAAAAGAAAAGAAAAATTTTATAAAAAGCCGGGTTTCTTGCTTGGTTTATGATAACTCATAGTCACTTTTGAGGGCGGGCTGCATATAATAGGTTCTGACAAGAATATTAGATAAGGATGGGAACAAAATGTCTGATAATTTATCTGAACTGATGAAAAATTTAATGGAGCATACCGATCAGAGAAAGCTGCGCCAGTCCTTGCCTCAATTGATGCAGCTGCTTTCCAATCCTCAGGGGCAGGAATTGGTTCGCAAGATCAAGCAGGCCGATCCTGACCGTCTGGCGGCCTTGCTGGGACAGATTGACACGCAGGCGGCAGCAAGAAATCTAAACCGGGCGGAAACTATTTTGGAGCAGGCGGGAAAGGATCCGAATTATTTAAAAAAGCTGAGCAAAATGCTGTAAACGGTGCAGAAACAGTGCTTTCGGGGCGCATTTTGTATGGGATTACATAGAATGGGCACCCGGTAATCGGAGCGTCTTATCCGGCTCACGGTAAAACGCTTGGTTCCTTTGATTTTGTGAGCCAGAAAGGCGAGAGGAGTTTGATATGAATAATTCTGATTTGATGGGGCAGCTTCAGCAGCTGCTGGGGGATCCGGACATGGCGAACAAGCTGAAAGGCGTTTTGGAAGAGCTGGGCGGCGGGAGAGCCTCTGAGGAGCCTCCGGTTTATCAAGCGCCGGAGGAGTCTGATTTATCCGAGGCAACGCAAAAAATTAAGCAGGTTTATGACAGAATGAACAGCGGCTCTGACCCACGGGTTTCTTTATTAAAGGCGCTGAGGCCTTATATGAATCATACCCGCGCAGCTCAGCTGGACACAGCTGTGAGAATTTTGGGTTTGACCAAAATGTCCGGGCTGTTTCAGGAATTGCAGTAACAGCTAGGCTGGAAAACGGGGAAGTGCCGGTTTTCGGCAGATGGAAAAAGGGAAAGCTTTTTTCAGCAATAAAAGGGGGAATGCAGTATGCAGAGAAATTTTTATCAAATGCCCTATGATCATCCTTCGTCCGGAGGAGAGAGCGTTATTGTACCGCAGATGATTGAGCCGGAGCCTGACCGGGGAGAGCAAGCGGAATCGGAGCCGGAGCCCAAGGTTCCTCAGCAGCCGGCGGTACAGGAGGGACATAAGGTTTCCTTATACAATCCGGAAACCAGAAAATTTTTTGACCGGTTTTGCGTGGACGATATTATTTTAATCGCCATCATTTTGCTGCTGGTGACCGACAGCGAGGTTGATCTTGTGACCCTTTGTATTTTGGGCTTTATCTTTTTGCTGGGGCTGGAATAGCCGGATTTGGATTGGATTAGAAGCGTTATTTGAGGACATATGAGAGCAAACAGCAAAAAATCAGCCGTGAGTGATTTGTGATAAAATCCTCACGGCTGATCTGTTTTCGGTAAAATGCCAAAACCTTATTCCCTCCTGGGTAAGGCCGGACTGATTTCCGCATTTTTATTGACAGAACTTTTGATAACGCCGTATAGGATAAAGGCGCCTCCAAGCACTGTGGGCAAAGAAAGCGGATCTACGTTTCCGAGGCGATCCGGAATAAAGGTTGCAAATATGGTGGCGAATACCGGTTCCAGAGAGGATAAAATGGCAACCTTGGAGGCCTCTGTTTTTGCTTGCGCCTTTGCCAGAAGTAAAAATGCAAGGCCTGTGGCAAAAATGCCGCAGTAAAGAATTCCGATGAGGGCGGCAGCATCCTGAACAGCGATTAGCTTATCGGGATAAAACAGCCAAAGAATCCATGTGCCTGCGGTTGCTCCCAACATGTGCAAAAGATTAACCGCTATCTCATCATAGCGAGCCGCAAGCCGGTTGAATATCACCATATACAGAGCGGTTAAAAGGGCGCAAAGCAGGGTCAGAAAATCTCCGTAATTAAATGTTGTGAAATGGATGCCCAAAGGCTGCAGGGATACAATTCCGGAAATCAGCAGAAATCCACAGATGACTGCAATCAGACCGATGATAATATTTTTGGTTGGTTTCTGCCGAAAAAACAGATACATAAAAAACGGAACAAATATAACGTTTGTGGAGGTAATAAAGCTTGAATTTGCCGCACTGGTATACCGCAGACCTTCTATCTGCAAAAAGGAATGGGCTGTAAAAAGCAGACCCAGTCCAAAACAAGGCAACAGCATATTCTTCGTTACGTTTTTCAGACTGCTGTGATAAAAAAGAAGTAAAATCAAATCGGCAAGTAAAAACCGGAATCCCAAAAAGGACAGGGAATCGATCTGGCCATTGATATACTTGATCACTGGAAAGGCCAGTCCCCAAAAGGCGGCACAGCCCACCAGCATTATTTCATAACGATGCTGTTTCATATTCTTACCTCGATATTCTTTATTGTTCCATATCCAGTTCCGCCCTGAGGAAGGGAGTGGGGATAGTCTGTGTTCACAGTCTGGTGAACCTCCTTTGCAATGAGGGCAGGATCGATTTCCTGTTTTCCGGCAAAGGTGATATCCTTACAGGTGATGCCATCTACATGGCAGACGGCATTTGGCTGAAAGAAATCACCCCAGGAGGCCGGATCCTCTGATACCTGATAGGTAGCGGAAATAGGTCCTGCACTGATCAGCGAAATGCCCATTTTCCTGAGATCTTCTGCGCTTTGCTGCACCTTGATCTGCTCAAAATGTAGGTTTGTTCCGTTAGAAAGAATGTCAAACAAGCCCTGAATCGGAATTTGATTGAAGCCTGTTTGACGAATGATCGGGAAGGAAATATCGGAAAAATATAAATTGCTCATTTCCCCTACGGAATCTGATGCGTCCATATCAAAGCCGACCACTGCATTTGCGCAGTTAGGCTGATAATATAGCTTGAAGGTATAAACGCCTGTAATGTTTTCAAACACACAGTTTCGGATGGCACAGTCAGCGGCTGTGTCATTTCCGTACAGTTTTCTGCCGGTCAGCAGGCGGATTTCATTGTTATCGCTTTGAACATTTTCTACCAGCACATGCTCAATATCTCCAAAGGTAATGGCTGCGTTGAACCAATCCCATGCGTTCAGCGCCACCAAATCATCCCCCAAATCTTTTCCGGACAAGTTCCCGATATAGCCGTATTTTGTAGGACCGTTAATATGGATACCGTCCTTGTGGTACTCATAAAATTGAATGTGATTGACGTAAAAATCATGACAGTTTCCAATGTGAACCGCATAAGAGCCGCTGTTGCGGAAGGTGCAGTCTGTTACGTTAATCTGGTTCACATTGGAAAATTCAAACAATCCAAAACCGCCTCGGAGGGAAGCAACCAGATCGATAGCTCCAGCTCCGTTATCCGGGGCGGTCCAAATTCCACCGGAAACAGAAATTCGTTCATCCGGATTGATCTGCTCGGTATATTGATGCGTTCCGGCGGCAATGTTTTTATTCCTGACCAGACAGGTGTTTCGGTGAGGCAGCAGCCGGATCACCTGCTGAGGAGATACCTTTAAATGACAGTCCGAACTCAGAACAATGGGACGGCTAAGCAAAATTTCATGCTGCATATCCGGGATATAAACGCATTTCTTTTCATTGATTGCCTGTTGAATAGCGGCTGTCCAGTCGTTACCCTGAGCATAGGACCGATACTCCAAAAGGGAAGTGAATGTTAGCTTTGAGAGATCAATGATAGTTACATGTTCTTTAATTTCCTGTTTCAATACTTCTTTTTTTTCGGTAAATTCCATGATTTGATTTCACAGCCTTTCTGTTTAAAAATTAAATTAGGGAAACAACTCTGCAGCGTTGATCGGTGCGGAGTATTTCAAAATGAATCAGTGTGCTTTTTGTTATTCAAATTCCGGAGTGTAGCTTTTTTCATCTGGCTGGTAGACCGCCTCTCTGATACATAGGTTTTTAAATTGCAGTTGACTGCAATAGGCTTCAAAGCCAATTTTGCCAAAACGGCAGTCGTCAATGGGATTTGGATCTGTGATTTCCAGCACCA
Source organism: Clostridia bacterium (assembly GCA_034117945.1). Taxonomy (GTDB): domain Bacteria; phylum Bacillota; class Clostridia; order HGM11514; family HGM11514; genus SIG438. The sequence goes on along the minus strand of JAXEOR010000132.1, from coordinate 1,099 downwards.
GCTGGCCATCTACTACCACAAAAATATGCCCTCGAATATCTCCTACCGCCATATGATATTGCCTTCCCGGTTCAAAGGGAAACAGCTGAGTTCCAACGTTAAATTGATATTCCGGAGATTTTTCAAAGCCCACCTTGCCGTCCCACCAGCCCTGCAGGCCTGCCACATAAGCCACGTCTCTGGTATTAGACTTCAGGTTCCAACTGCCATGCCACATAACATTGATGTCATGTGTGCAGGGAGGGATTGTGCGGGCATCGAATTCCATAAACACAGGGCCGTAGTAGTCGGCCTTAGAAATGACCATGGCGGCAAAATTCTCCTTGTTTTTTCCGGTGAGCCATCCGTTTTCTACATACCATTCTCCGCCCTTGATTTCAAAATCTTGTTCCAGGGTCTGAGGGGTAAAGGGCTTTTGATACAAGATTTTCATTTGCTCCGGAAACAGCTGTTTTTTCATTAGCTGAATCATTGTCAGTCCTCCTTTCAACTCATCTGTACAAGTTATGATATCACATTCCTGTTTTTTTGTCAAGGCATTGTTGATTTTTTTATAAAAATCAGGTATAATAAAAGATAAGCCATTTTGGAAGAATTATGTAAATAAAGAGAAGGGGAAAGATGAGGATGATAACAAGAAACAACGGGACTCCGCTTTATCTTCAGTTGGCTGATCTTCTTCGGGAGCAAATTACAAGCGGAGAGTTTCAGCCAGGCGATCGGCTTCCCAGTGAAACGAAACTGGTAAATCAGTATGGAATTGCCAGGCTGACGGTGCGGGAAGCACTGCAGCAGCTGGTGAATGAGGGGTTAATTGAAAAAAGGCATGGAAAAGGAAGCTTTTGCAAAAATGCGGCGGTCAGAAAAAAAATTGACGTTCTTTTGAATATGACGGATTATTATTTTATGCCTTATTACATGCAAAGCATCAGTGATGTTTTGGATGATTACCAGGCTGATCTTGTGGCGGGGGATACTAAAAATTCCTACGGGGAGATTTGCCGGCTGCTGGATCGAATCGGAAAGCGGGGGTCGGACGGGATAATTCTTCAGGCTAGCCCGGAAATGGTGTTTGATCGGGAAGCTCTGCTGCAGGCCT
>JAXEOR010000131.1:0-17468 GCA_034117945.1 Clostridia bacterium | reverse complement strand
ACGTTTGGGTCTGGAGGAAGGAACCAAGCTGAACAAAACGGTTTTGGAATTTTGCTATAAGGATGACGCACTGGGCGACCCTATGGTGAACGAATATCATATTCTGGCGATGAATTATGCTACGGAAGAGGAATTAAAGCTGATCTCAGACTATTCCTTGAAAATTAATCAGATTCTGACCGATTATCTGAAGGCGGTTAATATTGAATTGATTGATTTTAAACTGGAATTCGGAAAAACAACAGACGGCAAAATTGTGCTGGCGGATGAAATCTCTCCCGATACCTGCCGTTTTTGGGATTCGGTCAGTGGAGAAAAGCTGGATAAGGACAGATTCAGAAGAGACCTGGGAGGCGTGGAGGACGCTTATCAGGAAATTTTAAAGCGGCTGCTGGGAGAATAAAAGGAGAATCAGTGATGGCAGAACAGAAAATTCATGAAGAATGCGGTGTGTTCGGTGTTTTTGCACCGGACACCAGAGATGTGGCGTCAACGGCATACTATGGCTTGTTTGCGCTGCAGCACAGAGGGCAGGAAAGCTGCGGCATTGTGGTCAACGATGACGGCCTGTTTCGTTATTATAAGGATACCGGCCTGGTCAACGATGTGTTTACACCAAGAGCCTTGAAGAATCTTGGCTTGGGAAATATGGCGCTGGGGCATGTTCGTTACGGAACCACCGGGGAAAATGATCGGCTCAATTCCCAGCCTATCGTGGTCAACCACAGCAAGGGGAGAATGTCTCTGGCTCACAACGGGAATTTGATCAATTCCTACGAGCTGCGCAATGAGCTTGAGCTGGAGGGCTCCATTTTCCACACCACAAGCGACACAGAAGTGATTTCTTATATCATCACCAAGGAGCGGATCAGAAGCAACTCTATTGAAGAGGCGATCAACAGAGCCATGAATAAAATTCAGGGGGCCTATTCTCTTGCGGTGATGTCACCCTCCAAGCTGATTGCAGTGCGTGATCCTAACGGGTTTCATCCCCTGTGCTACGGAAAAACAGAGGACGGCGCCTATATCGTGGCCTCGGAAAGCTGCGCTCTGGATGCAGTTGGCGCAAGCTTTATCCGGGACATTGAGCCGGGGGAAATTGTGGTGTTTGACCAAAGCGGAATTCGTTCCATTCGGGATCATTGCGAAAAACGAGAGCCTTCTCTTTGTATTTTTGAATATATTTATTTTGCCCGCCCGGATTCGGTGGTGGATGGCTGTTCTGTTCATCAGGCCAGAGTTAGGGCAGGAGAGCTGCTTGCGGAGGAGCATCCGGTAGAAGCGGATGTGGTCATCGGCGTTCCCGATTCCGGGATTGATGCCGCCATCGGATACGCCAGAAAATCCGGAATTCCTTACGGCCTTGGGTTCATTAAAAATAAATATATCGGCAGAACCTTCATTTCTCCAGGGCAAAAAAGCCGGGAGGATAAGGTGAGAATCAAGCTTAACCCTGTGGCTTCTACTGTAAAGGGAAAGCGGGTGGTTATGATAGACGATTCCATCGTTCGGGGTACCACCAGTGCCAGAATCGTTAAGCTGCTGCGGGAAGCGGGAGCAACGGAGGTTCATATGCGGGTTTCTGCGCCTCCCTTTACCAATCCCTGTTATTACGGGACGGACATTGATTCCAAGGAATCACTGATTGCCTGCCGTTATTCCATTGATGAAATTGCAGATATTATCGGGGTGGACAGTTTGGGATATTTAAATGTGGGCTCTGTCGGAGCCATTGCCAATAAATGCAGCGGCTACTGCGACGCTTGCTTTACCGGGAAATACCCCACAGAAATTCCCACCCAAACCTGCAAGAATCGTTTTGAACAAAAACTGAGCGAAAGGAAGAAAAAATAGATGAAAAGTTTCAGCGAAAGCTACAAAGCGGCGGGGGTTGATATTACTGCCGGATACAAAGCAGTAGAGCTGATGAAGCAGCATATTGCCAGAACAATAACGGCGGGAGCGGCTTCTGATATCGGCGGCTTCGGCGGCTTATTTGAACTGGATATGACAGGGATCACTCAGCCGGTTCTGGTCAGCGGGACGGATGGGGTCGGAACCAAGCTGAAGCTTGCTTTTTTGCTGGACAAGCACGATACCGTAGGGATTGACTGCGTTGCCATGTGCGTGAACGATATTATTTGCTGCGGTGCCAAGCCTTTGTTTTTCCTGGATTATGTGGCGGTTGGCAAAAATGTGCCGGAGAAAATCGCTTCTATCGTGTCCGGTGTTGCGGAGGGGTGCGTGCAGGCAGGCTGCGCTTTGATCGGCGGAGAAACGGCAGAAATGCCCGGGTTTTATCCGGAGGACGAATATGACCTGGCAGGCTTTTCGGTAGGTGTGGTGGACAAGAAAAAGGTGCTGGATCATCAGACCATCAAGGAAGGGGACGTGATCCTAGCCCTTCCCTCTAGCGGGGTTCATTCCAACGGATTTTCCTTGGTTCGAAAGGTGTTTCATGTGGAACAATCTGACATTTTTTCTCCGGTAGCGGAGCTGGGAGGAAAAGGACTGGGAGAGGCCCTTCTGACTCCCACGAAAATTTATGTAAAGCCCTTGCAGGCACTGTTTGAGCAGGTAACGGTAAAGGCCGTGTCTCATATTACCGGGGGCGGTTTTTATGAAAATATTCCCAGAAGCCTTCCTGCCGGCTTCGGTGCGAAAATAGAGCGGGCAGCCGTTCGGGTTTTGCCTATCTTTGATCTGATCGCCAAAACCGGAAACATTCCGGAGCGGGATATGTTCAACACCTTTAACATGGGAGTTGGAATGAGCGTTGTGGTTGCAAAAGAGGATGCGGATCAGGCTCTTTCCATTTTAAAGGAAAACGGGGAAGAGGCTTATCTCATCGGAGAGATTGTTCGTTCCGCGGAAAGTGTGATTTTATGCTAAAAATCAAAATTGCTGTGCTGGTATCAGGGGGCGGAACCAACCTGCAAGCTCTGCTTGACGCACAAAGCCGGGGCGAAATTCCAAGCGGTGAAATTGTGCTGGTGGTGTCTAACAATCCGGATGCTTACGCTTTGAAACGGGCGGAGCAGGCCGGAGTTGATACCAGGGTTGTATCCAGAAAAGAGTATGGAGAGCAGTTTGAGCCGGCGCTGATCAAAACCTTGCAGCAGGCCGGGATCCAGCTGGTGATTTTGGCGGGCTTTATGTGCATTTTAGGCAAGGAGTTTATTACCGCCTTTGAGGGGAGAATCATCAATGTGCATCCTTCCCTGATTCCTTCCTTTTGCGGAAAAGGATATTATGGCCTGCGGGTGCATCAGGCGGTGCTGGATTACGGCGTGAAGGTGACGGGGGCTACGGTGCATTATGTGAATGAAATTCCTGACGGGGGTGCGATCATTTTGCAGCGTGCGGTGGAGGTTTTGGAAGGAGATACCCCTCAAACCCTGCAAAAAAGAGTGATGGAGCAAGCGGAATGGAAGCTGCTTCCGGCAGCGGCAGAGATGGTCTGCAAAAAACTGTTACAACAAAAATAGAGGAGAAATCAGCATGAATGTTTATGAAGCCAAAACCATAGGGGAAAGAATCCGGGGGAATTCTTATGTGGGTCGGGGGATTGTGATCGGCCAAAGCAGCAGCTGCGCCGTTTCGGCTTATTTTATTATGGGTCGGAGCGAAAACAGCCGGAACAGAGTGTTTGTGCAAAAAGGGGAGGACGTGGAGATCAATGCCTTTGATCCTTCCAAGCTGGAGGATCCCTCTTTGATTATTTATTTTCCGGTTCGTGTGCTGGGACAGAACATGATTGTGACAAACGGGGATCAGACAGATACCATTTATGACTGCATCAAGCAGGGGGGAACCTTTGAACAGGCTTTATCTACCCGTTGCTTTGAACCGGACGCACCCAATTTAACGCCCAGAATCAGCGGTATACTGACCTTTTCGGAGGAAACCTTCAGCTATCAGATGAGTATTTTAAAAAGTGCTGATCCTCAGGGCTCAGCCTGTAACCGATATACGTTTCACTACGAGCCTCTTCCGGGGGTCGGCCATTTTATTCACACTTATCAGTGCGACGGGAATCCCATTCCCACATTTTTGGGAGAACCGGAGCGAATTATCATTCCGGATGAAATTGATCGGTTTACCGATGATTTGTGGGAGAATTTAGACGCTGATAATAAGGTATCCCTGTATGTTTGCTATCAGGATTTAAAAACCGGAAAAAAGGAAACTAGATTAATCAATAAAAATCAATAAAGAAAGCCCTCCTACACTTCTGTGCTCCGCTGATAGGAGGCAGACTTGCAGTGATGTCGGGTGCAGAGCGACAAAACTGGGCAAAAAATCTCTTATCATTCCTTGCCCTGCGGATAAGAGAAAATATATTTATTTTATGCTAGGCAGGGCGGCGGAATGGAGATTTTTATGAAAGAATTCACCTTAAAATACGGCTGCAATCCCAATCAAAAGCCTGCGAAAATCAAAATGGCAGACGGGTCTGATCTGCCTATCCAAATTTTAAACGGTAAGCCGGGCTATATTAACTTTTTAGATGCCTTTAACAGCTGGCAGCTGGTAAAGGAAATCAAGGAAGCACTGAACATGCCTGCGGCCACCTCCTTTAAGCATGTCAGCCCCACCTCGGCGGCGGTAGGCCTTCCGCTGAGCGATTCCTTAAAAAAGGCTTGCTTTGTAGACGATATTCCGGGGTTGGATCAATCCCCCTTGGCCTGCGCTTACGCAAGAGCAAGAGGAACGGATCGGATGTCCTCCTTTGGTGATTGGATTGCGTTGAGTGACGAGTGCGATGAAACCACAGCCTTGCTGATCAAGCGGGAGGTGTCAGACGGTATCATCGCCCCGGGCTACAGCGAAGGAGCCTTGGAAATTTTAAAAAGCAAGCGCAAGGGCAATTACAATATCGTTCAGATGGATCCCTCCTATGTGCCGGATCCGGTTGAAACAAAGCAGGTATTCGGTATTATGTTCGAGCAGGGGCGGAATCATTTTAAGATTGACAAGGCTCTTTTGGATCAGGTTGTAACAGAGAATAAAACCATTCCGGAAAGCGCCAAACGGGATTTGATCATTGCCCTGATTACGTTAAAATATACCCAATCCAATTCCGTTTGCTATGCGGTAGATGGGCAGGCCATCGGGGTAGGAGCGGGGCAGCAGTCCCGGATTCACTGTACCCGTCTGGCAGGGAACAAGGCAGATATCTGGCATTTGCGCCAGCATGAAAAGGTGCTGAACCTGCCTTTTTTGGAAACCCTGGGGCGGCCTGACAGGGATAATGTGATCGACGTTTATATTTCCGATGAAAGGGAGGATGTGCTGGCGGACGGGAAGTGGCAGCAGTATTTCACTGTAAAACCGGAGCCGCTGACGGGGGAGGAAAAGAAGGCTTACCTTTCCTCCATTACCGGAGTTGCTCTAGGCAGTGACGCATTCTTCCCCTTTGGGGATAATATTGAGCGGGCGCGCAAAAGCGGCGTTTCTTATATTGCCCAGCCCGGCGGCTCGATCCGGGACGATAACGTGATCGAGGCCTGCAACCGGTACAACATTGCCATGGCCTTTACCGGTATGAGACTGTTCCATCATTAAAATAACGAAGTTCAGACTATGAAGGATGGGCATAAAATCAAGTAACTTGTATTGGAAAGAGCGGTTGAAATTCAAGCCCGGCAAAACCATCTATCTATATTACCCGGATCGGAGCCGGAGAAAACAGAAGTCAAAATTATAAAATGTTGTGAGGTAGGTTAACAATGAAAGTAATGGTGATCGGCGGAGGCGGCCGGGAGCATGCCTTGATTCAGGCGTTAAAGAAAAGCCCGGAAATTACAAAGCTTTATGCCCTTCCGGGCAACGGAGGCATTGGGCGGGATGCGCAGTGCGTTCCCGTGGGAGCAAAGGATTTGGAGGGAATCGTTTCCTTTGCCAAGGAACAGGAGATTGATTTTGCGGTGGTTGCGCCGGATGATCCCTTGGTTATGGGAGCGGTGGATCGGTTGGAGGCAATCGGGGTTCCTTGCTTTGGCCCCAACAAGGCTGCGGCTATCATAGAGGGTAGCAAGGTGTTTTCTAAAAATTTAATGAAAAAATATCAGATTCCCACCGCCCGCTATGAAGTGTTTACAGAGCCGGAAAGTGCCCTTGCATATTTGGAAACGGCTCCTTTGCCTGCTGTGATCAAGGCGGACGGGCTTGCCCTTGGTAAGGGCGTGATCATTGCCGATACGAAAGAGGAAGCCATAGATGCGGTTCGGTCTATGATGGAGGATAAAATCTTTGGCGATAGTGGCAGTCAGATTGTGATTGAAGAATTTCTGACAGGACCGGAGGTGTCTGTTCTTTGCTTTACAGACGGGAAAACGCTGGTGCCTATGGTTTCATCCATGGATCACAAGCGTGCCTTGGACGGCGACCGGGGCTTAAATACCGGCGGCATGGGGACGGTGGCGCCAAATCCTTATTACACCAAGGACATTGCAGACCAGTGCATGAAAACCATCTTCTTGCCCACCATCCAAGCCATGACGGCAGAGGGTAGACCCTTTCGGGGGTGCTTATATTTCGGCCTGATGCTGACAGAGAAGGGGCCGAAAGTCATTGAGTATAACTGCCGTTTCGGAGACCCTGAAACCCAGGTGGTGCTTCCCTTGCTGAAAAGCGATTTGTTTTCTATTATGCGCCATGTGGCTGAGGGAACGCTGGATCAGGCGCAGGTGGAATTTTCGGATGAATGCGCCTGCTGCGTGGTGATGGCCTCGGGAGGCTATCCAAAGGCCTATCAGTCAGGCTTTCCCATCACCCTTCCCGATCTTTCGGAAGGGGAACGAATTTATATTGCAGGGGCAAAGGAGGAACAGGGAACATTGCTGACCGCCGGAGGTCGGGTGCTGGGGGCCGTTGCAGTGGCGCCGGAGCTGGAAACAGCCATCAAAAAAGCCTACGCTCTGGTGGATCGGATTTCCTTTTCCAATGCTCATTACCGTAAGGATATCGGCAGCCGTGCTTTGCAGGCGCTGCAATAAGGAGAAGAGATATGGTATATAGAATTTATGTGGAAAAAAAGCCGGAGCTGGCGCTGGAGGCTAAGGCTCTGAAGGAGGATATCTGCAGCTTGCTGCAAATTAGCTCTTTGGAGCGGATTCGACTTGTTAACCGATATGATGTGGAGCATATTACGGCTGAATTGTTTGAACAGTGCAAAACCACGGTGTTTTCCGAGCCTCAACTGGATCTTGTTTCAGATCAGCTGGAAAGGGAAGGAGCAACGGTGTTCGCGGTGGAATATCTGCCGGGGCAGTTTGATCAGCGGGCGGATTCTGCGGCACAGTGTATTCAGATTATTTCCCAGCAGGACAGACCGAAGGTTTCCACTGCAAAGGTGTACTTGCTGTATGGCGATCTGACGGAGCAGGATGTGGAGCGTATCAAAAAATATGTGATCAATCCGGTGGAAAGCCGGGAGGCATCCTTGGAGCCCTATGAAACTCTGGACATTCCCTATGAAATTCCAAGTGAAGTGGCGGTGCTGGAGGGCTTTTGCAGCAAAACGCCGGCGCAGCTTGACGATTTTATCCGGGAGCAGGGCTTGGCAATGGATTTAGACGATATTTTATTTTGCCAGCAGTATTTCCGTTCCGAAAACCGGGAGCCTACTATTACAGAAATCAAAATGATCGATACCTATTGGTCGGATCATTGCCGTCATACCACTTTTTTGACAACAATTGACGGGGTGACCTTTGAGGATCCAGCCTTGGAGCAGACCTATCAGGATTATCTGGACACCAGAAAAGCCCTGAACAGAACCAAGCCGGTCAATTTGATGGATGTGGCTACCTTAGCGGCAAAATATTTAAAGCAGCAGGGGATGCTTGATAAGCTGGATGAATCTGAGGAAATCAATGCATGCACCGTGAAAATCAAGGTGAATGTGGAAGGTGAGCAGCAGGATTGGCTGTTGTTGTTTAAAAACGAAACCCATAATCATCCTACTGAAATTGAGCCCTTCGGCGGCGCCGCAACCTGTATCGGCGGCGCCATCCGGGATCCTCTTTCCGGCCGATCTTATGTGTATGCCGCCATGCGGGTAACGGGAGCGGCAGATCCTTTGACGCCGGTTTCCGAAACCATGGAAGGAAAGCTGCCTCAAAGAAAAATTGTGACCACGGCGGCGGCGGGCTATAGCTCCTACGGAAATCAGATCGGTCTTGCTACCGGGCAGGTAGACGAACTGTATCATCCCGGCTATGCGGCAAAGCGGATGGAGATCGGCGCAGTGATCGGCGCTGCTCCTGCCAAAAACGTTCGCCGGGAATGTCCTCTGGATGGGGATGTGGTGATTTTATTAGGCGGAAGAACGGGGCGTGACGGCTGCGGCGGCGCTACCGGTTCTTCCAAATCTCATACCTTAGAATCTTTGGAAAGCTGCGGTGCGGAGGTGCAAAAGGGAAATGCGCCGGAGGAACGGACGCTGCAGCGGCTGTTCCGTAGAGAAGAAGCTTCTTTGCTGATCAAGCGGTGTAATGATTTCGGAGCGGGCGGTGTTTCTGTTGCAATCGGCGAGCTGGCGGACGGCATCAGAATCAATTTAAATGCCGTTCCCAAAAAATACGAGGGGTTGGACGGGACCGAGTTGGCAATCAGCGAATCTCAGGAGCGGATGGCTGTGGTGGTTGCTCCGGAGGATGCGGATCATTTTTGTCAGCTGGCGGATAGTGAAAATCTGGAGTCTACCATTGTGGCCAGAGTGACCAAAGAGCCCAGATTGGTGATGGAATGGAACGGAACAGAAATTGTGAATATTTCCCGGGAATTTTTAAATTCCAACGGAGCGGAAAAGCATATTTCCATCCAGGTGGCAAAGCCGGAGGACTATCAGAGAAGGACGGACGGTTCTTTTGAAGAAAACATGAAGGCGTTGGCGGGTGATTTAAACGTTTGTTCCAAGCGGGGGTTAAGTGAGCGGTTTGATTCTACTATCGGCGCAGGAACTGTTTTGATGCCCTTCGGAGGGAAAAAGCAAAGAACGCCGATTCAGGCGATGGTTCATAAAATTTCTGTGGAAAAAAAGCATACGGATACCTGTTCAGTTATGGCTTGGGGTTATAATCCCTTTATATCGGAGAAAAGCCCTTATCACGGTGCCTATTTGGCGGTGGTAGAGTCGGTTTCCAAGCTTGTCGCCGCAGGGGCAGAATTTTCTGATGTGTACCTGACCTTTCAGGAATATTTTGAAAAGCCCATGAAGGATCCCAAACGCTGGGGAAAGCCCTTGGCTGCCTTATTGGGTGCCTTTAAGGCACAAAAGGAGCTGGGAATCGGAGCCATCGGCGGAAAGGATTCCATGAGCGGCAGCTTTGAACAGCTGGATGTGCCGCCCACCTTGGTTTCCTTTGCGGTTACCACGGCGGAGACCGGGCAGGTGATCTCTCCCGAACTGAAGGAGGCAGGTCATTCTGTAATTTGGATCAAGCCGGAGACTGATGAAAATGGCCTTCCCAAAGCCTCCTCCTTAAAGCAGGTCTATCAAAGGGTAACAGGACTGATGCGCCGGGGAATTGTTGCCGCTTGCTATACGCCCACTTACGGTGGCATTGCGGAGGCCGTGATGAAAATGACCTTTGGAAACGGCATAGGCTTTTCTTTCTCGGATCAGATTTCTTTGGAGCAGCTGTTTGATTATGCTTACGGTTCCTTTATTCTGGAGGTGACCCAGCCTTGCCCGGAGGGGATTTTGCTGGGAACATGCGTTGCTCAGCAAAGCATTTCATATGGTAGTCAGCAGGTTTCTTTGGAGCAGCTGGAACAAATATATGAAGAAAAGCTGGAGCCTGTGTTCGCCTGCAATATTGCAAAGGAGGAACAGAAAATTCCCGTGATTTCTTATGAAGTGCCCTCACGGATGGTGCCCAGATACAAGGCCTTAAAGCCCAAGGTGCTGATTCCGGTATTTCCGGGAACCAACTGCGAGTATGATACCGCTAAGGCCTTGGCAGACGGAGGCGCAAAGCCTGAGATTGTCGTCATCAATAATTTGACGGCAAAGGGGATTTCTGAATCGGCAGCTTATTTTGCAAGGGCGCTGGAGCAGGCTCAAATGGTGTTTATTCCTGGCGGATTTTCCGGCGGTGACGAGCCGGACGGCTCCGGAAAATTCATCACCGCATTTTTCAGAAATCAAGAGGTAAAGCAAGCGGTCAGCGGGCTGCTGGATCAAAGAGACGGCTTAATGTGCGGAATCTGCAATGGCTTTCAGGCATTGATTAAGCTGGGTCTTGTGCCCTATGGCAGAATTTTAGAGCCGGACGAAAAGGCTCCTACCTTGACCTATAATCTGATCGGCCGCCATCAATCCAAGCTGGTGAGAACAAGAATTGCTTCTAATTTATCTCCCTGGCTTGCCAATACCAAGGTAGGGGATATTTATACCGTTCCCATTTCTCATGGAGAAGGCCGGTTTATCGGAGATCAAGCCCTCATCGAAGCATTGATTCAAAAGGGGCAGGTGGCAACCCAGTATGTGGATGAAGATGGGCTGCCAAGCAGCAAAGTGCAGTTTAATCCTAACGGTTCTGTTTACGGTATTGAAGGGATTACCTCGCCGGACGGAAGAGTATTCGGAAAAATGGGGCATTCGGAGCGGATTGGCTCCGGCTTGTATCAGAATGTTCCCGGTAGCTTTGACATGGGAATGTTTCAGGCTGCTGTGAAGTATTTTTTATAAAGAGGTGTGATGAGAAAATGAAGAGCGATATCGAAATTGCACAAAGCGTTACCATGAAGCCGATTTTAGAAATTGCGAAGGAAATCGGCTTGGAGGAAGAGTATTTAGAGCAGTATGGGCGGTATAAGGCCAAGGTGGATTTATCCTATTTAAAAAAGTCCGACCAAAAGGACGGAAAGCTGATTTTGGTGACTGCCATCACCCCAACCCCCGCAGGAGAGGGGAAAACAACAACAACCATTGGCCTGGCTGACGGGATGAGAAGGCTGGGGGAAAAAGTGGTGGCTGCTTTGCGGGAACCCTCCTTGGGGCCGGTGTTCGGCATCAAGGGCGGGGCAGCAGGGGGCGGCTATGCCCAGATTGTTCCTATGGAGGATATCAATCTTCACTTTACCGGAGATTTCCATGCCATTGGTGCGGCCAACAATTTGCTGGCTGCTATGGTGGACAATCATATTTATCAGGGAAACCGGTTGGGACTGGATCCCCGTAAAATTACATGGCGGCGCTGTGTGGATATGAATGACAGACAGCTTCGGAATGTGGTGGACGGTCTTGGAGGAAAGGTGAACGGCGTTCCCAGAGAGGATGGGTATGACATTACCGTTGCCTCTGAAATTATGGCGGTTTTGTGCCTTTCTTCTTCCATTATGGATTTAAAGGAGCGTTTGGCACGGATGATTGTGGGCTATACCTATGACGACCGGCCGGTAACGGCAGGGGATCTGAATGCCCAGGGAGCGATGACAGCCCTGTTAAAGGACGCTCTCAAGCCAAATCTGGTGCAAACTCTGGAGGGAACGCCCGCCTTTGTACATGGGGGACCCTTTGCCAATATTGCCCACGGTTGCAATTCCGTCATGGCCACTGGGATGGCATTAAAGATGGGGGACTATGTGGTGACCGAAGCGGGCTTTGGTGCAGATTTGGGTGCTCAGAAATTTTTGGATATCAAATGCAGAGCAGCTGGCCTGACGCCTGCGGCGGTTGTTGTGGTGGCCACAGTTCGGGCACTGAAAATGCACGGCGGATTGGCTAAAAACGAGCTGGGAGACGAAAATCTGGAGGCTCTCCAAAAAGGACTTCCCAATTTGCTGCGCCATGTGGCAAATATGAAACAGGTTTACGGTCTGCCCTGCGTTGTTGCAATCAATCGGTTTCCCACTGATACGGATGCTGAAATTGCACTGCTTAGCGAGCAGTGTGCAAAGCTTGGCGTCAATGCAGTGCTGTCCGATGTTTGGGCGGAAGGGGGAAAGGGCGGTGTTGCTCTTGCCCAAGAGGTGGTGCGCCTTTGTGAACAGCCGGGCGAATTTTCATTTAGCTATTCCTTGGAGTCCTCTATTGAGGAAAAAATTGAGACGGTGGTGAAACGGGTCTATGGAGGAGTTGGGATTGTCATTACTCCGGCTGCCCAAAAGCAGATTGACGCATTGACTCGGCTTGGGTTTGACAAGCTGCCCATCTGCGTTGCCAAAACCCAGTACAGCTTTTCGGACGATCCCAAAAAGCTGGGAGCGCCGGAGGGCTTCACCGTTACGGTGCGCAATGTGAAGGTGTCTGCCGGAGCAGGATTTTTGGTGGTTCTCACCGGAGATATTATGACCATGCCCGGGCTGCCCAAGGTTCCCGCCGCAGAAAACATTGATGTGGATGAAAACGGCATCATCAGCGGCTTGTTTTAAAAATATTTGTAACGGAATCATAGGTTTGTTGAAAAACCCTGTTTTGTTTGATACAAGACAGGGTTTTTGCAGGTTTTCACGGCAAAACGGCTTATTTAGTAGGATGTTTTGCTTTATTTTTGTTTTGGGTTTTTTTGGAATTCCTTTGGAGTCATTCCAAACTGATTTTTAAAAGATCTGATATAGTAACTGATATTTTGAAAACCGCACAGTAACGCAGTTTCAGTTACAGATCGGCCGGATAACAGGCATGCCTTAGAGTTTTCAAGCCGCACATTTTTCAGAAAAAGAGCCGGAGTGGTATCGGTAAATTCCTGAAACAGCTTAATAAAATAAAATTTGCTTAAATGCACATGCTCTGCCATATCCGTCAGAGTGATATGCTTATGATAATTGGTTTCAATAAAATACAGTGCTGATTTAATAGATTCCATTTGCATATGTTCTGTATGAGATAGACGGGCTTGATGAGGTACGGTGAAAATATTTTCAGAGTAACAATTGAAAATAAGATCATAAAAAAGAGCTTTGATTTTGAGCTCCTTCATAGGAATATCACTGTAGAAATAGGCTATTATATCAGAAATATTTTCATGCAATGCAGAATAATAGCAATCACCTTTCTGGATAATTTGAGGGAACAGCAGCTTTTTTGCTTTCATTTTTTCCAGAATTTCAATCTGACAAATATCGTTTGCAGGAAAGCTCAGGAGCGATAAGTCGAACACAATTGCAGTGATCGTTCCGTCTGAATAAGCATCCACACGATGCAGCACTTCTTGGTTTACAAAAAGCAATTCACCGGGGAAAAAGTGTATTTGCATATTGTCAAATTCGGCCAGCCCCTTGCAGTCTGCAATAATGATTTCATATTCTGTGTGCCAATGAGGCAAAAACACACCTTTTCCGCTATAAGCGCGAAGAGGGTAGAGATAGAGGGGGAAATGCTTGTTATTCCGATTTGCTTTTTCCATCTGTGTAAGTCTGATATTCAAAAAAATCACTCCAGAGCAATTTATGATTAAAATTTCATCAAATTTGTCGTTTTATTTATCAATTACAGCAATATTATATCATAAAATCACAATATATTGCAAGTATCTTTTAATGAAATTTGGTATAATTCGGGTAGAAAACATTTTATTGCATGAATCCCAAAATGGTTTTGGGGAATTTCATTTTGAGGGGAGTATAGAGCAGATGTTGAAGGCTGTGCCATTTAAACTATGTAAAATAAAAAAATGTGAAAAAAGAGGAAACAGCATTATTTTTCATACAGAAAATGGAAAACTTGCATTGTCAGCTGTATCTGAAAACATATTTAGAATACGCTATACAAAAAGAGAAGAATTTTTACAGGATAACAGCTATGCAGTGATCTGTCATCAGACGGTTCCTTTTGAAACAGAGGAAACAGAAACAGAATATGTGTTGAATACATCAGAGTTAAAATTGATCATTCAAAAGGAAACGGCTCAATTTGCTTTTTATGATCTGTGCGGTGAATTGCTTTTGGAGGAACCGGAAAAGGGAGGAAAGCATTTGGAGGAATATGACATATATATGCCGGTTCCTGACGATTCGAATATCAAACTCATCCATACCCCGGACGGAAAAAAAACACTCCTTGCCGGAGGAAAAACCGAATATGCCAAAACCGCATATCATGCAAGGCTGGATTTTAAGTTTAAGGATGACGAAATGCTTTATGGTTTGGGGCAACAGGAAAACGGGACGTTGAATTTGAGAGGAAATACCGTATATTTATATCACGCTAATTTAAAGAATCCAATGCCTTTTTTTATGTCATCAAATGGATACGGTATATTTGTAGATGAATATTCACACATGATATTTCACGACAGTGCGGAGGAATCTTATTTTTATTGCGAAACAGTAGATGAAATTGATTATTATTTTATAGCCGGAAATCAATTTGACCACATCATCGACGGATACAGAATGTTAACAGGCAGTGCGCCGATGCTTCCAAAATGGGCTTTTGGATATATGCAGTCAAGAGAGGCCTATGAAACGCAAAAAGAAATTCTTGATATTGTACAGGAATTCAGAAGGAGAAGGATCCCGATTGATACAATTATTATGGACTGGAACTCTTGGGAGGAAGGGCTGTGGGGGCAAAAATCCTTTGACAGAACAAGGTTTCCTGATCCTAAAGGAATGATAGATGCACTTCATGATCTCAATACGCACTTTATGATCTCTATTTGGCCCACTTTAAGCGATGGTGACAATTTGCGGGAGATGAAGCAAAATGGATTTATGATAAAAGGTACAAGCCTGTACAATGCTTTTGATGATGAGGCGAGAAAGCTTTATTGGAAGCAGGCAAATGAAGGGTTTTTTACATATGGTGTTGATGCTTGGTGGTGCGATTCAAGTGAGCCGATTACCCCTGAATGGCAAGGAAGCTGGCGCCTGCCGGCTGCCGTAGAATATTTGAATTCTTTGACAGCATATAAGCAGCTTGGAAATGATCATTTAACAAGCTTGTATCCATTTATGCATGCAAAGGGAATCTATGAAAATCAGCGTATGGCCTGTACTGAAAAACGGGTTGTTAACTTAACAAGAGCAGTTTTTAGCGGCCAGCAGAGGTTTTCGACAATTATTTGGTCCGGAGATATTTCTGCAAGCTGGGAAACATTACGAAAGCAAATTATTGCGGGGATCAGCTTGTGTGCAAGTGGGATTCCCTATTGGACATTAGACATTGGAGCGTTTTTTGTAAAAAAAGGGGATCGGTGGTTTTGGAATGGCGAATTTGAAGAAGGAAATCAAGATGAGTCATACAAAGAATTATATGTTCGCTGGCTGCAATTCGGAACATTTCTTCCCATATTCAGAAGCCACGGAACAGATACGGAACGGGAACCCTGGTGTTTTGGGGACGTTGGGAATGTTTATTATGAGACGATTTTAAAATTCATTCGACTCAGATATCGCCTTTTGCCCTATATTTATTCCTTAGCGGCACGGGTAACCTTTGAAAATTATACCATGATGCGGATGTTAGCTTTTGATTTTGCAGATGATCAAAGGGCTTGCAGTATAGAGGATCAATATATGTTCGGTGATTGCCTGATGGTATGCCCCGTTACAAAACCAAATTGCAAAAGCAGAACGATTTATTTTCCAAAAGGGAAGACATGGTATGATTTCTGGACTAACACCTCCTATGAGGGCGGAACATCTGTTGAATATGATACGCCAATCGACCTTATCCCATTATTTGTACCTGGCGGGAGCATCCTGCCGATGACAGAAGGGAATTATCAAAGTACAGAAGAAATGCCGAATGATCGGATTGATTTGCATATCTACACAGGTGCGGATGGAAAATTTGTTTTGTATCAGGATGAAAACGATACCTATCATTATGAAAAAGGATGGTTTTTCACTCAGGAACTTTTGTGGGATGACCAAAAAGAAAAATTAACGATAACAAAACCTCAGGGGAACTATCAAGGCAAATGTCCGGACATTCAGTACAAAACAACAATTATAACCAAAAATTAACGCAGTGAAATAAAAAACCTTCTGTGATAAAACAATGATCACAGAAGGTTTTTTCATGCAGAAATCAAGGAATCAACCAAGATTGTTATTTCTGAATTCCTGAGGTGTTTGATGAAAAAATTCTCTAAAAACACGGGTAAAATAAGTGTGACTGGTAAATCCGCAGTTTTGGGCAATGTCTCCCACGGAGAGATCAGTAGAAAGGAGCTGCTCTCTTGCCAGCTTCATGCGTTCCTCCATAATAAAGCTGTTAGGTGTTTTTCCGATACACGATTTGAATATTTTGTGAAAATATTTTGGACTGATTCCAACGGTCTTGGCAATGTCATCTATTTTTAAAGAAGATTTCAGGTTCGTTTGAATATACAAAATTGCCTTTTGAATGGCCGGATGATATAGATCGTTGGTTTTCAGTTGTTCCTCCTCCGTTACGGACGCATGGTAAAGCTGGGCTGCCAAATGCAGGCTATATGCGCGAAAGGATAATCGGTGATATGCAGAATCGTAAAAATAATGATTGTACAGCTGGAGCATTGTTTCTTTGATTTCTCCGCATCGCTCGGCAGGAAGAAAGTTTGGAATCTTTTCCAGGAAATTTATTCCCCATTTGTCCTCGGTGTAAAAATAAAAGGCGTAGCATTCATAAGGACTGGATAGATCCTGTCTGTTTATCTGACCCGGTTTGCGAAAACAAATGCTCCCTTCCGGGAAGAGATAGGGTGTTTGATCAATGGTTAATTTTGCGGTGCCATTTGTAATGAGATCTACTTCATAATGCATCATTTTTCTTTTATTAATAATTCTCTTTGGGTTATAACAACGGTAATAATTGCACCGAATTGGGACAAGTTCAAAATTCTGCGGACCGAGATAAGGCATTTCTCTTTCCTCCTGTGTATCAGATGATGTTACTATTTTATCATACTATTTTACCAAGCGCAATACCTTTTTGCTAACAATATTACAAAAAATGTGATACAATCAAATTGTGCTTAGTATTTAGGCATCAAATTATTGAAAAAGGAGTTGCAGGAAAAATGGCAAGAAAAAAAGTAGTTTCTATTATTATTGTGTGTGCAATGATAATAGCATCCTTACCCGGCTTTGTTCTGGCAGCGGAGGATACGAACTATCTCAGCCTGGAAAACAATGCGGATCGTTATGTAGAGGGCAGCAGTGCTTTTTCTGTGAAGGTGATCAAATACAACGAATCCGGCACCAAAACAGAGGTAACGGGTGCAAAGCTGACCTCCTCTAATCCTGCTGTGTTCGCAGTAGAAGGCGATCAGCTGGTTCCCAAGAAGACGGGCTATTCTCTGATTACGGCAGAGTATGACGGGATGACGGCCGGCATGACCATGGTGTGTATCCCGGAGGATATGCCCACTAAAACAGAAGCGGGTATTGCGGAAGGGTTTCAAGTGCCCGCCGGCGGTCTGGCAGGGCATGACGGGGGACAGGCTTACATGCAGCCTTCACCTGTACCTACTGATTGGTATTTACTTCGTGTGCTAGTAAATAGAGATCAGCAATGGTTTACC
>JAXEOR010000130.1:0-4509 GCA_034117945.1 Clostridia bacterium | reverse complement strand
AGAAGATTACCATCCCCGGCAGTGTTACAGAGATTGGAAGACGGGCTTTTTTCACTTGCACCGATTTGAAAAGTATCCGAATTCCGGAGGGTGTAACAAAAATAGGAAATTTTGCATTTCAGGGATGTGAAAATTTGAAATACATTTCTATCCCTGACAGCGTAGCCTGGGTTGGCTTTTGGGCTTTTGCTGATACGGCCTGGTACCGCAATCAGCCGGATGGAATGGTCTATGCAGGCAGTGTGGCATACCGCTACAAGGGAACTATGCTGGACAACACCGATCTTGTCTTGAAAGAGGGAACAACAGCGATTGCAGATTATGCATTTTGTGATTGCACCGGTTTGAGGAGTATTGCTATTCCGGATAGTGTTACCTATATTGGACGCAGTGCCTTTGCGGACTGTACCGGGTTGAAAAGTATCAGGATTCCGGAAGGGGTTGATGAGATTTACGGCGGAACCTTTGCAGGCTGTACCGAGCTGGAAAGCATTTCTCTTCCGGCCAGCCTGAGCAGCATTGGAAGGGATGCGTTTACAGGCTGCAGCAGCTTACAACACATTCAGCTGGATCCTGACAATAAAATTTTCTCATTGAAGGAGGGCGTTTTGGTGGATCCTGTGCATCACGAGATTGTTTTGTGCTCCCGGGGAAAAACCGGAAAATATACTCTTCCGGAGGGCATTACAGACATTCAAATGGGTGCCTTTGAAGACTGCATAGGACTTGCGGAGATCATTGCTCCGGACGGTTTGGAATATATCTGGGATCGTGCCTTTGCCGGGTGCACCGGGTTAAAGCGTGTGATCCTGCCGGACAGCTTGTCCGTTATAGGAGACGGAGCTTTTGCGGGCTGTACCAATCTTGAGGAGATTTCCATTCCCGACAATGTGATCTGGGTGGGGGAAGAAGCCTTTTATGATACAGCCTGGTACCGCAATCTGCCGGATGATGTGGTTTATATAGGCAGAGTGGCCTATCACTACAAGGGAGGGGTCATGCCGGAAAATACCGATCTCGTCCTGAGAGAGGGCACAGTGGCCATCGGAGATGACGCCTTTTCCGGCTGCATCGGCTTACGGAGCATTTCACTCCCGGTCTTTTTAAGAAGCATTGGATCGGGTGCGTTCACAGGCTGCAGCAATCTGACAGAGCTTTCGTTAGATCCTGAAAATGGTGTGTTTTCCTTGGAGGAGGACGTGCTCGTGAACCAAATTCGCCATCAGGTAATTTTGTGTTCCCGGGGAAAAACCGGGGCATATGCCGTTCCAAATGAAATCACGGAGATTCAGGAGGCTGCGTTTGAGGACTGCACGGGGCTGACGGAGATTGCAATTCCGAGCAGTGTGGATATGATCAGCACCCTTGCGTTTCACGGGTGCACCGGCTTAAAGCAGATCACCTTGCCGGACAGCGTGACCGAGCTGGGCTCCGGTGTGTTTTGGGGCTGCACAGGGCTGGAAAGGGCTGAACTTTCAGACAATTTGACCGTCATCAGTGATGGGCTGTTTGAGAATTGCACAAGCCTGGAAAGTATTGTAATTCCCAGGGGGGTTATTGAAATCAGATGGGAGGCCTTTGTGGGCTGTACCGGATTGAAAAGCGTTACCATCCCTGAGGGGGTAACAGAGATAGATGCGCTTGCCTTCGCATACTGCTGCAGCTTGCAGGAGCTGGCACTTCCGGATAGCTTGACCCACATCGGCAATCTGGCCTTTTGCGACTGTTCGAGGCTGAAAAGCATTGTCCTGCCGGAGGGCGTTACTGACATAGGCTTTGGTACCTTTACGGGCTGTACCGGGCTGAAAGAGGTGGAGCTTCCCCGGGGAGTGACCCGGATCGAAAAAGAACTGTTTTTGGACTGCACCGGCCTTATAAGTCTGCAAATTCCGGACAGTGTGACCTTAATCGGAGACGGCGCCTTTCAAGGCTGCCTGCGGCTGAAAAGCCTTACCATTCCGGCCGGTGTGACCCGGTTGGGAGATGGATTCTGCGAGGGGTGCGACAGCTTGGAGGTTTTGCATATTCCGGCAAAATTCAGCGATCAGATCAGGGATTTTGAAGAGAGTCACCCTCACACTGCTGTATATTACATTTGATCTGGCATTTCCGGAGCCAAAAGCGGCTGTCAAGTCCGGTTCGGACGGCAGCCGCTTTGTGGCGTCGGGTCGCCACTGGCTTGTTGTGTTTTTGATAAAATAACCAATTTTTTAATGATATTCTAGTCAAAAAGCATTGAATAAGTTAAGAAAGCAATAGAAGAATTCATATAAAAAAATTATTCATGAATTTTCTGCTTTTTCTATTGACATATACCCCAGCAGGGTATATAATGATAATACCCTGCCGGGGTATGAAAGGAAGATGTGACGATGTCTGATAAAGAAGTATGCGGATGCTGTGGAAAAACAACAGCTCGCTCAGAGGAAGAACGCAAAAAGTTGATTCACCGTCTGAATCGAATTGAAGGGCAAATTCGCGGGATTCGCAAAATGGTGGAAAAAGATGCTTACTGTGCGGATATTTTAATCCAGTCTGCCGCTGTGAACGCTGCAGTCAATGCTTTTAATAAGGAATTGCTGGCGAGTCATATTCGGGGCTGTGTTGCAAGAGATATCCGTGACGGAAAGGATGAAGTAATTGACGAGTTAGTGGCAACTCTGCAAAAACTGATGAAATAAAAGGAGGCGTTACAAATAAATTATGGAGCAATATACAGTAACCGGTATGAGCTGCGCCGCCTGTACCGCACGGGTGGAAAAAGCGGTATCAGGCGTGAAAGGTGTAACCTCCTGCTCGGTCAGCCTGCTGACCAATTCCATGGGTGTGGAGGGAACTGCCGACGCCGAGGAGATTATAGCGGCGGTTCGTAACGCAGGATACGACGCTGCAATTAAAAAAAGAAACACAGAGCGAAACCCACGGTCATTCTCCGATGGAGATTCGCTGAGGGACAGGGGAACTCCTATGCTTAAAAAGCGGCTGATTGCGTCTCTCGGATTTTTGATTGTCCTTATGTATGTTTCTATGGGGCACATGATGTGGGGCTGGCCTCTGCCGCCTTTCTTCGATAATAACCATGTGGCAATGGGGCTTTTGCAGCTATTGTTAACGGTTGCGATCATGGTTATCAATCAGAAGTTTTTTATCAGCGGATTTAAGAGCTTGTGGCATCGTGCGCCGAATATGGACGCTTTGGTTGCATTAGGCTCTGCGGCCGCCTTTGTTTACAGCACCTTTGCTCTATTTGCCATGACGGATGCGCAGGTAAAGGGCAACACAGCTGCCGTAATGTCCTATATGCACGAGTTTTACTTTGAATCCGCCGCTATGATACTTGCGCTGATAACCCTTGGGAAAATGCTGGAGGCGCGCTCAAAAGGCAAAACCACCGACGCTCTGAAAGGATTGATGAAACTGGCTCCCAAGACTGCCACGCTTGATCGGGATGGTACCGAAATCACCGTGCCGATTGAGCAGGTGGCAAAGGGTGATGTCTTTGTCGTGCGTCCCGGTGAAAATATCCCTGTGGACGGAACCGTTTTAGAGGGAAACAGCGCAGTAGATGAATCCACCCTGACAGGTGAGAGTATACCTGTTGATAAAACGGTTGGAAGCACAGTTTCCGCCGGAACGTTGAACCAGTCGGGGTTTATCCGCTGTGAAGCGACAAGAGTCGGTGAGGACACCACGCTTTCGCAAATTATTCAGATGGTCAGTGATGTGGCTGCAACAAAAGCGCCGATTGCAAAGGTTGCAGACAAGGTATCAGGTGTGTTTGTCCCTACTGTTATTGCGATTGCAGTGATAACCGTGATAGCGTGGCTTATCGCCGGTCAGACAGTGGGATTTGCTTTGGCGAGGGGCATATCCGTATTGGTGATTAGCTGTCCCTGTGCGCTTGGACTTGCCACGCCTGTAGCCATCATGGTGGGCAACGGATTGGGAGCAAAGAACGGGATTCTCTTCAAGACGGCTGTATCTTTGGAAAAGACGGGAAAAACGCAGATTGTGGCACTTGATAAAACCGGGACGATAACGCAAGGAGAACCAAGGGTTACGGATATGATTCCGACAAGCGGCAGAAATGAAAAGGAGCTTTTGTCTATCGCTTATGCGCTGGAGAAAAAAAGCGAGCATCCGTTGGCACGGGCAATCACTCAAAGGGCGGAGCAGGAAGGTTTGGCAGTCGGTGAGGTAGAGCGGTTCAAAGCCTTACCGGGCAACGGACTTACCGCATCCCTTGACGGTGCTGTCCTGCTTGGCGGCAGTTATAAATTTATCAGCGAACAAATCCCTGTGCCTGATGAAATAAAAGAAAAATCAGAGCAGCTCTCGGAAGAAGGAAAAACGCCTTTGTTCTTTACCTGCGACGGTGAGCTTTGCGGTATTATCGCCGTTGCTGATATTATCAAAGAGGATAGTCCGCAGGCAATAAAAGAAATGCAGAATATGGGCATTCATGTAGTGATGCTGACAGGGGATAACGAGCGCACGGCTAAAGCCATC
>JAXEOR010000129.1:0-23292 GCA_034117945.1 Clostridia bacterium | reverse complement strand
TCCATTGAGGTGAAACAAATGGAATATCTGAGAGCATTTGCGGTTGGCGGCGTGATCTGCGTCATAGGGCAGCTATTGATCGACTATACCAAGCTGACGCCGGCTCGGATTTTAACCAGCTTTGTGGTGGCAGGAGTTGTGCTGACCATGCTGGGATTGTATGAGCCCATTGTGAAGTTTGGAGGAGCGGGGGCAACGGTGCCCATTTCCGGATTTGGATACACATTGGCAAAAGGAACATTAAAAATGATAGGAGAAAAGGGGATTCTGGGCGTGTTTTCCGGCGGCTTGAGTGCAACGGCCGGCGGGATTGCGGCGGCAATTATTTTTGGCTGGCTGGTATCGATACTGTTTAAGCCCAAGGCCAAGCATTGATGATAGGAGACGGCGATCCTTCGGGATGGCCGTTTTTCTTTTTGCCTCAGCCGGCTCCGGTTTGACATGAAATCAAAAGAAGGGCTTGATTTTTTTGACGATTTATGGTATATTAAAAGAGGAAATAAACGGTAATTAAGAAAAGCATTTTGCAAAGAGGGATGAAGATAGCGGATGATACGGGGAATTGGAACCATTGTAAATACGCTGGCAGTTTTGGTGGGAGGAGGAATCGGTCTGGCGGTGGGCAGAGGTCTGCCTGACAGAATGCAAAAAATATTGACTCAGGCCTGCGGGCTGGCCACTGTGATGATCGGGATTTCCGGGGCACTGCAGCAAATGCTGTCTGTGCAGCAGGATCGCTTGACTGGGGACGGAACGCTGCTACTGATCTTTTCGCTGGTGATCGGCGGAATGATCGGTGAGGCACTGCAGCTGGAGCAAAAGCTGGAGCGGCTGGGAGAGTGGATGAAGGACAGGCTTCATCAAACCCCGGACTCTCAGTTTGCAGACGGATTTGTAACGGCCACCCTGATTATTTGCGTTGGGGCGATGGCGGTGATGGGGTCTTTGCAGGACGGGATTGCCGGAGATCCTTCTATATTATATATGAAGGCTTTGCTGGACTGCGTGATTATAGCGGTTCTGGCCTCTGATCTGGGAATCGGTGTTTTGTTTTCCGCCATTCCCTTGGGGCTTTATCAAGGCGCCATTACTTGCTTTGCGGTGATGATTGAGCCCTTTTTAACCGATGCGTTTATTTCCAGGCTTTCTATGGTAGGCTTTGTTTTGATTTTGGGAATCGGAATTAATTTATTGTTTGGCAAGCGGCTGAAAATGGGGAATTTTTTGCCTGCCTTGCTGGTGCCGGTGATCTATCAGATTGTGCTGGGACTGTAACAAAAGAGGAGGGGCTGCGAGATGGAGAGAAAAGAGGAGAAGCAGTTGGCTTGTTTGGAGAGCCTTTTGGTAACCTTGTTTTTTCAGATTGCAAGGTTAGAGGAATTTTCCGTGCGGGAATGGAAGGGAAGGGTGACCCTGCGGGAAATCCATGTGCTGGAGGCGGTGGATTATTTGAGCCGAATGGGCGAAAATAAAATGCTGGAGGTTGCCCGGCTGCTGGGCATTTCCCCCGGCTCTCTTACCACAGCGGCAAATGTTTTGACGGGGAACGGCTGCATTTACCGCATTACGGATCAGGTTGACCGCCGGTCGGCACTGTTGTTTCTGACCGAAAAGGGAGAGGCGGCAAACCGGCTGCATTCAGAGTTTCATCGGGAGCTGGCACAGATGATCTTTCAGAATTGCTCCCCGGAGCAAACTGAGGATTTGATGACTGTGCTGGAGCTGATCGAACAGTTTTTTGCTCTTGAGGAAAAGAAATTGGCATAACAAAAGGCGCTCAGATTCGGAATAGATACACAAAAATAAAAAAATTTGAAAAAACCCTTGTAATTTTGGAAAAACTATGATATACTATTATGGAATTACGGATAGTCCTCTGCCGCCGTGACGTATGCGGTACGAATGTCTTTGGAGAGAGGAGGAAGCCAGATGGATATTTTGAAGGCCGTTGCCGAGGAGCAGATCAGAACAGATTTGCCTGAGCTGCTGATTGGTGATACCGTAAAAATTTACCTGAAGGTCAAAGAAGGAACCCGCGAGAGAATTCAGATGTTCGAAGGAACGATCATTGCCAAAAAGCACGGCGGGATTCAGCAGACTTTTACGGTAAGACGTGTTTCTTACGGAGTAGGTGTGGAAAGAACCTTCCCTGTGAACTCACCGAACATTGAAAGAATTGAAGTGTCCCGTAAGGGTAAGGTGAGACGTGCAAAGCTGTACTACTTAAGAGACCGTGTAGGAAAAGCTGCGAAAGTAAAAGAAAAAATCTAAAGACGAAGGGGAGGCGTGATGCGTCCCCCTTTTCTTTGTTGGTAGAAAAAGTTGGGAGATCATGATGATGAATGATAAAAATTTTCCGGAGCAGCCGGAACAGGAGCAGGAATTAGCTGAACAGGATTTTTCTGAACAAGAATCCGCTGAACAAACGGAAGAAACCCCAAATGCCTCTCAGCAGCCGGAGGTTTCCATGCAGCAGGAAAGCAGTGCTGTCAAAACAGCGGGCGGCTTTGCCGCTGCCCATCCTGTTTTAAAGGAGCTGGCAGATTGGGTGGTGGTGATTGCTGTTGCGTTGGCGATTACCTTTGTAATCAGAAGCTTTGTGTTTACTATGGTGGTGGTGGAAGGGCCGTCTATGCAGAACACCTTGATGACGGGGGATCGGCTGGCAGTGGTTCGGCTTGGCTATGAGCCAAAGGTCGGAGACATTATTGTTTTTTACCCCAACGGAGATAAAACCCGGCCGTATATCAAACGCGTGATTGCGGTGGAGGGGCAAACGGTGGATATTCATAACGGCGATGTGTATGTGGACGGTGCCCTGATAGAGGAGGATTATTTGGGTTCTCCTACCACCGAGAACGGAAATCAGACCTACCCTCTGACCATTCCGGAAGGGTATTTGTTTGCAATGGGCGACAATCGTCAGCATAGCTTAGACTGCCGTAACACCTCGGTAGGACTGGTGGATTATGACGATATTGTGGGCAAAGCCTGGCTCAGACTGTTCCCCTTTGACAGTCGGTTCGGCAGCCTGTATCATTAAGACAGTGCAGTAAAACAAGACAGGAGGAATGGAGATGGACATTCAGTGGTTTCCCGGGCATATGACCAAAACCGGCCGCGAAATGGCGGCGGATGTTAAGCTGGTTGACCTGGTGGTTGAGTTGATTGACGCTAGAATTCCCCGTTCCTCCCGTAACCCGGAGCTGGACAGGCTGACAGGGGGAAAGCCCCGTCTTTTGGTGCTGACCAAAACCGATCTTGCCGATCCGGCTGTTACTGCCCTGTGGGAGGATTGGTTTGAAAAACAGCATTGGAATTTTGTCAGCGTGAACGCCATGACCGGCCAGGGGGTAAACCGTGTGTTTCATGCGGCGGAGCAAGGGCTGCAGGATAAAATTCAGCGTGATCGGCAAAGGGGCATGGTGAACCGGAAAATCAGAATGATGATTGCCGGGGTGCCCAATGTGGGAAAATCCTCTTTGATCAACCGGATTTCCGGCAGGAGCAGCGCCAAAACGGGGGATCGCCCCGGGGTAACCCGGGGGAAACAATGGATCCGGCTGAAAAATGGCTTTGAACTGCTGGACACGCCCGGAATTTTATGGCCGAAATTTGAAGACAGGCAAACAGGACTGCATCTGGCCTTTACCGGGGCAGTCAAGGATGATGTGGTGGATCTGGAGGAATTGGCCTGCGAATTGATCCATTGCTTAAGGCAGGAATATCCTCAGGCTCTGTGCAGCCGTTATGGGCTGGAGAGCCTGGAGGAAACAGACTATAAGGTGCTGGAGCAGATTTCCCGCAGCCGCCACTTTGTGATCCGGGGCGGAGAAACGGACACCAGACGAGGTGCTGCGGTGCTGCTGGATGAGTTCCGGAGAGCGGGTCTGGGCAGAATTTCTTTGGAAAAGCCGGAGTAATCAAGAAAAGGGTTTTCAAAATGATAAGGGAAAAGGTGAAACGAACATGATTGCAATGGAGCATGCCCTGCACGAGCAGGGTTTTCGTTATATAGCGGGGGTTGACGAAGCAGGCAGAGGGCCGCTGGCAGGGCCGGTGTTTGCCGCAGCGGTGATTATGGATGAGGACAAATATCTTCCGGATATTAAGGATTCCAAAAAGCTTTCCGAAAAAAAGAGGGAGCAGCTGTTTGATTATATCACCCAGAATGCAGTGGCGTTTGCGGTGTGCTCTGTGGATGAAAAAATGATCGACGAGATCAATATTTTAAACGCAACCTTCCGGGCAATGGCGGGGGCGGTTGGGCGGCTGCGGTTTAAGCCGGATTATGTGCTGATTGACGGGAATCAGAGTAAGGGAATGGCCTATCCCCATGAATGTGTGGTCAAGGGAGACGCACAGGTTGCCTGCATTGCGGCGGCATCGATTCTTGCTAAGGTAAGCCGTGACCGGTTTCTCCGGGAGTGCGACAGCCGATATCCGGAGTACGGCTTTGCCAAGCATAAGGGCTACGGCACCAAGGCGCACATACACGCCATCCGGGAATTCGGTCTTTGTCCCATTCACAGAAAAACCTTTTGCACCAAGTTTGTGAAGGATGAAGGAAAATGAAACAAAACAACAAAAAATTGGGCGGTTTCGGCGAACGGGAGGCTGCCCGTTATTTGCGTAAAAAGGGCTATCAAAGGGTTGCCGCCAATTATTCCTGCCAGTACGGCGAGGTTGATTTGATTGTGCAAAAGCCGGGAATTTTAGTGTTTGCGGAGGTCAAGACCAGACAAAGCCGTGACTTCGGCGCCCCGGCAGAGGCGGTGGGCTTTCGGAAGCAGGAAAAAATAAAATTAGTGGCACAGGAGTTCCTGCTGTCATATGATGAAGATGTTGATGTTCGGTTTGACGTGGTAGAGGTGATGGCAGAGCCATCCCTGTTCGGCGGATACCGGGTCAGGGAAATCAATCATATTGAACAGGCATTTTAAAAGGAGCTGATGGAGCTGTGTTTGTATTTGATTCTCACTGTGATACCGCCTGCCGGCTAGCAAAGGGGGAGGGGCTGCTCTGCTGCGGAGGACATTGGAGCTTAGAGCGAGCCCGGCAGTACGAAGGATTTGTGCAGTTTTTTGCCGCCTTTGTGCCCCCGGAGGAGCCGGATCCGGCCGCCCGCTGCTTGACACTATTGGATGCGGTGGAGCGGGAAGTAGAACAAAATGCTGATAAAATCTCAAAAGTGACCTGCTGGCAGGAAACGAAGCATGCCCTGAAGGAAGGAAAGACGGCGGCCTTTCTCACGGTGGAGGGGGGCTTTGGGAAGGATTGCTCTATGGTGGAGCGGCTGTATCAAAAAGGGGTCAGATGCATGAGCCTTTGCTGGAATCAGGACAACGACCTGTGCGGAGGTATTGAGGGCAAGGGCGGGGGCGTGACCCGGCTGGGCAGGCAGGCAGTTGAGGAAATGAATCGGCTGGGCATGATTTTAGACGTGTCTCACTGCTCGGAGCAAAGCTTTTTTGACTTTGCCTCTCTCGTCCAAAAGCCTTTGATCGCCACGCATTCCAACGCCCGGGAGGTTTGCCCTCACCCGCGGAATTTAACGCGGGAGCAGTTTTGCGTGATCCGGGACATGGGCGGTATGGTGGGCTTGAATTTGTACCCTCCCTTTTTGCGTGACCGGGGAGGCGCTGATGTGACCGATTTGGTGCGGCATATTGAGTATTTTCTCAGTCTGGATGGGGAAAATTGTATTGGGCTGGGAGCGGATTTTGATGGGATCGATTGCTGCATGAAGGGAGTTTGCGGCATTCAGGATTATTCCTTTTTATATGAAGAACTGTGCCGGTATTTTCAGGAATCCTTGGTAAAACGGTTGTTTTGTGAAAATTACATAAGCTTTCTGAAAAACCATTTATGAATTTATCTGTAAAAGAACTTGCAAAATAAAAGGGTTTGTATTATAATAAGGATATGATTTGAAAATATGGAGGTTTTTTTGAATGATGCCAATTTCGGAAAAGATTCAGTCTATAGCAGCCTCGCCAACCTTGGCGATTGATGAAAAAGTAAAGGTGATGCAGGGGGAAGGAGTGGATGTGATTGGCTTTGGAGCAGGCCAGCCGGATTTTGATACACCGGAGCATATCAAGGAGGCGGCCGTGAAAGCCATTGCAGACGGATTTACCAAATACACCCCCGCTTCCGGCACCAAGGAGCTGAAGGAGGCAATTTGCAGGAAGCTGATGAGGGATAATTCATTGGAATATTCTCCTGCCAACATTGTGGTTAGCAACGGCGCCAAGCAGTGCCTGGTCAATGCTTTGATGACCATTTGTAATCCGGGAGATGAGGTCATCGTGCCGGCACCCTTTTGGGTCAGCTACCCGGAAATGATTAAAATTGCCGACGGGGTTCCGGTGGTGTTGCCTACCTGCGAGGAGCGGCATTTTAAGTTCACTGTTGATGATTTGAGAAGCAAGATCACAGACCGCACCAAGGCTGTGATCATGAACAGTCCCAGCAATCCTACCGGAATGCTGTATACCAGTGAGGAGCTCCGGGAAATTGGCGAGCTGGCGGTGGAGAAAGACCTTTATATCATTTCGGATGAAATTTATGAAAAGCTGGTTTACGGCGGGGCGAAGCATGTTTCCATTGCTTCTGTCAGCAATGAAATTAAGGAACGCACCATTGTGGTAAACGGCTTGTCGAAAAGTCATTCTATGACGGGCTGGAGAATCGGGTATACCGCTTCTAACGCCTCTTTGGCAAAGGCTATGAGCAATTTGCAGAGCCATGCCACCTCCAATCCCAATTCCATTGCCCAAAAGGCTGCAGTGGCTGCTTTGGACGGCTCTCAGGACTGCGTGGAAATGATGCGCCAAACCTTTGAGCAGCGGCGGGATTACATGGTAGAAAGAATCAACGGCATCCAAGGCCTTTCCTGTACCAAGCCTATGGGAGCCTTTTATGTAATGATGAACGTAAGCGCCCTGTTCGGAACGGAGCTGTATGGATACAAAATCAAAAATTCTGATGATTTCTGCGAGGCTCTGTTGGACATTGCTAAGGTTGCGGTGGTGTCCGGCGTTGGGTTTCACGCAGATGGGTTTGTCCGCCTGTCCTATGCCACCTCTATGAAAAACATTGAGGAAGGGCTGAACAGAATTGAACAATTTGTAAAAAAGGAGTTTTGATGAATGAGAGACACTTATGAAAGCCCCTTAAATTCCCGTTATGCGGGAGAGAAAATGAAGTATTTGTTTTCTCCTGACCACAAGTTTAAAACCTGGAGAAGACTTTGGATTGCCCTGGCAAAGGCGGAGCGCAAGCTGGGTCTGCCCATTACGGAGGAGCAGATTGCCGAGCTGGAGGCTCATAAGGACGATATTAATTACGAGGAGGCCGAGCAGCGGGAAAAGCAGGTGCGCCATGACGTTATGGCTCATGTGTATGCCTACGGTCTCCAATGCCCCAAGGCGGCGGGTATCATTCATCTGGGTGCTACCTCCTGCTATGTGGGGGATAATACGGATTTGATGATTATGCGGGAGGGCTTGCAGCTGATTCACCGCAGACTGGTGACCGTAATGGGAACGCTGGCGGACTTTGCTCAGCAGTATCGGGACATGCCTACTCTGGGATTTACCCATTTTCAGCCCGCTCAGCTGACCACGGTGGGAAAACGAGCCACTCTTTGGCTGCATGATTTGCTGCTGGATCTGGAGGATCTGGAATATGTGACCGGTAGCTTAAAGCTGCTTGGTTCTAAAGGAACCACAGGAACCCAGGCCAGCTTTATGGAGCTGTTTGAGGGGGATGAGAATAAAGTCCGGGAGCTGGATCGGCTGATTGCTCAGGAAATGGGCTTTGACGAAACCTATCCTGTTTCCGGTCAAACCTATTCCCGGAAAATTGACAGCCGGATCTTAAATGTGCTCAGCGGTATCGCCCAAAGTGCCTATAAATTTGCCAATGATCTGCGGCTTTTGCAAAACCTGAAGGAAATTGAGGAGCCCTTTGAGAAAAGTCAGATCGGCTCCTCTGCCATGGCTTATAAGCGCAATCCCATGCGATCGGAGCGCATTTGCGCCCTGGCTCGGTTTGTGATGGCGGACGCATTGAATCCTGCAATGACCGCCTCCACCCAGTGGTTTGAGAGAACGCTGGATGATTCGGCCAACAAGCGTCTTTCGGTGGCAGAGGCCTTTTTGGCGACGGACGCTATTTTGAATATTTATGCCAATGTGGCGGACGGCTTGGTGGTGTATCCCAAGGTAATTGCCTCTCGGGTGCAGAGCGAGCTTCCCTTTATGGCTACCGAAAATATTATGATGGACGCAGTGAAAAAGGGAGGAGACCGTCAGCAGCTTCATGAGCGGATTCGGGTGCATTCCATGGAGGCTGCCAAGCAGGTGAAGATGGAGGGGAAACCCAATGACCTGATTGAACGAATTTGCAACGATCCCCTCTTTGGATTGAACCGGGAGGAGCTGGAGGGAATTTTGCAGCCGGAGCGGTTTATCGGCCGTTCTCCCAGCCAGGTAACCGAGTTTTTGGAGGAAAAAATTAAGCCTGTCCTGCAAAAATATGCCCAGGAATTAGGCATTGCGGCAGAGCTGACGGTGTGATATAATAACACTATAGGGCAGACGGAAGAGAAGGGCTGTTTCCGTCTGCCTTTTTCAAAAGGAAATGCAAACGGCCGCCGGAGGGAACCCCTTTGGAGCGGTGATTTGGTAAGAAAGGAACGTGTTGTGATTATGAAATTATCAGAGCAAACCGTTGGAGTGATCGGTGCCGGAAATATGGCCACCGCCATTGTGAAGGGTCTGTTAAGCCGGATGGCTCCGGAACAGATTACAGTCAGCGATCGGTCGGAGGAGCAGCTGAAAAAAATAGCTGCCTTCGGCGTTCACACCACCGTGGATAATGTGGCGACGGCGAAAGAGGCAGACATTGTGGTTTTGGCGGTAAAGCCCAATATTTACCCTGCTGTGCTGGAGGAATTGAAGGGCTTTACAGATAAACTGTATCTGACAATTGCGCCGGGACTTTCTATTGCCTACATCAAAAGCTTTTTTAACGCACCTGTCCGGGTGGTCAGAACCATGCCCAATATGCCGGCGCAGATCAACCGGGGGATGACGGCTTATACTTATGAGAGCCCTGTGTCGGAGGAGGATGCAGCCCTGGCTCGGGAGCTGCTGTCCTGCCTAGGTGATTGCGTTTACTTAGAGGAAAAGCTGTTAAACGGTGCTGTTGCCGTGAACGGGAGCGGCCCCGCCTATGTGTTCATGATGATCGAAGCCATGGCTGACGGTGCTGTGGCGGCCGGCATTCCCAGGCAGGAGGCTTATCGTCTGGCAGCGAAAACGGTGGAAGGATCTGCTGCCATGGTGGCTCAAACCGGCTTTCATCCCGCTCAGCTGAAGGATATGGTTTGCTCCCCTGCCGGGACGACAATTGAGGCGGTAAAGGTGCTGGAACAAAGGGGCTTTCGGGCGGCACTGATGGAGGCCATGAAAAGCTGCGCGGAGAAATCGGAAGCCATGGGGAAATAACCGGCATACTCTGTTTGTCCTTCTTCATAGGATGTACCATCTGATACAAGGGGTGGGACAAAATTTGAATTGGAAAGCAGTGCTGAGACAATATTTTTTGCAAAACAGCATTTTTTATATTATTTTAACCACCGCTCTTGGGCTGGGGGCTGTCATTGGCCTTTGCTGCTTTGACCGAATCGGGGATGAGCAGCAGCTGCAGGAGTTTTTAGGAGGCTTTTTTACAACCCTGTCTCAGCCGGGGGCGGTATCCTTTTCGGAGCTGTTTCAACAATCTGTGACCCAGACGGTATGTTTGGCGGGATTGCTGTTTTTGTGCGGCCTTTCCTTGCTTGGAATGGCCGGCGTTCCCTTTGTGGTATGGTACAAAGGCTTTGGGGCGGGGTTTACCGCTATGGTGTTTTTTCGACTGTATGGCGTTCGGGTGGTACCCTTTGTGCTGCTGGGGATTTTGCCCTCCGCCATTGTTTGGATTCCCTTTTTGCTGGTGGGAGCCCAGGAGAGCATGAAAACCTCGGCCTATCTTTTGGAATGCTGCTGCCGTCCGGGGCGGCAAAGAAAGAGATTTCGTGAAATGCTGCTTCATTTTTGCTCAGTCATGTCTTTTTGCACGGCGGGATTGCTTCTGGCAGGGGCGATTGACGCCTATGCAGTCCCCCGGCTTCTGGGGCTGATTTCAAACTTATATTTGTCATAGGAGGTGCGGAATTGGAGGAATATTTGACTGCGTTTATGACGTTTTTATCCCGGGAAAAGGGTGCTTCCCGGGGGACTTTAGAGGCCTATCACAGAGATTTGGATGCCTATCTTCATTTTTTAGCCCGGGAACAGATTGACGATCTCCTTGGCGTAAACAGAGAAACGGTGGAGCATTATCTGGCTCAGCTGCTGGAACAGGGGAGAGCGGGAACAACGGTTGCCCGGAACCTGTCTTCCATCCGTTCCCTGTATCAATATCTGGAGGAGAAGGGCGACATTTCGCAAAATCCTGCGGGAGAGATACATATTGATCGGGGGGAGAAAAAGCCTCTTAAAATTTTAACCAATCAAGAGGTGGAGCTGCTGCTGGATCAGCCAAAGGCGGTGGATTCCAAGGGCTGCCGGGACAAGGCTATGCTGGAGCTGATGTATGCCACCGGAATCCGCGTATCCGAGCTGATTGCCTTGAATTTGTCCGATCTGGATCTGCCCCGCAGAAGGCTGCGCTGCGGCGACCGGGAGCATTCCAGAATGGTTCCCATGTATGAAACGGCGGCGCAGTGTCTGGAGGAATATTTGAAAAAAGCCCGGCCTTATCTGGTTCATGCGCCGGACGAGCAGGCTCTGTTTGTCAACTGTAAGGGGGGCAGATTTTCCCGCCAGGGCTTTTGGAAGCTGGTGAAGCATTATCAGCAGACCGCTGGACTGACCAAGGGGATTACCCCTCAAACCCTGCGCCATTCCTTTGCCATTCATTTGATGGAGAACGGGGCGGATCTTCGTTCCATTCAGCAGCTGCTGGGACATACCAATCCGTCTGCCACGTATATTTATGCTAAGCTGGCCAAGGAGCGGGTGCAGGATGTGTATCACAGAACCCACCCCCGGGCATAAAAATAGTTTGTGTTTCCCAGGTTTTGGGTGGTAGAATGAAAAAGTATAGAAAAAAAGTTAATAAAAAATGGATTTTTATTAAAAAAACACTTGCTTTTTTTGTATTTTTATGCTATGATTGTTTTTGTAATATTTTAAGACATGAGGAGGAAGTATAGTTATGAAAAAAAAGGTACTTGCAATTTTGTTAGCAATGAGCTGCGGTCTTAGCCTGGCTGCCTGCGGCGATAAGGGAGAGACAGAGCAGGCCAACCCGTCTCCTGCCGCTCAGGAAGCGTCTGATACGCTGTCTATGGCAACCAATGCGGAATTCCCGCCCTTTGAGTATTTGGAAGGGGGAGAAATTGTTGGGGCTGATATTGAAATTGCCCAGGCAATTGCTGAAAAGCTGGGTCGCGAGTTGGAGATTTCCAATATTGATTTTGACGCTGCTTTAACAGGGGCTGCTACCGGCAAGTATGATGTTGCCATCGCCGGTATTACCGCCAATGACGAGAGACGGCAGAATATGAATTTCTCTGACGATTATTATACCGCTTCTCAGGCAATTATCGTGCTGGCTGACAGCGATATTAAAGTTGCTGCCGATCTGGAAGGAAAAGTGATTGCTTGCCAGGAGGGAACCACCGGAGAGCAGTATTTGCTGGATAATCAGTATGAAATTCAGTCCTTTAAGACCGGCGCCGAGGCTGTTTCCGCTCTGACTGCCGGAAAGGTTGACGCTGTTGTTATTGACAATGCAGTTGCAAAGGCTCTTTCCGAAAAGCAGGAAGGAAAAACGATTGTGCTGGACGAGGCTCTGACCAAGGAAGCCTATGCCATTGCTCTGAAAAAGGGCAACGACGAGTTGACAGCAGAAATCAATTCCGCTCTTCAGGAGCTGAAGGACAGCGGCAAGCTTGCTGAAATTTTTGAAAAATACGATTTGCCGTACGATGAAGAGTAGAAGAATATAATGGTATAAAAGCGGCGCATTCTTTTGGCGCCGCTTTTTACATATGGAGGATAGTAGGGCATGAATTGGTTTCAAAAATGGACTGATACGCTGTACAACACCTTTATTGTATCAGACCGGTATAAAATTTTAATAGACGGTTTTGGAAAAACCATTTTGATCACGGTGGGCGCCCTGATCATCGGCGTGATCATCGGCACCATTGTGGCAATTATGAAGGTAGCGGCAAGCCAAAATAAAAAGCTGAAGCCACTGGATGTGATTTGCAATATTTATCTTACGGTGATCCGGGGAACGCCGGTGGTGGTGCAGCTGCTGATCTCCTTTTTCATCATCTTCACCACTGCGAAGGACGGAACTTGGGTGGCGATTATTACATTCGGCATTAACTCGGGAGCCTATGTGGCAGAGGTGATTCGTTCCGGCATTATGGCCATTGACAAAGGGCAAAATGAGGCGGGGCGCTCTCTGGGCTTTTCCGGCGCTCAGACCATGAAGCTGATCATTCTGCCTCAGGCATTTAAAAATATTTTGCCCGCCATCGGCAACGAAATGATCGCCTTGTTAAAGGAAACGTCTGTTGCGGGATATGTGGCGGTGATTGAGCTTACCAAGGCCGGAAATCAAATTAAAAATACCACCTATGACCAGATTAACCCCATTTTGCTGGTGGCTCTGATTTATTTGATTGTGGTGATGGGGATGACGAAGCTGTTGAGTATCCTGGAAAGGAGGCTTAGAAACAGTGAACGATAATAATGTGATTATCAGAACGGAAGGCCTTTGCAAATATTACGGGGAGCATCATGCGATCCATGCCCTTGACCATGTTGACGCAGTGGTACACAAGGGGGAGGTTGTGGTGGTGATCGGACCCTCAGGCTCCGGAAAATCCACCTTTTTGAGATCGCTGAACCTGCTGGAAAGTGCTTCAGAGGGAAAGGTGTTTTTTGAAGGAACGGATATTACCGACCCCAAGGTGAATATCAATATCCATCGCCAGAAAATGGGGATGGTGTTTCAGCAGTTTAATTTATTCCCGCATATGACGGTGCTGAAAAATATGACCCTGGCGCCTATGAAGCTTTTGAAAATGTCTCAGCAGGAGGCAGAGAAAAAGGCAATCTCCCTGCTGGAACGGGTGGGTCTTGCAGACCGGCGGGATGCTTACCCTTCTCAGTTGTCAGGCGGGCAAAAGCAGCGGGTGGCCATTGTGCGGGCTCTTTGCATGAATCCTGACGTGATGCTGTTCGACGAGCCAACCTCCGCTCTTGACCCTGAAATGGTTGGGGAGGTTCTGGCGGTGATGAAAAAGCTAGCCCAGGATGGCATGACGATGGTGGTTGTGACCCACGAAATGGGCTTTGCCAGAGAGGTGGCCGATCGGGTTTTGTTTATGTATGACGGAACCATTGCCGAAGAGGGAACGCCCGAGCAGCTGTTTGAGCACCCTCAGGATCCCAGAACCCAACAGTTTTTAAAAAGTGTATTATAATGAAAAAGAGGCGTTTGCCTCTTTTTTTATCACATTTTTGTCTGTCAAAGAGCAGTTCCTGTCAATTTGAATCGAAAAAATTGTTTTATCTTATTGACAAAATGAAAAAAAAGGATTATAATAAGATTAAATAATATTAATAATCATTATTATTATAGAGGTGGGAACATGGCAGTTTATATATGCCGCATCTGCGGATACGAGTTTGACGAGGAGAAGGAAGGAAAGAAAATTGAGGAATTGACTGCATGCCCTCTTTGCGGTCAGCCGGTGGAAAATCTGGAACAGAAGGTGTCTGAGGAGGAAAAGAAGAAGGATGAGGAAGAAAAGGTGCCTGATGCCCACAAGCTGAACTATGAGGAGTGCTATGCCCGCCATGATGAGTCCTGCCGGTATATGGAAGAAATCCATCAGATGGCGGTGACGGGAGAATCGGTTCACGGCGCAATGGGAACCAAAATGCCTATGCCGGGCTGGGATGACATTTTGCTGCTGGGAGCCCAGCTCAATCCTATGCCTTTGGAGGATGATGCACCCGTATCCACCACCACAATCATTGGAAAGCATGCCAAAAAGCCCATGGTGCTGGAGCACCCGGTGTATGTTTCCCACATGTCCTTCGGTGCTTTGTCCAAGGAAACAAAGGTAGCTCTGGCCAAGGGAAGTGCTATGGCAGGGGCGGCCATGTGCAGCGGAGAGGGCGGCATTTTGCCGGAGGAAATGGAGGCTGCTGGCCATTATATTTTTGAATATGTACCTAATTTATACAGCGTGACCGATGAAAATTTGCAAAGGGCAGACGCCATTGAGATTAAAATCGGCCAGGGAACCAAGCCGGGGATGGGCGGTCAACTTCCGGGGAGCAAGGTAACGGAAGAGATCGGGCGGATCCGGAATAAGCCGGTGGGGCAGGATGTGAAAAGTCCTTCTAAATTCCCGGGAATCAATCATAAGGATGATGTAAAGGCTTTGGTGGCCCAACTGAGAGAGCGCTCCGGCGGCAGACCCATCGGGATCAAGATTGCCGCAGGAAAAATTGAGAATGATCTGGAGATTTGTGTGTATGCACAGCCTGATTTTATTACGATAGACGGCCGGGGAGGCGCTACTGCCTCCAGCCCGCTTTTGCTGCGGGAGGCGACCAGTGTTCCCACGGTTTATGCCCTGTATCGAGCCAGAAAATATCTGGATCAGGTGGGATCGGACATTTCCTTGATCATTACGGGAGGACTTCGGGTTTCCTCTGATTTTGCCAAGGCTATTGCTATGGGAGCCGATGGGGTGGCGGTAGCAAGCGCAGCACTGATTGCGGCGGCCTGTCAGCAGTACCGAATCTGCGGTACCGGGGGCTGCCCGGTGGGCGTTGCAACACAGGATCCGGAGCTTCGTAAGCGGCTTTCCATGGATTTGGCAGCCCAGCGGGTTGCGAATTTCTTCAGGGTGTCCTTGGAGGAACTGAAAATGTTTGCCCGGATCACAGGGCACAGCAATTTGCATGATTTAAGCACACAGGATCTTTGCACAACCAGCAGGGAAATTTCTGAATTTACCAATATCCGTCATGCATAATGACGTTTGATATGGAATTTTTGATAGGAGGTATTTTATTATGGAATTCAAAGGAAGCAAAACAGAAAAAAATCTGATGGAGGCATTTGCCGGAGAGAGTCAGGCGAGAAACAAGTACACCTATTTTGCGTCTCAGGCAAAAAAAGACGGTTATGTGCAGATTGCCGCTATTTTTGAAGAGACGGCTGCAAACGAAAAGGAACATGCCAAAATGTGGTATAAATACTTAAACGGCGGTTCTGTGGGCGATACGGCTGCCAATCTGCTGGATGCGGCGGAAGGTGAGAATTACGAGTGGACAGATATGTATGACAGAATGGCAAAGGAAGCCCGCGAGGAAGGGTTTACTGAAATTGCAGCAAAATTTGAAGCGGTTGGCAAGGTGGAGAAGGAGCATGAGGCTAGATACCGCAAGCTGTTGGAAAATGTGAAGGACGGCCTGGTGTTCTCCAGAGATCAGGAAATGATCTGGCAGTGCTCCAACTGCGGCCATATTGTCATCGGCAAGAAAGCACCGGAAGTTTGCCCGGTATGCAATCATCCTCAGGCATATTTCCAGATCAAGGCGGAGAATTATTAATCTTTGCTTAAAAAAGGGCGCTGCAGCTGCGGCGTCCTTTTTGTTATAATAAATAACAAAGCAACCCCTTTGGGTTGCTTTGTTAAATGACGTCATATAAAGTTTGATGTTCTATCAGCTTGCAGCAGAAAAGCTGTTGATCTGATAAACGGTTACAGGGCCGTTGGGATCGGTCGTATCTACTGTAACAAATTGATAGTCGTAGATAGAGCCGGCTGCAAAAGCATCCTTAGACCCAAACTTTGTGACCGCCATTGCCGGTTTGGTATACTTTTTCATACCAAGTCCCCCTTTTATTATAGGAATTTGCCTTTTTTTGCCTGTACCCAAGCAGAAAAAGACATTTATTCTATAACCATCATTATTATACCAGTTTTTTTTCTTTTTGTAAAGAGATATTTTAAACTTTGTGAAACTTATCCAGAAACATGGTTTCCTTTTTGTGCAATTTTTTCTTATACGTTAAAGCGGAACAACACCACGTCTCCATCACAGAACACATATTCCTTTCCTTCGGAGCGCACTAAACCCTTTTCCTTTGCGGCATTGTAGCTGCCGCAAGCGATGAGATCGTCATAGGAAACCACCTCTGCCCGGATAAAGCCCTTTTCAAAATCACTGTGAATTTTTCCGGCTGCCTGAGGAGCCTTGGTTCCCTGGGGAATGGTCCAGGCTCTGACCTCCTTGGGTCCAGCAGTCAGGTAGCTAATCAGCCCCAGCAGATGGTATCCGGCTTTTACCAGCCGGTCAAGGCCGGATTCCTCCAGACCCATATCCTGCAGGAACATCAGCTTTTCCTCTTCACTATCCAGCTCGGCAATTTCGCATTCCATGCTGGCGCAGATGGGCAACACCTCCGCTCCCTGTGCGGCGGCATATTCCTTTACCTGGTTCACATAAGGATTTTGGTCAATCCCGTTGGCGAAATCAGCGTCTGACACATTAGCAGCAAACAGCACCTTTTTCTGAGTCAGCAAAGGCATATCGGCAATCAATGCCTCCTCTTCCGGGGACAATCCGGCGGCGGAGGCGGGCTTGCCGCTGTCTAGCACGGATTTTACCTTCTTCAATACCTCTACAATTTCTGCATAGGTTTTATTCCCTGTTTTGACCAGCTTTGCGCTGCGTTCCAAGCGCTTATCCACGCTCTCCAAATCTGCAAAAATCAGCTCCAGGGTAATGGTTTCAATATCCCGCAGGGGGTCGATGGAGCCTTCCACATGAACAATATTGCTGTCCTCAAAGCAGCGGACAACATGAACAATGGCGTCCACCTCCCGGATATGGGATAAAAATTTATTTCCTAAGCCCTCGCCCCGGCTGGCGCCCTTGACAAGGCCTGCAATATCCACAAATTCTACCACGGCGGGAGTTACCTTTTCCGGGTGATACATATCTGCCAGCACCTTCAGCCGCTCATCCGGCACGTCAACCACGCCCACGTTGGGCTCAATGGTGCAAAAAGGGTAATTGGCCGATTCCGCGCCGGCCTTGGTGATCGCATTAAACAAAGTGCTTTTTCCCACGTTGGGGAGACCTACGATTCCTAGCTTCATTCTTTCATCATTCCTAACCGTAATGTAATAACAATAATGTAATAACAATATTATACACCAAAACCAATTGATTTGCAAGAAAAAGATATGCCGATTGACAAATACCAGCAAAGAATGGTATAATAAAAGTACAATTTCTACGATAAGACGGGAGAGGTTTTGATGCATGACGCAGTGAAAATATTGGTGGTTGACGATGATCAGAATATCAATGAATTGATTCGGATGTATCTGGACAAGGAGGGCTATCAGGTGATTCAGGCTTATGACGGGGAGCAGGCCTTGGAGCTGTTTCAAACCTCTGCCCCCTCTCTTGTTGTGCTGGATCTGATGCTCCCTAAATTAGACGGCCTGGCGGTTTGCCGAGAAATGAGAAAAATCAGCTCCATTCCGGTGATTATGCTGACTGCCAAGGGGGAAACCTTTGATAAGGTGCTGGGGCTGGAGCTGGGGGCGGATGATTACATGGTGAAGCCCTTTGAGCCCAAGGAGCTGATTGCGCGGATCAAGGCGGTGCTCCGCCGCACAGGGGAGTTGGCCTCTGGAACAGAACAGCAGGAGGTTGTGTATCCGAACCTGTCGGTGAATATGACCAATTACGAGCTGAAGGTGAACGGAAAAAGCTTGGAGGTGCCTCCCAAGGAGCTGGAGGTGCTGTATTTTCTTTGCTCCCATCCCAATCAGGTTTTTACCCGGGATCAGCTGTTGAATCAGGTATGGGGCTATGACTATTTCGGTGCGGATCGTACGGTGGATGTGCATATCAAGAGAATTCGGGAAAAGCTGGGAGAATCTCCTTACTGGCAGCTGAAAACCGTGTATGGGGTAGGGTATAAATTTGAGGTGAAGAGATAGAGATGCTAAAACGGATCTTTTCTAAAATTTTATGGAGCACACTTTTGGTTGTGTTGATTTTTGCCTTAATTATCGGAAGCTCTCTGACTTTTCTGATGCAGAAATATATGCTGTCAAGCGAGGAAGAGGCTTTACTGCAAAACGCCCAGGAGATCAGGGATTTAACGGTGTTTTTGCTGGAAAATGAAAGCTCTGCCGCTTTCGGGCTATATCAAAGAAGCCTGAACTCTTATGCCTATCAGCTGAACAGCTCTATTTTTGTTACCGACAGTAGCGGAAAGGTGATGCTGGCGGCAAGCGAAAATCAGAGTCCTAAGGTTGGGGTGCAGCTGGAAATTTCGGTGATGGACGAGGTTTTGAATGGGAAAACCGTCCGGCAATGGGGCACCCTTGACGGAACCTTTTCTGAAAAACGGCTGAATATTGTTTTGCCCTTAATCCTGAAAGGGAAGGTGGGGGGCGCTTTGTTCTTGTCATCGCCCATGCCTCAGATTCATTTCTTTATGATGGATGTATTTAAGATTTTAATGTTATCTCTCCTATTTTCACTGGCGGTTTCCTTTTTGATTGTGTTTTTTATTTCCCAAAGAATTTCCCGACCCATTCAAAAAATCAAACAGGCGGCGGAGGAGTTTGCTCAGGGGAGATTTGATGTGCGGATTTCCAATTATCCGGATGATGAAATCGGAGAGCTGTCGGTGGCCTTTAATGATATGGCCTGTTCCTTAAACGAGCTGGAGCAAAACAGGAGAATGTTTGTGGCTAATGTGTCCCATGAGCTTCGTTCTCCTCTTACCACCATCAGCGGATTTGTTCAAGGCATTCTGGACGGGACAATTCCTGATGAGAAAAAGGGAGATTACCTTCGGATTGTGTTAGATGAGGTCAAGCGGATGACCAGGCTGGTAAACGATTTGCTTTATATGGAGCGCAGCGACAAGGAGGAGCTTCGGGAAAGCATTTTTGATTTGAACGAGCTGATCCGTTTGGTGCTGATTGGTTTTGAGAGCCGGATTACGGAAAAGCAGATTGAGGTTGCGGTGGAATTTTACCGTGACGAGCAGCTTGTCCGGGCGGATCGGGACGGAATTTTGCGGGTGGTGACCAATCTGCTGGACAACGCAGTAAAATTTACTCCCCAGGGGGGCAGAATCACGGTCAGCCTGTCCGAGGAACTTTCTTTGGTACGGGTTTCGGTGGGAAATACCGGAGAGGTGATTCCGCCTCAGGTTTTGCCCCACATTTTTGAGCGGTTTTACAAGGCGGATTTGTCACGTGGAATGAACAAAAGCGGTACGGGCTTGGGTCTTCATATTGTGAAAACCATTTTGGCAAGGCACGGTCAAAGCATTAAGGTAACCAGCGATCGGGAGCACGGTACGGTATTTGTGTTCACCCTGTCCAGGCAAAAATAGAGAAGCTTTTTGAAAGTTTACATTTTGTTCACATTGATGTCAAAAAATGCTCGTATACTAAAGATAACGAAAATAAGAAACGGAGGAATCTGTTATGGATGAAAACAAAAAAGAATATCAGTGGAATCATGAACCTGCAAATGAGGTGCCCCAGCAGGCGGCTCCCTCACAGCCCGCAGGTTCCGGAGCGATAGAAACACCGCAAAGCAACGTGAGCCAGAGCTATGGAAGTCAGCCGGTACATCCCCAGGGCGGCCAAGGAATGCAGCCTCCCTTTTCTCCTTCTCAAAGACCTCCGGTTTACGGAGCAGGGCAGCAGCACTTCGGCATGCAGCGGCCTCCGGTGCAGCAGGCTCATCACGGATCCGGCCAGCCCTTTTATACCGAGAAGGTGAAAAAACGGCATGACGGCGTTCGCCTGGTGGCGATGGCGCTGGTTGGGGCAGTTTTGGGAAGCGTTTTGGGCGTTGGGCTGATGATGGGTCTGTCCGGCGGAAAAAGCGGTGGCTCAGGCGGTCCGGCGGTCAGCTATTATGCCTTGCAGGGCACCGATGATGCGGAAAAGGTTACCGTTGGAAACGATGAGCGTGTGGCACTGACGGATCAGCAAATTGCCTCAAAGGTTGGTCCTGCTGTGGTAGGAATCAGCAACAACACCACCTTCTTTTCCCAGTCGGTGGAGCAGGGCAGCGGCTCCGGAATCATTATTAATGCAGATGGTTATGTGGTAACCAATAATCATGTGGTGGAAGGCGCAACGGAATTAAAGGTGGTTTTCTCCACCGGGGAGGAATATCCGGCCAAGCTGATCGGAACAGACTCCAGAACTGATCTGGCTCTGTTAAAGATTGAGGGCGATGGGGAGTTCCCCTTTGCAGTGCTGGGGGATTCTTCTGATCTTGCAACAGGCGAATCGGTGATTGCCATCGGAAATCCCCTGGGAACAGAATTTGCCGGAACGGTAACCAAGGGCGTGGTCAGTGCGCTGAACAGAACCATAGAAGTGGAAAATGGCATCACCCTAAATCTGATTCAGACAGATGCAGCTATTAACCCCGGTAACTCCGGCGGTGCTCTGGTGAATTGCTACGGGGAAGTGATCGGGATTAACTCTGCCAAAATTTCTGCCAGTGAGGTGGAGGGACTTGGCTTTGCCATTCCCATTAACGAGGCTAAAACCGTAATTGAGGATTTGATGGAATACGGTTATGTGCAGGGGCGGCCGCTGGTTGGCATTGCAGGGCGGCAGATCACAGAAGAAATGTCAAAAATGTACGGATTCCCGGAAGGGGTTTATGTGGTTGAGGTGTCTCCCTTCTCCGGTGCGGAGCG
Source organism: Clostridia bacterium (assembly GCA_034117945.1). Classification (GTDB taxonomy): domain Bacteria; phylum Bacillota; class Clostridia; order HGM11514; family HGM11514; genus SIG438. The sequence continues at coordinate 2,424 of JAXEOR010000129.1, read as the reverse complement.
TGCCGGTATTAAGGCGGGAGACGTGATTATCAAGGTGGACGGCAAGGACATTCATTCCGTGGAGGAAATCAATGAGATCCGTGACGAGCACAAGGTTGGAGATCAGCTGGAATTTGTGGTCAACCGAAACGGCGAAACCATGACCCTGACCGTTGAGCTGGGGGAGGAAAAGCCTACCCAGCAGCAATAAAAGAAGATGGGCCGAAAAATCGGCTCGGCAGGAAAAATCCCCCCGTTTGGATCAAACGGAGGGGTTTTTTGTGATCGTCTGTTATCTGCACTGAAAGGAATCGCAGCAGGTTTCCGATTCGCAGGAACATTTCGTTCCGCTGCAGCCGCAGGCGTCTACCTGGATTTCACTTAACTTGCATTTGTGGTCTGCGTGATGGATACAATTGGTCACGTCGCATCCGATGAAGGTGCCGGAAGCGGCCTGGTCGGCAATGCTGTTGGTCATGCTGCCCTTGCTGAAGGTGCCGCAGCAGGTGGAATCTACCTCTGTGGCGTCTGACCCGCAGATGCTGATTTCGTTTGCCGCACAGGTTCCGGTGCTGTTATACATGCAGTCATATACTGCGCAATCTACCTTGGAATTCATTGTAACACTCCTTTTTCATCAAAAATTAAATCGGTAAAAGCAGAACCGAGTTCGTAAATATTGTTTACAATTTCTATGATTTTATGATATAATAAAAAAAGATTCTGTATGAATTCAAAAAAATGAAACCTTTTTCTGAATTGGAAGGTATTAGTAGTGAAAACTATGAAAAGGGAGCGGGACAACATGAAAAAATGGATGGTTTTTTTACTATGCTTTTTGCTGACTGTGGCAGCTGCTTTGCCTGCCTGGGCGCAGACGGAGGAGGAGAGGATGCTGCTTGCGGTCAAGGAGCGGATCGGGGATACCCAGGAGTATGATAGCTTTGACAGCTCGATTTTGGAAACAGAACAGGGAAAAACCTTTCGATTTAGGTGGAAGGGAGAGAGCAAATTTTTATATTTAACAGTTAATCAGGAAGAAGTGATTACCGAATACAGAAAATATAGCTGGGACGAGGGCGAAAAGGATTCCCTGTATTTTGACCGTCCCTCGGTAGATCAGGCCATGGAGCAGGCAAAGCAGCTGCTGGCTGGCTTGAATCCCGAGCTGGAATTTACATTAAGCTATGATTCCGATGTGATGGATCTTTACTCAGATCAGTTTCAATTTTTAGTGCAGAGAACCCATCAGGGGATTCCTGTGATCGGGGATCAGGGTTACCTGGCTGTTACGCTTGCTGTGGACGGGGTGCGGGAATTTTCGATACATTATACCCCGGGGCTTTCCTTTGAATCGGAGCAGCCGCTCATCAGCCGGGAGGAGGCCGGGCAGCTGTACGCAAAAAAGCTGGCTCCACAGCTGTTTTACGTTCAGGAAACAGGAAACACCCGAGAGACAGAGAAAGGCCCCAGACGATATCTCCCTGTTTATCGGCTGGGGGATGAGCGAAAATACATCAGTGCCACAGACGGACAGGTTGTGGAGGATGACTCGGAGGATAGGAGCTACTATTCCAATCTGAAGGGAGATCAGGCAGAAGGAGCGGCTCTGAGCAGCGGATTAACGCCGGAGGAGCTGGGGCATTTTGATGAGCTGGAGGTCTTGCTTTCCAAGGAGAAACTGGAAAAATCCCTGCGGGAAAACAAGCTGCTTTCCATAGACAGTTCTCTGCCGCTGAACAGTCTGGAGCGGCACATCTCCTTTGATCATGAATATTACTATTTTCTGTGCTTTGGAGAGGAAGAGGAGTGGGACAAGGGCGCTGATGCCAGCGTGAATGCCAAAACAGGTGAGCTGAACTATTTTTACGAGCATCGTTATTGGAGCATAAGAGAGCAGCTAACACACGATCAGCAGGCAGAAAGCAAGGTGTTCCAAAAGCTGTCTCAACGGGCGGGAGAATTCCATTATGACCAGGAGGCCGGCCGTTTTGTTCGGTATCATGGAGAGATCCCCTTTGAAGGCGACTATGCAGAGATTTTTTTAGACGATCAGGGCAAGGTGGTTTATTACAGTCTGGTATACGGTATCGGCGAGATCTGCTCTGCCCAGGATGTGATTTCCATCCAGCAGGCTGCGGGACTTTTGCTGGAGCAAAGAGCCTATACGCTTCATTACCTTCCGGCAGAGGGAACAGGAAAGCTGGTGTATGCCCTGGAGGATCGGCCGGATCGTATTGATGCGTTCACCGGAGAGGTGGGCTATGACTGGGAACAAAGCCGCCCGGAAAAGGCGGTATATACCGATCTGGAGGGGCATTATGCCCAGGAGGCGGCAGAGGCTCTGGCCGCCTATGGGATCGGCTTTGAAAGCGGAGAATTTCATCCGGAGCAGACCATCACCCTGGGAGAATTCGGCGAGCTTTTATACTGCGCATTTATGCG
>JAXEOR010000128.1:0-3110 GCA_034117945.1 Clostridia bacterium | reverse complement strand
AAGGGGAAGCAGCCCAGGAGATTACAACAGATATTGCAGAAAAATAGGACGGGATTTAAAGAGACGAGAGGAGAAGTAAAATGATGAAAAAGATACTGAAAAAAACAGCATCTTTTCTACTGTGTTTGACCCTTTTGATGGTGTCACTGATGCCGGTCAGCGGAGCAAGCACGAATATTTTCAACTGGTATTTTGATACCCAGGAGAATGTGGACGATTTTAAGGCAAAGCAGTCTACGCAGGGAACTGCTTCCGAGACATCCGTCACCTTTGACCAAGCGGAACAGGCGATGAAGGTAGAACTGGTGACAGACGGCAAGCAGGGGCGTATTTGGTCGCCTGAAGTCAACTGGGAGAGCGGCAAAACCTACACCATTGCCTTTAAGGCAAAGGGAGAAGGCGTTACGCTGGGGTTTTATTCTGACAGCGGACAGAATTTTCACAGAATGCAGAACGGGTCTGAGCTTATCGGCGATATCAGCCTGAGTTACACATTAACCTCGGATTGGAAAACCTATTCCATGACCTTCACCATGCTGGAGGATTATTCAAGCACGGATCTGTTTTTCTATTTCCCGAGTAAAACGGTAGGCTCTGTTTACTGGCTGGACGATTTTTCTTTGGCAGAGGTGGAATACCTGTACGATTCTCTGGATCTGTCCGGCACGGAAAAAACCATACTGGCACCGGGAGAAACAACACAGATCTCTGTGAAGGGAATCAAGGGAGAAACGGTTACGGAATTGACGGAAGGAGTTGCCTTCTCCAGCAGCAATCCCCAGGTGGCCTCTGTTGATGAAAACGGCTTGGTTACTGCAGGCCGGGAGGGCATCGCAGTGATTACCGCAACTGCTGATGAGGTTTCAAAGTCTGTTACGATCGCAGTCGGCCAGGTGCAGAAGACAATCGGCTATGAGAACAGCACTGACTGGACAGATACGGAAACAGAAAAGGTAGTGGCCGATCAGGTGAGATCGGGTGCTAAGGCATTGTGGATGAACACGCTGAACAGCACAACCGCTTTGTCCTCTGCTGTTGCTCTTTCAAAAGGGGGAGGAATGAAAGAAATCACCACCCTTTCTCAGGGAGCGGTTCAGCTTTGGTTCTATGACGATCTGCAAACCGGGAAAAATGTGTTTTTCCAGGTGACAGGGGTAAGAAATGAAACAACAAATAAGCGGATGAATTCCTATATTGGTATTAATACGACCACAAATACCTACGCTGAGGTTGGAGGAGAAAGCTTTTCTGCCGATATGGTAAAAAGCACGGTGCCCCGCTCTCTGGGATGGCATCAGCTGGTAGTTTCCTGGGACAGTGAAGCAATCCTGATCACGATAGACAGTCAGAATGTTGTTTCCGGAACAAAGCCGGTAGACACCCCTGTTGCGAGCATCAGCTTGTACAAAAAAGCTTCTTGTCCTGAGGGGAGTATTTGGGTGGATGATTTGATTTCTGTGAATACGGTTCTCTCCCCGTATGCGCCTGAGGTGGACAGTCTTACTGTTGACGGAGCCTGCATGGTGGGGGAAGAGTTGACTGCGAATGAAAGTATATCAGACGCCAATGGAGATCCGCTGGATACCTCTCTGTATCAGTGGGAATCCTCTCCGGATCAAACTGTTTGGACAGAAATTGAAGGAGCAACGCAAAAAACATACACCCCTGTAGAAGGAGATCTGGGCAAATATCTGCGGGTAGGAGTTACTCCTCGCAGCACGGTAGAGCCCAAGCTGGGCACAAAGGTGTATGCACAAACCGACAGCAAGATTTCTACCATAAAGAACCCTCCCTCTGCCGCCGATGTTTCCATCACCGGTACAGCGGAAGTGGGGAGCATTTTAACAGCGGAATATACCTATGTTCCCTCCCAAGGGGGAGACGATGAGGGAGAAAGCCTGTTTGTTTGGGAAACTGCAGCAGATCAGGCAGGCCCCTTTACCCAGGTGCAGTCGTCCGCCAGCAAAACCTATGAGGTGACAATGGAAGACACAGGAAAATACATCCGGGTCAAGGTGATCCCGAAGGATATTAACGGCCTGGCAGGAACGGAAATGTCTTCCCAAACGGTGCAGATTGTGCAGGTAGTGGCCTACTATGTAGCAGCAAACGGCAGTGATTCCAACTACGGTTCCATTGAAGCTCCCTTTGCCACCCTGGAAAAAGCAAGAGACACCATCAGAACCCGCCGTGAAAATAATGCGATTCCTGATGGCGGCATTACCGTTTATGTCAGAGAAGGCACATATCAGCTGAGCCGCACCTTTACATTGACTGAAAAAGACAGCGGTACGGAAGATAAGCCCGTTACCTATACGGCATATCCGGGCGAAAAGGTTATTTTGTCCGGCGGCGCTACTATGGAGCTTTCTCAATTCAAGGCGGTTGAAGGGGAAATGAAAGACAAGCTGAGTTCCGAAACCGCTCAGCAGAAGGTTGTTGTTGGGAAGCTTTCAGATTTTGGCCTGGCAACTCCCGCCAAATACAAATTAAGTACCGCAAGCTACAATGCCCCTTTGATTTTGTATGACGGTCAGGCGATGCGCCTTGCGAGATATCCCAACAGTGACACCAAAACGGACTGGATGCAGTGCGATATCTTAAACCGCGGTAAGTGCACCCGTTATCCCGAGGATCACTACCGGCAGGGTACGGGCTTGATGAAGTTTCAGTATTATGAAGAAGATGAGGCCAGAATGGAAGGCTGGTCTGTCAACGTAGAGGATATTATCTACAACGGCTACTGGGGCGAAACATGGATCAATGAAGTGATTTACGGTACCATGAACAAGGAGGAAAATACCATTGAGGCAACTGCGGCCATGACCTACGGCGGCGCAGGCTTTATGGAAGACGGCAAGACTCCTATTTCCGGTATCGGTGCGCCTTACGGCATTAACTATTATGCCATGAACGTATACGAAGAAATGGATGAACCGGGAGAATATTATATCGACAGACAAACAGGACTTTTATATCTGTATCCCTCTACCGATAATCCTGATGCGGAAATTAAAATGGCAAATTTAAACAATGATTTGATTTCTGTTTCCGATGCATCCTATATCACCCTGTCCGGCATGGAATGCACCTCAGGGCGTCAGTATGGT
>JAXEOR010000127.1:0-3657 GCA_034117945.1 Clostridia bacterium | reverse complement strand
TGTTTGATCCATCTTTTTCTCACCGCCGCAGGCAGTCAGTGAAAACACCATCCCAATTGCTAATATCATTGCTACAACTTTTTTCATAATAATCTCCATTCCGCCGCCCTGCGTCGGCACAAATAGTCATTAAATTTCTCTTATCCGCAGGGCAAGGAATGATAAGAGATGATTGCGCCCATGTGCGTTTCCGAAGGCTTGCCGAGGGAATTTTTGCACGGGCGATGAAATCCGCCGGAGGCATAACGTGAAAGAAACTTTCACGTTAAAACTCCTCCTTATTTCTTATCGTTATCATCAAATATGTCGCCGCATTCCGGGCAGAACTTGGGCGGATGTGCCGGATCCTCAGGCTCCCAGCCGCATTTGTCACACTTGTAAAGGGGTGCGCCTGCCGGCTTGGGGCTTCCGCAGTTCTGACAGAACTTGCCCTTGTTCACCGTTCCGCAGGAACAGGTCCAGCCATCGGCCGAGGGCTGGGGCTTGCCACAGTTCATGCAGAATTTTCCCGTATTGCCGGTTTGACCGCATTCGCAGTTCCAGCCTGCGGGAGCTGCTTGCTGGGGCTGTGCTGCCTGTTGAGACTGCTGTTGCTGCTGAGCCATAGCAAACAGATTTGCTCCGTTCATTCCCCCTGCGTTCTGCGCCATGTTCATGCCGAAAAAGCCACCCATTGCGCCCATGCCGCCTTCGTTTTTGGCTGCATCCTGCATGGCCTGAGCCTGAGCGCCAACCATATGCGCCGCCGCCATATTGGGGTTGCGAAAGGCAGCGTTTCTCTGGACTTCCTTGATCATCTGCTCGTCTTCCTCCGAAGCCTTGACGGAGGATACCCCGAACACAACAATTTCAATTCCTCTTAAATCTCGCCATTTTGCGGAAAGTTCCTCGTTCAATGCATCCCCAATTTCACTGGTATGAGCAGGCAGTGCACTGTAACGAATGCCCATTTCAGAAATTTTTGCAAATGCCGGCTGGAGTGCTGTGAGCAGCTCGGTTTTGAGCTGACTGTCAATGGTTTCACGGAGATAAATATTCTCCACATTCCCGCAAACATTGGTATAAAACAGCATGGGGTTTGTGATTTTATAAGAATATTCCCCGTGGCAGCGGATTGCAATATCCATATCCAGCCCGATATTATTGTCAACTACCCGAAAGGGCACGGGAGATGGGGTTCCGTATTTATTCCCGATAATTTCCTTGGTGTTGAAATAATACACCCGCTGATCCTTTCCGGGCTCTCCGCCGAAGGTAAAGCGCTTTCCGATCTGAGCAAAGCTTTTTTTGATGTTTTCCCCCAGATCACCGTAGAAAATGCTCGGTTCTGTTCCGGTGTCGTAAACAAACTCTCCCGGCTCAGCACAAATATCAACCACCTTGCCGCTTTCCACAATGATCATGCACTGTCCGTCATTCACATTGATGATAGAACCGTTAGAAATGATATTATCAGTGCCCTTTTTATTGGAGCTTCTGCCACCCGTTCTTTTTTCTCCTTTGGCAACAAGAACATCAGCGTCCAAGCTTTCGCAGTAGAAATAGTCGCGCCACTGATCAGCAAGCACACCGCCCGCAGCACCGATTCCTGCTTTTAACAATCCCATATGTAATCAAACTCCTTTCATTTATGATGATTCATATTCTGTAATGTCCCATACATCTTCCCCGCTGATCAGATGTCCTTCCCCATCTGTCTGAAGGGAAAATTCATGACCTTCATAGTCGTACACCGCAATTTTAATGTTAGAATTGCAGGTGACAGTAAAGGCCTCACCGGAACGAACCCACCGGCTTTCTGACTGTTGGCCAAGAGGAATGATCTCATTTTCCAACCCATACCTGGGTATCACCAGATACCACTGGTCGCCCTCAAAATCAAAATGCTGTATTTTTGCAAGGCTTTCCTCAGACAGTTCCGAAAACAGTTTCTTTTTATAAGCCTCACACTTCTCCCTGCCTGCCTCACCGCACCCTAAATATGCCACTGCCCAAAAGGGATATCCCTCTATGTCATCAAAAGGGAGTGTGTTGGCATATTCCGTGCGGTATTCCCTGTCGACATACACCATACCGGGGCCGTCCAGTATTTGCAGTCCCGAGGGAATTTTGCTACATCCCAGCAAATGGGCAGCCATTGAAAAAAGCGCAATCAATTTCATTACTCTAATTGCTTTCTTCATCCCTTTGCCAGCACAATACGCATATCCCAGCGCAAAATTCTTGACACAAAGGCCGCCGCTTCACTTCTCTTTACATCAGAATCAGGATAATAGGCATAAAATTGATTACTGCCCACGGCAATTCCTTTGCAGTAAAGATCCAGGATTTCATAGGCGAACTCTGTGGTGTCATAGACATCGGGGATATCGGTCAGGGGTATCTCATTGATATAATAGGGCTTTGCGTCACAGCGTGAAAACAGATAGGCCATCTGTGCCCGGGTAGCATTTTGCTCCCAATCAAAGGTCACGTTCTCCTCTATGATGCCCTTCTGATAGCAGTAATCCACATAAACGTCATACCAATTCTCCCCCCTATGCTCAAACTGATATTCGTCTGCCGTTTGATAGGAATAAATACATGCCGCCATTTTGGCCGCCTCAGCGCAGGTCAGGCCTGCATCCGGATCAAAAACGCTTTTTGTTTTACCGCTTAAAATGCCAAAGTCGTAAGCTGTGGCCACATAAGAATAATACCATGCGTCCTGGGAAACATCCTCAAATGGAATAGAAATATCGTCAAGATATTTGCTTCCCTTAAACCCGCAGGCCTCGCAGTACAGCATATTTTCTCCGTAAATATCCGTTTCGGTCATGCTTTCTATCAGAGCGGTGTGCATCTTTACAAAGCTGAAGTTGTTGTCGCCCTTGGCATCAGAAATTTTATCCTCCAGCACCGTAAGATCCGCCGTACAGGGAACGGTAAAATTAATATGGCCTGTGCCCATAAACACATCATAGCCAAAGGTAATCTGGTCTGAATTTAATACCACATCCGTTAGGTCGGCGCAGTTTGCAAAGGCACGGTCAGCCACATAGGTTACCGTTGCGGCAAGATCGGCATAGGAAACGCGGCTGTTTTCAAAAGTGCTTTCCCCGATCTGCTCCATCCCCTCCCCTGTATAAACAGTGGAAATGTCTGCATCAAAGAATAAACCGTCACCGATTTTCCGGATCTCCGTGTCGTTTATTTTAACGGGAACAGAAACCACCTCTCCCCCGTGATAGGAAACAAGAGTTCCGTTTTGGTTATATTCAAATTCAGATTCCCAAACGTCATCCGGTGCCGATTCTGCAAGGGCGGTGAATCCCGTCAGCAGCATCATAACAACCAACAGAGCCGTTATTCTCTTCATTTTGACTCACCTCATCTCTTATCCCAGAACATTTTTAATGGCTGCGTCAGCCTTGGCCGCAAGCTCCTCTCGCCCATGATAGAAGCTGTTTTCCATTGCGCCTGCAATTTCCTCTGCGTCCTGGCGCATGGCCTCGGCACCTCCATCCTTATTGGTCATGATATTTTTCAGATTTCCCGCAATAGAAGCCACCATTTGGGCGTCTGCCATATTTTTCTGAAACCCTGTTTTCAAAGAACGAATTCCTTTTCTGCCTAAAATCTTATCCAGGCAGTCCATCATTTTATCGTGGGCGGCTT